>JANNCN010000020.1:0-29437 GCA_031386665.1 Rhodoferax sp. | reverse complement strand
CTCTATTCGCCCATCGGTAGCCGCCAGCAAAGAGGCCAATGCGCAGAGTTTTTATTTTTTGGCAGACTATCACGCACTCATCAAAACAGGGGATCCAGAGCGCATTCAGCAATCAACCCTGGAGATTGCAGCCAGCTGGCTGGCAGCTGGGTTAGACCCAAATCGCGTCACGTTTTACCGTCAGTCAGACATCCCCCAAATCCCCGAACTGACCTGGTTTTTAACTTGCGTTTTGGGCAAAGGCGTGCTCAATCGCGCGCACGCCTACAAGGCGCAAGTCGACAAAAATGCCGCCTCAGGGGCCGACACCGACGCCGACATTTCGGCCGGTCTGTTCATGTACCCCGTGCTGATGGGGGCCGACATTTTGTTGTTCAACGCACACAAGGTGCCCGTCGGGCGTGACCAGGTTCAGCACATTGAAATTGCCCGCGACATTGCCAGCAGCTTCAACCACCGCTACAACGATGGAACTGGCGACCACTTCACCCTGCCCGAAGCGGCGATTGAGGAAACCGTTGCCACCTTGCCCGGGCTGGATGGCCGCAAGATGAGCAAAAGCTACGACAACACCATTCCCATGTTCGCCTCAGCCCAAGAACTTAAAAAACTGATTGGCGGCATCGTCACCGACTCCAAAGCGCCCGGGCAACCCAAAGAGGTGGAAGGTTCGGCCTTGTTCCAGTTTTACCAGGCCTTTGCCAGCGAGACGGAGACCGCCGCCCTGCGCCAGGCCTATGCTGACGGCATTGGCTGGGCCGACGCCAAACAACTGCTGTTTGAGCGGGTTGACCGCGAGCTGGCACCCATGCGCGAGCACTACCAAGCCCTGATGGACGACCCCGGCAAGATCGAAACCATTTTGCTGGCGGGCGCGCAAAAGGCCCGAGCGCTGTCGGTACCGTTCGCGGCCAAGCTGCGCCGGGCGGTGGGCCTGCGCAACTTGGGCCAGTCTGACGACAGCCGCGCCGTGAAGGCTGTGAAAACGGCGCGACCCAGCATCAAGCAGTACCGCGAAGCCGATGGCAAGTTTTACATCAAGCTGGTGGAAGCCCAGGGTCGCCTGCTGCTGCAAAGCGCGGGGTTTGATTCGCCCAAAGACGCGGGGCTTGTGGCGCGACAATTGCAAACCACCGGCGCTCAAGCCCTGCTGACAGCCCATGACAGCCTGAAATTGGCCGACGGTGTGGTGCTGCAAGACCTTGAATTGGCACTGGCGCAACTGCAAAACGCTGAATAAACGGACTGCTACAATTCGATCTAGCGACATAGGAGAGGTGGCAGAGTGGCCGAATGTACCTGACTCGAAATCAGGCGTACCGCAAGGTACCGTGGGTTCGAATCCCACCCTCTCCGCCAGATCAACTCGGCCTGATGCTACTTTTTCTAGCGTCAGGCCGTTTTAATTAGGGTCAGGGGTAAAAAATGCTTTTTGTCGTCATTTTTCTCACGCGAGCGTCCCCTGCCTACAGCACGTGCCAGGCGGCTTTGCACACCCTCAATCAAAACATGATTCGGGTAAGCGTCAGGCCCCTGCGCTCCAAACCATGAGCCTGTCCCTTCCACGCTTAAAGCCCTCGGCGGCGGCAGTCAAGACTGCCGAAACGCTGGATCGCCTGCGCCAAACCTTGCGTGAGCAACAACTGGTTTTTGACAGCGCGGGGGTCGGCATCGCCTTCATCAAGCAACGCTTCATTGAGCGCTGCAACCTGCGGTTTGCCGAGATCTTCGGCCTCAAAACACCCGAAGAACTGCTGGGCAAATCCAGCCAGTCGCTGTACCCTAGCGAAGCGTCTTTTCGAGCGCTGGGCAAGGCCGCTTATCCGGTACTGGCCAAAGGCGCTTCTTACAAAACCGAGCTGCTAATGAAGCGCGCCAAT
Source organism: Rhodoferax sp. (assembly GCA_031386665.1). Taxonomy (GTDB): domain Bacteria; phylum Pseudomonadota; class Gammaproteobacteria; order Burkholderiales; family Burkholderiaceae_C; genus JANYCG01. The sequence goes on along the minus strand of JANNCN010000020.1, from coordinate 27,557 downwards.
GGCGAGACTTTTTGGGCGCACCTGACCGGCAAACTCGTCAACCCGGACTTGGCCGACGAAGGCTCGATCTGGATCATTGACGACATCAACGACGAAACTATTGCCCAAAAAAGTCTGGAAACCGTTCTGAAGCAGCAAAGCCTGGTGCTGGACAACGCCATGGTCGGCATCGTCTTTTTGCGCGGCAGAAAAGTCACGCAGTGCAACCAGAGCTTCGAGCGCTTGTTTGGTTATGAACGTGGCGAGCTGATTGGCAAGTCGTCGCGCCAGTGGTATTGCAACGACGAAGACTGGCAAGCCGCAGGGCAACTGTGCTACGAGCCGTTCTCCAAAGGCTTGGCTTACGAAGGCGAAATGCAGCTGTGCAAAAAAAATGGCACACCTATGTTTTGTGCCGTTCGGGCCAAGGCCATCGACCCCAACGATTTGGAGCAAGGCTCGATCTGGATTACCGACGACATCACCGTGCGCAGGCAAATCGAAGCCGAGTTGTTGCAAACCCGAACCGACCTGGAAAACTTGGTGGAGCAGCGCACGCTGGAGCTCAAAAACACGGTTCACGCGCTGGAGATCAAAGCCGCCCAGCAGATCGAAGCTGAAAAACACATCACCCAGTTGGCGCATTTTGACGCGCTGACTGGTTTGCCCAACCGCCTGCTGTTGTCGGATCGTTGTCAGGTTGCGCTGAAAGCGGCACACCGGGGCCAGACTTCGGTGGCGCTGATGTTTCTGGACTTGGACCATTTCAAAACCATCAACGATTCACTGGGGCACCGAGTAGGCGATGCCGTGCTGGTTGAACTGGGTGTGCGCCTGCGCGCGGCTGTTCGCGAAAAAGACACTATTTCACGCCTGGGCGGCGACGAATTCATCATTTTGATGCCCGACACCCATGCGGCTGGCGCGGCGCGTGTGGCAGAAAAACTGCTGGTTTTGGCCCAAGCCCCCATGCTGCTGGACCACCATGAGCTGACCATCACGCCATCCATTGGCATTGCCATGTACCCCAAAGACGGTGCTGACCTGGATTCACTAGCGCGCTGCGCAGACGCCGCCATGTACCGCGCCAAAGCCGACGGGCGCAACAATTACCACTTTTATTCCAACGAAATTCAAGGCATTTCAGACCGCCGCCTGACCTTGAGCAACGCGCTGCGCCGTGCCCTGGAGCGCAACCAACTGTCGCTGCGTTACCAGCCGCAAATCTCGGTCGCAACCGGCGACATTGTGGGCGTGGAAGCCCTGCTGCGCTGGCACCACCCGGAGCTGGGGCACGTGTCGCCAGCTGAATTCATTCCGGTGGCTGAAAACAATGGTCTGATTTTGCCCATTGGTGCCTGGGTCATCCGCACCGCGATCCAGCAATTGGCTGACTGGATTCGCCGGGGCATGGCCCCCATGATGATGGCGGTCAATTTGTCGGCCGTGCAGTTTCGCCATGCCGAGCTGCCCGAGCTGGTATCGATGGCCCTGCGCGATGCCAGTTTGCCCGCCAACCTGTTTGAGCTGGAACTGACCGAAGGCGCCGCCATGACCAACCCAGTGGCGGCCATTGCCGTCATGGACGACCTGGTGCGCCGGGGCATTCGCTTGTCGATTGACGACTTTGGCACGGGTTACTCGTCTTTGAGCTATCTCAAGCGATTTCAGGTTTACAAGCTCAAAATTGACCAGACTTTTGTGCGCGACATCACAGTAGACCCGGATGACAAGGCCATCGTCGGGGCCATCATCAGCATGGCCAACAGCCTGGGCATTGAAACCATTGCCGAGGGCGTTGAAACCGAAGGTCAACTGGCATTTTTGCGCGACCGGGGTTGCACCGAAGTGCAAGGCTACTTGTTCAGCAAACCCATGACGGCAGATGCTTTTGAAGCCTACATCATTGAGGCGGCGTCATCGCCCACTTCGCCCGGGGCCTTTGAGTCGGGCCGGGTTGCGCCCAAACGGGAGAGCGTGACCACGACCATGGCCCAGCTTGGTTAGCGGGCTGATTCCGTTTCCAAATCATTCGTGAAGTAGGCGCACCGACGAAGACAGTGCTTTTGCACGGCTAGGAGGTGCAACGACCTGCACGGATGATTTGAAAATGGAATTATTTTTTGAGCGTGGCCAGCATGTCTACACGCTTCATCAAGTCCAGGTCCACCCAGGGCTTTCTGAAAATTCCAAACAAGCCTTGCAGATTTTGCACCTGGGCCGACATTTCTTCGTGCCCGGTGATGGCAATGACAGGTATGTCTTCGGTTTCAAGATTGCCCTGAATCGCGGCGATCAACTCAAACCCATTCATGTTGGGCATTTCGAGGTCAGTCACCACCACGGCAAATTTGGTTTTGGTCATGGCGTCCAGTGCTTGGACGCCGTCGTTGGCACACACCACTTGGTAGCCGTTGGCTTCAAACAGCTTGCGCAATTTGGCGCGGGGAACGGCCGAATCATCCACCACCAAGAGCGAGACTTTCTCAGCCGCTTTGGTCACTGCAACAGCCACTTGCGCGACTTCGGCCCGCGCAGCGTCAACATCGGCCTTGGCGGGGCCCGCCGTGCCGGGCAGGGTGGGTTCGCCAAAAAATGCCGACGCCACGCCATGGTCAGCGTCCAGGCTGCTGGAAAACGCCTCTGAAAACCGGGTGTCCGAATCGTCAGCACCAGCCTGCAAGTCTTTGTCGGCCTGGGCCCGGGCGCGTTTGCCCGATTCGCGGCGACCGCCAAAAAAGATGTAGGCCAAGATGCCCAAAACCACCAAAATGGCCAAAGGAATCAGGATGAGCTGCACGAAGGCAAAAGAATTGGACATCATGGACTTGCGGTCTTATCTGAAGTGTCTGAAATATCTGAGGTGACGGGCGTGGCGTGGGCGCTGGCCTAGGGCGGAGAAAACCAAGTATCAACGGCATTGCCGCCGTGGTCAAGACATCGCGCCATCGCTCACTTCGCGGGTTTGCTCAGGGTCGCCATGCCACCCAGGTAGGGTCGCAGTGCCTCAGGGATGGTGATTGAACCGTCTGCGTTTTGGTAGTTTTCAAGCACCGCCACCAGCGTGCGCCCCACCGCCAGGCCCGAACCATTGAGCGTGTGGACGAATTCGGTTTTGCCTTGCTCGTTTTTAAAGCGGGCTTGCAAGCGGCGCGACTGAAAGGCCTCGCAGTTGGACACCGAGCTGATCTCGCGGTAGGTGTTTTGTGCAGGCAGCCAAACCTCTAAGTCGTACGTTTTGGCGGCACCAAAACCCATGTCGCCGGTGCACAGAAGCATGACGCGGTAAGGCAGGCGCAGTTTTTGCAAAATCGCTTCGGCGTGGCCGACCATGTGGTCCAGCGCGTCATAGCTGGTGTCGGGGTGCACGATTTGCACCATTTCGACTTTGTCAAACTGGTGCTGGCGGATCATGCCGCGTGTGTCGCGCCCGTAGCTGCCCGCTTCAGAGCGAAAACATGGCGTGTGGGCGGTCAGCTTCAGGGGCAACTGGCTGGCCGTCAGCATCTCGTCGCGCACGATGTTGGTCAGCGGCACTTCGCTGGTGGGAATCAGGTAAAGGGCGGCCGTGTCGGCCACGGGTTCGCCGTCTTGTCCACCTTTTTTGGCGGCAAACAGGTCGCCCTCAAATTTGGGCAGTTGCCCGGTGCCCTTCAAGCTGTCGGCGTTGACGATGTAGGGCACATAGCATTCGGTGTAGCCGTGTTCAAGCGTTTGCACGTCCAGCATGAAGGCGGCCAGCGCCCGATGCACCCGTGCAATGTCGCCCTTCATGACGGTGAAGCGCGACCCGGTCAATTTGACGCCCAGGTCAAAGTCCAAGCCCAGCGGGGCCCCCAAGTCCACGTGGTCTTTGGCTTCAAAACCCAAGGGTTGGGGCGCATCGCCTTGCGGATTCCAGCTGCGCACCACCACGTTGCCGTGCTCATCGGCACCCACTGGCACGCTGTCGTGTGGCAGGTTGGGTACAGCAAGCAACAGGCCCTGCAGGTCGGTCTGAATTTGCTCCAGCCGGGTGGCAGAGCTTTCAAGCTCGCCTTTCAGCGCAGCCACTTCGGCTATGGCGGCATCGGCTTCGGGCGCACCCGCCGGGCCTTTGGCTTTGAGCTGACCAATCTGCTTGCTTAAAGAATTGCGTTTGGCTTGCAGCTCTTCCGTGCGGGTTTGAATGGTTTTACGTTCTGACTCCATGGCGCGAAACGCGTCCACGTTCAAAAAGTTCTGCGGCGTTTTGCGGGTCTGCAGCCTGGCCACAGCCGCGCCCAAGTCTTTTCTGAGGGATGTGATGTCTAACATGACGCTATTTTAGATTCAGCGCAGCAAGGAATTGCCTCAAACACTGGCCAGCGGTTGTGAACAGGCCGCAGGCGCTTTGAATGACGGCCTGGTGGCGCTGGATTCTGGCATATTGTTGCCATCACCAAATGCTATAATTAAAATAGCAAACTATTGAATAAATTAGGGATCTAGAGGCCTTTTTATTCATATTTTGGCCGCTTTGAAGATTTTGAGAAAAAGTCATATCACCGGTGATATGACTTTTGAAATTTGGCATTTCAGTCCTGCCGGCACGGGCACTACGCCAACACTGTCACATCCATGTTAGCGCCACACAAAATCAGACAAACTTTCTCATCGGCCAGTGGCTGGTAAACCCCCGTCTGCAGGGCGGCAAGGCCCAGCGCGGCGGCGGGTTCAACGGCGAGCCGAAACTCGGTCCACAGCCAGCGCTGCGCGTGACGAATGGCCTCGTCGTTCACAAGATATGCATCTTTCACGTAGCGTTGCGTCACGCCCCAGCCAATGTCGCCAATACGCTTAGCTCCCAACGAATCAGCGGCAATGCCCCCCACCGTCACATCCACCGGGTGCCCCGCGCTGCGTGCTGAAAAGAGCGTTGGCGTGTGCTCCGACTCCAGCGCCACCACGCGGGCACGGTGCTCAAACCAGCCTGCAATGCCGCCGATCAAACCGCCCCCGCCCACGCTGACTAGCACGCTGTCTGGCACGCCACCCTGGGCTTCAATTTCAGCGGCCAGCGTGCCCGCACCGGCGACGACTTCGATTTGATCGTAGGCGTGTGTCATCAGCGCTCCTGTCTCGCGCTGGCGGGTATGGCAGGCTTGCAAAGCATCAAAGTAAGCGGCACCGGTGACCACCACTTTGGCACCCAGGTTGCGCAGCTTGGCCTGTTTGGCCGCTGGCGACACGGTCGGCACAAACACCTCGCATGGCACACCCAATGCCCGCGCTGCTGCTGCGGTGGCAATGCCAGCGTTGCCGCCTGAGGCGGCTATCACGCCACTTGCCGGAATCGGGTTGGACAGCAGACGGTTCAGCATGCCGCGCGCCTTGAAGCTGCCACCGACTTGCAGGTGTTCCAGCTTGAGCCAGACCTCGGCACAGGGCAACCCCAAGGCGCTGCCGGGCAATTTCAACAGTGGTGTTTGGCGCAAAAATTGCGGCGCACGCTGGGCGCTGCGCTCGGCTGCGGCTTGAATTTCAGCCCGCAGGCCGTGGGCGACCCTTGCATCAACCGCCATCGCTTCACTCACAGCTTCAGACCTTTGGGCAATGGGAATTTGATGGTCTCTTCAATGCCATCCATCTTGCGCACCGACACCGCGCCCAGCGCCTTGATGCGGTCAATCACCTCGCGCACCAAAATTTCCGGGGCCGATGCGCCTGCGGTCAAGCCCACGCGCTGGCGGCCCTCCAGCCAGGCGGGTTGCAGCTCGTCCGCACTGTCAACCATGTAGCTTTCAACCCCCAACTTGCGGGCCAGTTCCGCCAAGCGGTTGCTGTTGGAACTGGTGGGGCTGCCCACCACAATCATCAAATCGACTTGGGGCGACATGACTTTGATGGCGTCTTGCCGATTTTGCGTGGCGTAACAAATGTCTTGCTGTTTGGGGCTTCGCACTTGCGGAAACCGGGCCTTGACGGCGGCGGCAATCTCGGCGGCATCGTCCACGCTGAGCGTGGTTTGCGTCACCACGGCCAATTTGGCAGTTTGCGACGGCTTGACGTGCGCCACATCGGCCACGTCTTCCACCAAATGAATGCCGCTGTCCAGCTGGCCCATGGTGCCTTCCACTTCAGGGTGGCCTTTGTGGCCAATCATGATGAATTCATAGCCCTCTTTGTACAGCTTGGCCACTTCAACGTGAACCTTGGTGACCAGTGGGCAGGTGGCGTCAAAAATTTGAAAGCCCCTGGCGTGTGCCTCGGTGTGAATCGCCTTGCTGACGCCGTGGGCGCTGAACACCAGCGTCGAACCTGGCGGCACGTCCGCCAGTTCCTCAATGAAGATAGCGCCTTTGTTTTTCAGGTCGTTCACCACGTAGGTGTTGTGAACGATTTCGTGGCGCACGTAAATGGGCGCGCCGAATTTTTGCAAGGCACGCTCCACGATTTCAATCGCGCGATCAACACCTGCGCAAAAACCGCGCGGCTCCGCTAGGTAAATTTCGACCCCCACGCTTGCCACTTCGTGTGCTGCGCTGCCCCCCGGGGGGGCCGTGCCCTGCTCGGGGCAGCCCAGCGCGGCGGCCTTTTTCTCCTGTGGCACATTACTCATAAAACTCCAATCAAATGCACTTCAAACGTGACCGGTTGCCCCGCCAGCGGGTGGTTGAAGTCAAACAACACCCCGTCACCCGCTTTTTGGCCCACTTCAGTGACCACGCCCGCGTACTGGCCCAGGCCGTCAGGTGTAGGGAACTGCACCACGTCGCCCACACGGTAGGTTTCATAAGGGTCGCCCAGTTCATTGAGCAGCTTGCGCGCCACCCATTGCAACATGTCCGGTTGGCGCTCGCCGAAAGCGGACCCTGCGGGCAAGCTGAAGGTCTCGCGGCAACCTTCGCGCAAGCCCAGCAAACATTGCTCGACCGCAGGCGACAACTCGCCCGTGCCCAGAGACAGCGTGGCGGGCTTGTCGTTGAAGGTGTTGATGATGTCACCGCCAGGGCCAGCCAAGCGGTAATGCAGGGTGAGGAAGGAACCCGATTCAACCCGGGCGATGTCAGTGGTCATGGAAGTCTCTATAAACTGTGCGCTATTGTAGAAAGCCTGTGTCTTCCCCTGTCAAAGCAGGTCCGATCGTCCATGTCCATCAAAAACCTGCCCCAAGATGCCCGTCCGCGCGAGAAACTGCTGGCCCGTGGCCCCAGCGCCTTGAGCGACGCTGAATTGCTGGCCTTGTTGCTGCGTACGGGCATTGCGGGCAAGGGCGTTTTGCAGATGGCCGATGAGCTGCTGCACTTGAAGACCAACGAAACAGGTGATGCGGGCTTTGACGGCATTGCCGGCCTGCTGCATGCCACGGCCGATGACCTGAAGCGTGTCAAAGGCCTGGGGCCTGCCAAGCGCTCTGAAATTGTCGCGGTGCTGGAGCTGGCCCGCCGTGCCATGGCGCAGCAAATGAAAGCCCGCACCGTGTTTGCCACGCCTGAAGGGGTCAAGCAATACCTGCAACTGCACTTGTCCGCGAGGCCGCACGAGGTGTTTGCCGTGCTGTTTCTGGATGTCCAAAACCGCCTGTTAGCCATGGAAGAGCTGTTTAGGGGCACGCTGACGCACACCTCGGTTTACCCGCGTGAAGTAGTCCTGCGCGCCTTGCACCACCAGGCCAGCGCGGTGGTGTTGGCGCACAACCACCCCAGTGGCGCAGCCCGCCCGTCTGCCGCGGATGAATCGCTCACCCGCACTCTGGCCGCCGCACTGGGTTTGGTAGACGTTCGCGTACTGGATCACGTCATTGTGGGCACTGGCGAAGTGGTGTCGATGTCAGAAATGGGCCTGATGTGACGGCTGCCAAAACCAAGGGTGGCGCGAGATTCGGCAATTTTGCTGATTTGAAAGTTGTCAAACTCGAAATTGCCGCCAAAGCCCACAAAGCTGCACAAGACGCGGCATTGGAAGCCGCAGAGCGCTCCCGCCTAGCCGCTAAATTGGCAGCTGAAAAAAATCTGTTCGTCAACGCGGCGGGTGCTGTGAACCCATTGCCAGACAAACGCAAAGCCACGCTTCGCAAACCGCCACCCGATCCGATTCCGCGCCAGACCCAGTTGGATGACGAAGCCGTGTTGATTGAGGCCATCAGCGATGAGTTTGACATCAGCACCCTGATGGACGCCGATGAGCACATGAGTTTTCGCCGCCCCGGCATTGGCACCGACGTGACGCGCAAGCTGCGCCAGGGCAACTGGAGCATTCAGCGCCAGCTGGACTTGCATGGCCTGCGCAGCGACGACGCCCGCGACGCCTTAAGCCACTTCATTCGAGAAATGCACAAGCAAGGCATTCGCTGTGTGCGGGTGGTGCACGGCAAAGGCCTGGGCTCACCCGGCAAAGCTCCGGTGCTGAAGAACAAGGTGCACAGTTGGCTGGTGCAAAAAAAGGAAGTGCTGGCCTTCGTGCAGGCCAAGCCCGCCGATGGTGGTGCGGGGGCCGTGGTGGTGCTTTTGCAGCCTTGTGGTTGAGACCATTTAAGCCCCGTTGACTCAAGCGGGCGTGTTGCGCATCCAGTCTGCTGTTTGCAAAAAAGACGCCGCCAAACGGGTGCGTAAGGCGTCATCGACGCCCGTTTCGGTCATGGCCTGGTTCATGCAAGCCAGCCACTGGTCGCGCTCTTGAATGCCAATTTTGAACGGCATGTGGCGCGCCCGAAGCATGGGGTGGCCAAAACGCTCGGTGTAGTGCTGCGGCCCGCCCATCCAGCCGCACAAAAACCAAAATAGCTTGTCGCGCGCACCGGCCAGGGTGTTGCCGTGCGCGGTGCGCAGGGCCGCGTAGTCTGGTTCCAAATCCATCAGGTCGTAAAAGCGGTCGATGACTGCTTTGATGCGGTCTTCACCGCCGATCCATTCGAACAGGGTGTCAAAGGGTGGTTTTTCTTCAATCTGCATTGCTACTCTTCTATCACTGCGGAGCGCGGCGCAGCGTCTCCACCACGGGGCGACGCAGCACTTCGCGCAGTCCCCACCAGCCCGCCGCCAGGGCCAACACGGCCCCGGCCAAGGCGCCAAACAAAGGCACCCAGAGCGAGACCGTCCATTCAAACTCAAACACATACTTGGCCAGGGCCCAGCCGACGATGGCTGCCACGACCGATGCCAAAAACCCTGCCAACAGGCCAACGCCCGCCAGCTCTGCCCGCTGCACTTGGCGCAGCAGACTGCCCCGAGCGCCCACGGCACGCATGATGGCGAATTCGCGCGCACGCTCTTCGCGCGTGGCCGTGACTGCGGCAAACAACACCACCAAACCAGCCGCCAGGGTGAAGCCAAACAAAAATTCGACCGCGCCAATCACCTGGTCCAGCACCCGCTGAATTTGTCCCAGGGTGATCGACAAATCCACATTGGTGATGTTGGGAAAATCGCGCACCAGGGCGTTGTCAAAGCCCTTGGCTGGGGGGGCTTTGAAGGCTGCCATGTAAGTGGTGGGCACATTGGCCAGCGATTTGACCGGGTACAGCACATAAAAATTGGCCCGCATCGAACCCCAATCGACCTTGCGCACCGAGGTGATTTTGGACTCGACCTGCATACCGCCAATGTCAAAACGCAGGGTGTCGCCCAAGGCCACGCCCAGCGTCTTGGCCATGGATTCTTCGACGCTGATGCTGCCTGCTTCGTTGTCGGCCCACTGCCCACCCACAATCTCGTTGTGCCCCGGTCGGGTGGCGCTGGTGGACAAATTGAACTCGCGGGTTACCAAACCCTTGGCGCGGTCGTCGGTCCAGCTGTCGGGGGTCACGGTTTTGCCGTTAACGGCCACCAGGCGCCCTCGAATCATGGGGAACCAGTCCATCTTTTGGACACCCGCCGTGTTCAGCGCTTTGACGAAGGCATCGCCCTGCTCTGGCATGACGTTGATGACAAAGCGGTTCGGTGCATCGGGCGGCGTGGCTTTGCGCCAACTGTTGATTAAGTCAGTGCGCAGCAAAACCAGCAGCACCAACGCCAGCAAGCCCACGGCCAAAGCGCTGATTTGCACCACCGCGTAGGCGGGACGGGCCGACACTTGGCGAGTGGCCAACATCAACCAGCGCGGTGCGGTGCTTTCATTCACCATGACGCGCAGCAGCTTGACGGCGGCAAAACCCAAGCCCGCAAACACCACCACCGCCCCAGCAAAACCGCCCACCGCAATCAAACCCAGTTTCAGGTCGCTGCTGGCCGCCAACAAAAGAGCGCAAAACCCCAGCACACCCAGGCCCAGCACCGCCACAGACGCGGGCTTCAGATTGCCCACATCGCGGCGAATCACCCGAAGCGGCGGCACCTGGGCCAGCTGCAAAACCGGTGGCAAGCCAAACGCGAAAAGCAAAGTCAAACCCATCCCGATGCCAAACATCACCGGCCACAAAGTGGGCGCAGGCAAGCTGGCGTCCACCAAACCAGCCAGCAGCAACACAAAACCATAGTGAACGACATACCCCAGGGCGACACCCAAACCACTGGCCAGCAGGCCAATCAGCGTGAATTCAAGCGTGTAGCTCAGGGCGATGGTGCGCTGGCTCAAACCCAAAACCCGCAGCATGGCGCAGTCGTCCAAATGGCTGGCAGCAAACCCGCGCGCACCCAAAGCCACGGCCACGGCGCTGAGCAAAGCCGCCAGCAAGGCGACCAAATTCAAAAATTTCTCGGCCCGGTCCATGGTGCGGCTCATTTCTGGGCGACCGCCTTCCAGCGACTCCAGCCGCACGCCGCGCACTTCAGGTTTTTTGATTTCGGCCTGCGCCCATTGCACAAAGGGCGCGACCTGCGCGTCTTCGCCTGCTACAGCCATGCGGTAGGTCAGCCGACTGGCGGGCTGGATCAAGCCGGTGGCGGCCACATCGGCGGTGTTGATCATCACCCTGGGCGCGAAATTCATGAAACCAGCGCCCCGGTCGGGCTCGACCACGATGATCGTGGAGATGCGCAAACTGGCATCGCCCAGCAGCAGCGCATCGCCCATGCGCAGCCCCAGCGCGTCCAAGAGCGACGCGTCTACCCAGGCTTCACCCGGTTTGGGAATGGCGCTGGTGCGGGTCTCTACCCCCTCGGGCTGGCTTGTCACAGTGAGCTTGCCGCGCAGAGGGTAGCCGGGCTCAACCACCTTAAGGGCGACCAATTTGGACGCCCCGCCCTGGGGTTCGGTCGCCCGGGCCATGGTAGGAAAACCCAGCGTGCCGACCATCGACAAGCCCAGTGAACGGGCTTTGTCAACCAGCGCCTGCGGTGTCGGGGTGTCGCTGGAGACGACTGCGTCACCGCCCAAGAGCTGCCGTGCGTCGCGTTGCAGCCCGCCCTTGAGCCGATCCGCAAAGAACCCCACGGCTGTGAGCGCCGCCACCGCCAAGGTGACCGCCAGAATCAGCAACTTCAGTTCGCCAGAGCGAAAGTCGCGCCACAAAGTGCGCCAGCCAAGGCGCCAAAAAGAAATGCTCATCCCCGTACCTTAGCGCATAGGGGTTAAACCCACGGTGCGCAATGAAAAAATGGCTTGAATCAGAGTTTGGGGTCGAGTTTGCATTGGCCGTAGTTGCTATAATTGTTATAGCAAACTATTGAGTAAATTAGAGAGCTAGAGGCCTATTTTATTGATATTTTGGGGTTTTTAGCGGCTTTTGAATAAAAAAGAACCTGCAGGTTCTTTTTTCCGAATTTGGGTTGGTTTTATGACTTTTCTCCCCCTGAAGGCGGCTGTCGGCTGCGACTTGGCCATCGCATCACTCAAGGCCACTTTTGCAGAGCACAAAGCCCTGCCATAGGCTAGGGAAGCTCTGCATAACTCCTCGCGGAATCGTGTAGTCCGGCCTCGGGCGGTCTGCGGTGTTGGTTTTTTTGCAAATATTCTCGATATTTGCTGCAAAAACCGCCTTGCATCCCATCCCGATCCGGCACTACACGATTCCGCGATGAGTTATGCAGAGCTTCTCTAGGTCCGCAGCTTTGGACCTGCCAATTCAGGCGACAGCTTCAGCCGATCTGCCCCGCTGTAGCAAAGGAAATGCCGATTCGTGGCCCGACCGATGGTGCACAAACCCAGCGCCTGCGCCACCTGGTGGCCCATTTGTGTGATGCCACTGCGCGAAATCACCACCGGCACACCCATTTGCGCCGACTTGATGACCATTTCACTGGTCAAACGGCCCGTGGTGTAGAACACTTTGTCAGCGGTCGGCATGGGGCGCGACAACGCAGGGGTCGTGTCGGTAGAAACTGGATTCACGGCCATCCAGCCTGCGATGGTGTCAATCGCATTGTGCCGACCCACGTCTTCCACAAACAGCAGCAACGCTTCGCCTTGAAACAATGCGCACGCATGCACCGAGCCAGCCGATTTGTAGGTGCTTTCTTTCAGGCGAATCGCATTCACGATGGCGTACAACTGTGCTTGGGTGATGACCGCTGGGGGCAGAACGATTTGATCCACATTGGCCATCAAATCGCCAAACATGCTGCCCTGGCCGCAGCCCGTGGTGACCACACGTTTAGCGGTTTTGCCAGCCAAATCAGCAATCCCATGGCGAGTTTTGACGGCTGCAGCCCCCACGTCCCAATCGACCGTGATGGACTCAACATCCAAAGGCGATTGAACCAGGCGCTGGTTCAGCAAAAACCCCAGCACCAGGAGCTCTGGGTTAGCGCCCAGCGTCATCAGCGTGAGCAGTTCCCGCTTGTCAACGTAAACGGTCAACGCCCGCTCCGCCGGAATTGACACGAGGGTGGATTCGCCAAACTCATTGAGCGCCGTTGTCTCAAATGTGAGGGGCGCTTGGGCTTGGCTTAAAAAGGGAAGTGAGGGTTTCAACACTGAATCAACCCGGTTGTTTGGTGTTGCGCTGAGAAATCTTGGCTTTGGGCCGTGTGATTCTGCCCAATTTGGCCCAATTCAGCCCAACGGGGTAATTGGGTTAGCGCGCCGACGCAGGCCATGACGACGCTTACGGCTGCGGCTGCCGGGTCTGCAGCAATTGGGAATTGGAACTGAAACTGAAGCTGAAATTAAACTGGCCAGGCTTGCTCAGGATTTTTTGGCAGGAGCGACAACGGGTGCGACCGGCGCAGCTTTGGTTGCAGCGCCTGCGGCAGGCGTCGCTGCAACAGGTGCTGCTGGGGTGGCTGGGGTAGCTGCGGCAACAGGCGGGTAAACAAAAGCACCCACTTCGGCGCAGGCGGGCAGCGCCATCGCCGGCTTAGGCGTTTTGCCGCTGCTGGCAGCAGTCTTGAAGAAACTTGCTGCGGCCTTGTCCTGGTATTTGCACAACAAATAGCCTTCAGTTTTGGCGCTCCAAGCCGTCTTGGCGGCAGCTTCAGCGGCTTTGGCTTTGGCTTCGTCCGTCAACACGGGCGCAGGCAGCTTGGCCATCACAGCAACAGAAACCGAGCCAGAAACCACGGCGAACAACAAGGGCATCCAAAGTTTTTTCATGTCAGCTACTTTCCGGCGATGCCAGTTAAATTTGCACAGTTTGGGGGGGCGGCAACTGCGTGCTGCGTTGCACGGGGATCTTGCCTGACTTCACGTCGTCGTACCAATACTCGTGGTGTTCCTTGGCCCATGCCTCATCCACGTACCCGGTTTTCATGCCGTTGTAAGCGCCTTGCATGCCCAAAGTACCGATGTAAATGTGGCCCAAAAACATGGCAATCATCAGCACCGTGGCAATGGCATGCACCATGTGCGAAATCTGCATGGTGCTGCGTTCGTAGACCAAGCCTGGAACCAACTTGTCCAGCATCAGGCCGGAACCCACGACGATCAACCCTAAAAAGAACACGCCGCCCCAGAACACGACTTTTTCACCCGCGTTGAAACGGTGGGAGGCGATCTCCTTGCCGGACAGTAAGCCGCCGCCTTTGAGCAGCCAAGCCAAATCACCCTTAGAGGGCAAGTTGTCTTTGAAAAACGTGAACATCACCACAATCAAGGACACAGCAAACACCGGCCCCGCAAAATTGTGCAGGTTTTTCAGGCCATAGGTCAACCAGCCAAACAAGGTGCTGCCAATCACGGGCAGGATGAAGAACTTGCCAAACGCCATGACCAGCCCAGAAATGGCAAGGCATGAAAACGCAATCGCATTGGCCCAATGGGCGGAACGTTCAAACGGCGTGAAGCGCTCGATCTTGCGCCCCGTGTCAGGTGAATGCTGCATGATCATGCCGCGACGCCAGTAAAAAATAGCGATGGCGCCAAGGACGATTAGAACCAAGGCACCGCCGTATGGAATGATCCAGTTGTTGCGCACCTGACGCCACGCTTCACCCGCATTGGTGAGCCGTGAACCCGGGTACTGGACAAAGGGCTGAATCAACACGCCCGCCTCAGGCGCTTCGCTTTTGGGCAGGCTCGTGTAACCCTCTTTGCCTTCGCCGACCTGCCGCCACATGGGCGCGTTGTTACCCGGCTGAACTTTGGCACGTTCAGCATTCGACTGCTTGGCGTAACCCGGCTCAGAACTGGCGTCGGGCTTGACGTCAAAAATGTTCTGGCTTTGAATGCCGCCAGTCGCAGCAGGTGGCACTTGGTCAGCAGGTGCGTCTGCCGCCAAAGAAGTTCCCAAAGCGCCCGACAGGCCCAACGCAATCCCAAAAGTCGCCACCGTCCTTCGATAAATGCTCCGATTCATGTGGACGTCCGATCAGTTGGCTTTGGAGTAATCGTTTTGACTGCTTTGCATGCGCGCTTTCAGATGCTGCTCCCAACTGACTTTGTCGCCTGGCTTCCAGCCTTGCGCCACAAAGGAGCTGCCCGTGCCGTTAAAGGCCGCTGAATCCTGCTTGCTGGCAGAGCCCGGGGCCATGGTTTGCGGCTTGTCACCACAAGCCACTAAGGTCATGCAAACGCTGCCCAGAACAACCGTAGCCACGAGCTTCATGATTTAACTCCGGCTGCTGCGGGTTGCTGTGCACCACCTGCAGGCGGCTGACCCGCCTGTTTGGAACCATACGCCGTGCCCCAACCCCAAACTTCTGCGCCTTTGCCGCGTTTGAGCACCCGGCTGCGGAAGATGTCGGCCACCACATCGCCGTCTCCAGCGAGCAGCGCCTTGGTCGAGCATTGCTCAGCGCAGGCTGGCAATTTGCCTTCTGCCAAACGGTTGCGACCGTACTTTTCAAACTCTGCCTGGCTACCATTGACTTCTGGCCCACCCGCGCAGAAAGTGCATTTGTCCATCTTGCCGCGCACGCCAAAAGTGCCTTGCGACGGGAATTGTGGCGCACCAAACGGACAGGCGTAAGAGCAATAGCCGCAGCCAATGCAAACGTCTTTGTCATGCAAAACCACACCTTCTTCGGTGCGGTAAAAGCAGTTGACGGGGCACACCGCCATGCAAGGCGCGTCGCTGCAATGCATGCAGGCCACCGAGATGGATTTTTCGCCGGGCACGCCATCGTTCAGGGTCACGACGCGGCGGCGATTCACACCCCAAGGGACTTCGTTTTCGTTTTTGCAGGCCGTCACGCAGCCGTTGCATTCAATGCAGCGCTCTGCATCGCAGACGAATTTCATTCTTGCCATAGTGTTCTCCTTATGCTTTTTCTACGTTGCAGATCGTCGTTTTGGACTCTTGCATCATCGTCACGCTGTCGTAGCCGTAAGTCGTCGCTGTGTTGATCGCTTCACCGCGCACGACAGGCGCAGCTCCATTCGGGTAATAGGCCAACATGTCGGCACCTTGCCAGCGACCCGAAAAGTGGAAGGGCATGAACACAGTGTCTGGCCCGACGCGCTCGGTGACCAGTGCCTGCACGTTCAAACGTGCGCCTGTAGGTGAGGACACCCAAGCCCGTTCACCATTGCGAATGCCTTTGGCTGACGCGACTGCGGGATTGATTTCGATGAACATTTCTTGTTGCAACTCGGCAAGCCAAGGGTTGGAACGGGTTTCTTCACCGCCACCTTCGTACTCGACCAAGCGACCCGAAGTCAGCACGAACGGGAATTTTTCGTGAACTTTGTCGGCAATATTTTTGGCCTGAATCGTTTTGAAGAGCGTCGGCATGCGCCAAAACGCCTTTTTGTCATCGTGTGTTGGGTACTTGGCTTGCAAGTCGCCCCGGTTGCCGTACAAAGGCTCGCGATGCTGCGGAATCGCATCAGGAAAGTTCCAAACCGTGGCGCGCGCCTTGGCGTTGCCAAAGGGGTGCACGCCGTGAACCTGCATGCAAACACGCTGAATGCCGCCTGACATGTCGGTCTTCCAATTTTTGCCTTCGGCCGCTTTTTTCTCGACCTCAGTCAAATCGTCCCACCAGCCAAGCTTTTTCAGCAGTACATGGTCGAACTCCGGGTAACCGGTGGTTATGTCCGACCCTTTGGAATGCGAGCCATCTTCCGCCAGCAGGCTTTTGCCATCGCGTTCTACACCAAAGTTGGCGCGGAAGTTACCCCCGCCTTCCATGACGTTTTTGGACGTGTCATACAAATTAGGGGAGCCTGGGTGCTTGAGCGCCGGGGTTCCGTAGCAAGGCCATGGCAAACCGAAGTAATCACCCGTGGTGTCGTAACCTGTTTCTTTGTCTTTGCCGCCTTTGGACTTGAGCGTTTTGACGTCGAACATGTGCATGTTGCGCATGTGGGCTTTCAAACGCTCTGGGCTTTGTCCGGTGTAGCCAATCGTCCACATGGAGCCATTGATTTCACGCAAGATATCCTCAGGCACGGGTTCATCCATGCCTTTGACTTTTTGCATTTTGTAGTTCTTCGACAATTCCTTGCCGAAGCCCAGCTTGTCGGCAAACTGCTGCATGATCATGTGATCAGAGCGGCTCTCCCAAAGCGGTTCAATGACTTTCTCGCGCCATTGAATAGAGCGGTTCGATGCCGTGACGGAGCCCGAGGTCTCAAACTGCGTGGCTGCTGGCAGCAGGTAAACCGCGCGGTTCGGGTTTTGGTCTTCAGCCTTGCCGGGCATTGCCGCCATGGCCGCTGTGGCAGATGGGTAGGGATCGACTACCACCAGCAAGTCCAGCTTGTCCATGGCGCGTTTCATCTCTAAGCCACGGGTTTGGGAATTGGGTGCGTGGCCCCAAAATACGACCGCACGCAGATTGGAATCTTGATCGATCAGCTCGTTTTTCTCAAGGACCCCGTCAATCCAGCGCGACACGGTGATGCCGGGTTTCCCCATCATGGCAGGCGATGCGTAGCGGCCCTTTATCCATTCAAAGTCAACACCCCATGCCTTGGCGAAATGCTTCCAGGAGCCTTCGACCAAGCCGTAGTAGCCAGGCAGAGAGTCAGGATTCGGGCCAACGTCGGTCGCGCCTTGCACGTTGTCGTGGCCACGGAAAATGTTCGCGCCACCGCCTGATTTGCCGATGTTGCCCAACGCCAATTGCAAAATGCACGACGCCCGAACAATCGCGTTGCCGGTGGTGTGCTGGGTTTGGCCCATGCACCAGACAATCGTGCCGGGCCGACTCTCGTTCAGCATGGTGGCCACTTTGAGAACCTGTGCTTCTTTCACGCCACAGGCTTCTTCGACCTTCTCAGGCGTCCACTTGGCCAACACGTCTTCTTTGACCTTTTCCATGCCAAACACACGGTCGTTGATGTACTGCTTGTCTTCCCAGTCATTTTTGAAGATGTGGTAGAGCAAACCAAACAAAAACGGAATGTCTGAACCCGAGCGAATGCGCACATACTCGTCTGACTTGGCAGCCGTGCGTGTGTAGCGCGGATCCACCACAATCATTTTGCAGCCGGTTTCTTTGGCGTGCAGCATGTGAACCATGCTGACGGGGTGCGCTTCAGCGGCGTTGGAACCAATGTACATCGCCACTTTGGCGTTTTGCATGTCGTTGTACGAATTGGTCATCGCCCCATAACCCCAGGTGTTTGCCACACCAGCGACCGTGGTGGAATGGCAAATACGGGCTTGGTGGTCGCAGTTGTTGCTACCCCAGAAGCTCACGAACTTGCGCATCAAATACGCTTGTTCGTTATTGTGTTTGGATGACCCCACCCAATAAACTGAATCTGGACCGCTGGCTTTGCGCAGGTCCATCATTTTGGTGGTGATTTCGTTCAGCGCCGTGTCCCAGCTGATGCGTTCGTACTTGCCGTTGACCAGCTTCATGGGGTAGCGCAAGCGGTATTCGCCGTGGCCGTGTTCTCGCAAGGCGGCCCCTTTAGCGCAGTAGCCACCCATGTTGATGGGAGAGTCAAACACGGGCTCTTGGCGCACCCACACACCGTTTTCAACAATGGCATCAACCGCGCAGCCAACTGAACAATGGGTGCAAACCGTGCGCTTGACTTCAATTTTGCCCTCGCCCAAGGCGGCTTTGCCTTCGGCCGCGTTGGACTTTTTAACCAGCGTCAACTGCGTGGCCGCAATTCCGACGCCGACGCCCAAACCTGAACGGCGCAAAAACGAGCGGCGATCCATGGTGGGCAAGGCGTTTGACAAGCCACGGCGCAAACTGTGCACAAAGGGCGACGAATGCGCAGACTGCTGGGCATTTTGATCCAGCGATTTGAAGGCTCCTGCCGCAGCGTGCGACGAACCCGTTTTTTTGGTCAACAACATGGCAATCTCCTACTGAAACGGGGGTTAGATGAGCGTGGTTTTGTAATACTGCTTGACGTGCTCAGACAGGGTGTAACCTCCCCCCTTCAATGGGGCTGGCTTGAGCGCCGGCGCGGCGGGTGAATCAGCACCCACAAGTGGAACCAGGCCGGCGACTACAGCAACCGCACCTAGGCCGGTTGCGCCTGCAAAAAGCCTGCGCCGCGAGAGCGGGTTTGCGGCCTGGGGACTGACGGCTTTGCCGGGGGTTGAGTTCATGCAAGTGCTCCTGTTTCGACTGGATTCGACCTAATTCCACACACTTATGAATCGTACTTCATAACTGACGGTAGTGTAACTTTACGGGGCATTTTGAACAAGGGCGGGTAACTACCAGCAAGCTCATTCAGGCTATGGAAATGTGTTTTCCCCAACGCACTAAACCAGCATGTCAAACCCTTGCGTTTCGACGCCCAAAAATGCTCGGGTAAACCCTGCTACTGCAGCATAAAATTGGGCCTTGGGGTGGCGGTCAATCGCGTCGCACATGGGCCCAACCCAGGGCTGTAGGTTGTCGCCAAAAAACTGGCGCTGGGTTGTCAGGTTGGCCACAGCCATGTCGTCACCCGCAATCAAATAGCGCATGACCTCGCAAAGGTAGGCCACATGGTCTTCCGTTTCGCTCATGGCGTCAGACCGTGCCAATCCCAAACGGGCCAACTCGCCGCGCAAGGCAGCCAATGGTTTTTCGTTCAAAAATCCGCTCAAGTAATGCGACCCGAATAGGTAAATTTCGGGCTTTCCAACGCCACCGAATAGCGCGTTGTACTCTGACTGAATGGCAGCGTCCGTCTGGCTGCGTGCCGCAGCGACCAAGTCGCGCCAAGGTTCCTGCAAGAACCCGCCAGCGGCTGGTGTTTCAGTGGCGGCCACCCTGAGCTGGGCCAGAACATCGGGCGTGGGTGGGGCGTAGAAAAGCAAGGTCAAAAGGCCATAGATTTCAGCCCGGGCAGTTTCTTCGTCCAAAGCAGACGAGCTGGGCGGGCCTTGGTTGGCCAAATTGTCTGGAGCTGGAGCTGACGCAGTCATAAGTCGGTGATTTTGGCCTCATTGGAGGCTGAGTAAATGTCGATGACGCGGCAGTCGCCGCACATTTTGAGCCGCTCCAGCGCGTCGCCCTGAAACATCGAATGGCCCGCCAATTTGCCCAGCATGGCGTCAATCGCTTTGAGCGTGCCAAAGGGTTTGCTGCATCGCACACAGGCGTAAGGTTTCGCCTCATTCAAGACCCTGGGCTCTTTGCGCTCTGGTGTCAGCAACAAACGCGGTTGCAGGGTGATGGCGTTTTCGGGGCAAGTGGACACACACAAACCGCACTGCACGCAATTTTTCTCGATGAACTTCAATTGCGGCATCAAGGCGTTGTCTTGCAATGCGCTGGCAGGGCAAGCGCTGACGCAGCTCAAACACAGGGTGCAGGCGTCTTTGTTGATGATCAAGCTGCCAAAAGGCGACACGTCGGCGGCCGCGCCCGTGAATTCGATGGTATCCGGCCGCTGTAACCTTACAGAGGCACCCAAGGCACCCGAGGCACTCGGTGCATTGGCCGTGCTCGCTGCGTTCGATGCAAGTGGAGCCTGGTCAAGCAGATGGTCCAAGGCCAAATCTAGCGTGGCACGCTTGTCAGCTTGCACTGCAAAACTGGTGGCGCGGGCCACGCCTTGCGCGGCGGGCACGTGCAGCTCGGCGTCCAGCGCGGCAAGGGTTGCGCTGTCGGCCACTTCAATCAGTTTGAAATGCTGACCCTGGTAACCCAAGCCGGTCATCACCGCTTGCGCCACACCCATTTGGGCGCGCACCGCCTCGCGGTATTGGGGTGCTTCTTCCCCTGTCATCAAGACCCAGACTTGCGACGCGCCATACGCCATGGCCGACAGCCACACGTCCAAGCCGACTGATGCGGTGTGCCAAAGCGCCAGCGGCAATACGCGTGCGGGCACTCCTTTGATTTCTAGGGCGGTTTTTGCTAACGCCTTGGGCTCCGCTACCCGCCTGCCCAGTTGGGCCGCGCGGCCCAGGGCGTCTGCCAAGCGGGTGCCTGCCTCTTGACTGTGCAGCAAAACGACGGCATTTTTACCACCTGCTCGCGCATAGGTCGACAACAAGGTTTTGAGTTTTTGCCCCTGGTCGGTTGCCCGTGGGTAGGCGTAGGTGAGCGCACCCGTGGGGCAAACGGTGGTGCAGGCTCCGCAGCCGACACACAGGTTGGGGTTGACTTTTATCTGCTGCCTTGAGGCCTCGCTTGAAATTGCCAAAGCGGAGCACACATCAATGCAGGCGTTGCAACCGACCTGTTTATTGCGGCTGTGCGCACACAGCTTTTGCTTGTAGGCGAAGAATTTGGGCTTTTCAAACTCGCCCACCAGTTCACGCAACTTGAGCAGGGTTTGCAACTCGCCCGACCCATCCGGCGGCAACTTGAAGTAGCCCTGCGGCGGCGCATGCTGCAAAAACCTTGCCTGCTGGTTAGACGGTGTGCGCAAATCCAGAACCAGGTCAAACGACTCGGTTTGGCTCTCGGGCTTGCGGGTGAAATCAATCGCACCGGCCACCTTGCAGACCGATACACAGTCGCGGTTGGCTTTGCACAGCGCGCTGTCAATTTGGTAATCCAGTCCGATGGCGCCTTCGGGGCACACCGTCAGGCAAGCGTTGCAGCGGGTGCAAAGGTCCAGGTCAATCGGGTTGTTGCGCGACCACGCCAATTCAAATGCGCCCAACCAACCCGAAAGCGACTCGATTTGCCCCGTGAGCACAGGGTGGCGGCGTTCTTGCCCTGCGCCTTGGCTGCCGGGGCCTTGCGCGAACAAAGTGATGTCCAGCGCATCGTCAAGGCTGGCGGCAAAGCGTTCCGCTGCGTCCAGCGGGCCAATGATCAGCAAACGGCCTGCGCTTTTGTAGGTAACGGTGGGCACGGGCTCTGGCGCTGCCAGTTTGGCCACCGCCAGCAATGCGGCGATTTTCGGATTGGCCTTGTCAGCGTCTCGGCTCCAGCCCCCGGTTTCGCGGATATTCACGAATTTGATCGGTCGCTCGGACGCGCCTGCCCCAGGGGTCTGCGCCGCCAGCGCGTTGAACAGCCGGGTTTCTTGCGTGCAGGCCACCACCAGGTCGTCGCCACTGGACCAAGCGCTTTGCAAGGATTTTTGAAAAGCGCCTGCCTCGCGTCGGCAAAGTGCGGAATGCAGCGTCAGGTCTTCTTGCAGCGCCTCGCCCAAAGCTTGCGCGTTCAGCGGCATGGTCTGATTGCAATCGCAAATGAGAGTCGTCGTCATGGTTGATTGAGGGTACGCGGGTTCTGGGAGATGACAGATTGTGGAACGGCTTCGGGGCTTTGAGCATCGGGATCATCCCGCGCCATGGCAAGCCTGTTTGACGGCTCGGGCAGCGAGGGAGTGTCGCCCTGCGACGCTTCAAGCGACGGCTTGTCAGCGTTGGCGGCGGGTTCGTCCGCTGGATGGTCCGCTGGATGGTCGGCTGGGTGGTCAGCTGGAAGGTCGCTGGCGTCCAATCGCGCTGACGCTTCGTCTTTGGCGCTCTCTTCGTCATCAAACAAATTCAAAAACTTGGCGCTGACCATTTTGCGCAGCATCTCAGGCGGAATCGGATCGGCCAGCGAATAGTCGTCAATGTAAGTGTCCAGCCGGTCCATGACATTAAAGTGCGGGTCGGTGAAGAGCTTTTTCATCGCCGCGTTTTTCACATCAGACGCGACACCGCGCGCCATGAAGGGCTTGAAGTCAGACTCTGGCGTGAGGCTTTGGGTATCGGCCAAAGTGGGCAGCTCGGGAGCGGGTGCGGTTGGGGCCGCACTGTTCGGGGTTGTCTTAGGCACAGGCTGGCCATCCACACCCAGCTTTGCCGCAGGGTTGCTGTTGTCGGCTTTAACGGCAATGAGGCCTGGCTCTGCTGCCGGCAGGCGCACTGGTTGTGCCAACGGTTCTGGCGAAGGTTCTTTCAAGGGCATGCCGTCACGCACGTCCTGCTTGCGCTTGGCCCAGCGATTGAGAAAACTGTCAGTCATGGCCTGAACTACCCGAATTGCCTGAGTTGCCTGAGTTGCCTGAACCGTCATGAATCGGTTTGGGCTGAGCGGGTGCCTCGTGCCCCGGTGCTGCGCCCCCAAACGATTTTTGGGTGCTGACCGTGGCCGGGTTTCCAAATCGGTCCACCAAGGACTTGAAGCTCTCGGGCCTGCGCCTGCGTTTGGTTTCCAGCACATGGTGTTCATCGACAAAAGCGCCCAACCAATTGATTACATCAGAGGGTGCCGCGACTTGTTCCACCGTTTCCTGCGCATCCAGCCAGCGGCCTGCGTCGTGGTAGCTCAAGGTCACGATTTGCGGCAAGGGAATCGGTTCGGCACCAAACGCAGGCACTCCGCCTTCAGGCACTTCTTCCATCCGCCACAGCACAAACCAGCAGGGTTTTTGGGTGGTAATGTTCAGGTAATAGCCTTCCGCGTCGGTCACCAGCAGTTCCACCTTGAAGCCAGGGTGCAGCCAGCGCTCTTCCTCGTCGTTTTGCAACAGCAGACGCGGGCTGGTGCCAAATCCGGCATCGTCCTGAACCACCTCTGCCAGCACCCAGCGCCAGGTTTGCCAACGGCTGGCACGCCCCAGCACGCGCTCACGGCGCATGACAACGGCAACATCCAGCGTGGGTCGGAGGTCTGACATGAGATGGAAATGAATGAAAAGCGGTTGAATGGCGTCGGTCACCAGAGCGGCGCTTTGGCTGCCGATGGTAGCGACATTTGCATGCCAAGGAACTGACGCAGGGTTTGGGACAGGTTGTGGCGCAGGCTTTGATGTCGCAAATGGGCGGTTTTGCAAGAGTTCATATCACCGGTGATATCAAAACCCTTCAAAACCGACAAATTGGCAAAATGTGAACGAAATATGCCTCTGGCTCCCAAATAATCTCAATAGTTTGCTATACATAATATAGCACTTTGATTGCACCCGACTTGGACTCACACCCTAACCATCAACGGCGCAGGCCAGCAAACGCGGCAAACTCCCAGCTGCGCATGGCCAGAAGCAGCGTGTAGCCTTCGCGATCTTTTTCTGGCAACTTTTGATCGGCCAAATGTTGCTGGGCAAAGTCTTGCGCGACTCGCTGCATCCGCTCCACAAACGACGGTGCCAAACTGCGCGACACTGAGCCATGCACCAGCAGCAGGCCCTCGCCCGCAGCATCGAAACCGCCTGAAAAATAATCCAGCACGGCGTGGTCCCGGAAGTAGTTCATCACTGGGCCATGCGCTCTCCAGCGAAACGCCTTGGCCAGTTTTAGGCGGTAGCGGTTCAAAGGGCGAAGTTCAATGATGCCAATGCGATCCAGCTGCGCCATGTACTTGATGCCGTCCGCCATGCTCAGGCGGTAGCTCTCCACAATTTGCTCCAGCGTCCATTGGCTCAGCACGCAAATGGCCACCAGCAGCAGCTTTTTGTCGGCCACCACCGCGCGCTCCTGCTCCTGTGTGAGCTGCGCCAACATGGGTTGCGCATCGACCACCAGCCGCGCCAAGTCGGCAAAGTCCATGCGCATGGCACGGCAAATTTCGTCAATCCGAGACAACGACATATCGCCCTTGGCCAGCATGCGTTTGACGCTTGATTCAGCCATCCCCAAGGCCTTCGCCAAATCGGCATAGCTCATTTGTGCGGACTTCAGCTCTTTTTTTAGCGCGGTGACCAAATCAACAGTGGTGCTCATAGGTACAGTCTAACGATACTTTGCGTACCATTTCGTGATGATGTATCGAAATTTGCAGAAATTCGAGGCCTGATCCCCCGATACTTGCGCCTCAGGACATACAAGGACGTTAAATGATCGACACAACCACCCATCAGGGCAACGCGGCACCTCGCGCCTATCCAGCAGACCCGACTGGGCCTGTCAGCGAACCCGACCCTGCCCACGCCAACCAGTTCAGTTTGCTCAAGCAACGCAGATTTGCGCCCTTTTTCTGGACCCAGTTTTCAGGTGCGGCCAACGACAACCTTTTCAAATTCGCCTTCACCGTGATGGTCACCTACCAACTGTCCATTAGTTGGTTGCCACCCGCGATGGCGGGACTGGTGATTGGAGCCTTGTTCATCTTGCCGTTTTTGCTGTTCAGCGCGACCAGCGGCCAGTTGGCCGACAAATACGACAAGACGATGATGATTCGCCTGGTGAAAAACCTTGAAATCGCCATCATGCTGCTGGCGGCCTTTGGTTTTACTTTGGGCAATGTACCGATCTTGCTGGCCTGCACCTTTTTGATGGGCCTTCACTCCACTTTGTTTGGCCCAGTCAAATTTGCCTACATGCCTCAAGTGCTATCTGAAAACGAACTGACAGGCGGCAACGGCATGGTGGAGATGGGCACATTTGTCGCTATTTTGCTGGGCAATATTGCGGGCGGGCTGCTGGTGGCCATTCCCGACACGGGGCACCGCGACGTGGCCATCGGCTGCATCGCGCTGGCAATTCTGGGGCGGGTGGTTGCGGGCTACATCCCAAGCACCGGGGCCAGCGTGCCCGACCTCAAAATCAACTGGAACCCCTTGACCGAAACCCTGCGCAACCTGAAACTGGCGCGCACCGACTTGGTGGTTTTCCGCTCGCTGCTTGGCATCAGCTGGATGTGGTTTTTTGGCGCCGTTTTCTTGAGCCAGTTCCCAAGCCTTGCCAAAGAGGTCTTGCATGGCAACGAACAGGTGGCATCGCTGCTGTTGGTGGTGTTTTCAATCGGCATTGGCACCGGGTCGCTGTTGTGCGAAGTCTTGAGTCGTCGCCACGTTGAAATTGGCCTGGTGCCCCTGGGGGCCATTGGCATGAGCATCTTTTCAATTGACTTGTACTTTGCCACGCGCGGCCTGCCACCCTCTGCCGCCATGGGTTTGAGCGCCTTCATGGCCCAAAGCGCACATTGGCGCGTGCTGGCCGACCTGATGCTGTTGAGCCTGTTTGCTGGCCTGTACAGCGTGCCGATGTACGCGCTGATTCAACTGCGCAGCCAACCGTCGCATCGCGCCCGCATCATCGCGGCCAACAACATTTTGAATGCGCTGTTCATGATTGGCAGCTCGGTGATCGCGGGCCTGCTGCTCAAGGCAGACTTCACTATTCCGCAGATATTTTTATTCACCGGCATTGCCAACGCTGTGGTGGCGTTTTACATCTTCATGCTGGTGCCCGAGTATTTGCTGCGCTTCGTGGCCTGGGTCATGGCCAATGTGGTTTACCGCTACAAGGTTATTGGCGACCAGCACATTCCCACCAAGGGCGCGGCTATTTTGGTGTGCAACCACGTGAGTTACGCCGACGCCGTGCTGCTGATGGCCGCCAGCCCGCGCCCCATTTACTTTCTGATGGACCACCAAATATTCAAAGTTCCCATGCTGGGCTGGTTGTTTAAATTGGCCAAAGCCATTCCGATTGCGCCTCGCGCAGACAACCCAGCCGCCTACGACCTTGCATTTGACGCGGCCCAAAGAGTGCTGAAAGACGGCGACTTGTTGGCGATTTTTCCTGAAGGCGGCATCACCAAAGACGGTAGCTTGAAAGAATTCAAAGGCGGCGTCGTCAAGGTGCTGGATCGCGCGAAAAAGGAAGGCTTGGATGTGCCTGTGATTCCGATGGCGTTAACCAATTTGTGGGGCTCGTACTTCAGCCGCGCTGAAAAAGGCGGTGCCATGGTCAAGCCTTTTCGGCGCGGGCTGTTCAGCCGTGTGGGCTTGGCAGTGGGT
Organism: Rhodoferax sp.; assembly: GCA_031386665.1. Taxonomy (GTDB): domain Bacteria; phylum Pseudomonadota; class Gammaproteobacteria; order Burkholderiales; family Burkholderiaceae_C; genus JANYCG01. The sequence goes on along the minus strand of JANNCN010000020.1, from coordinate 1,256 downwards.
TCGCCTGTCGCCGCGCATGCGGTGCAGCCTGCCAGCCTGCGCGACACGGTAGGCGCACTGATATCCGCCAAACCTTGAAGAACCACCCCGCTTGGCTCAAAAATTCACTGTTTTGCGCAATTATTCACGGCGTCTTTCAGCTATCTTCACGGGTTGCACTACCAAGCAGTGTGCCGAACTTGTCGAATAGTTTTGATATGCTTTCATTGTTTTTAAAGACCCCAGCCTAAGGAGAAGCCCATGGCAGACAACACCAACCCTGCAACCACAACTGCAACTGCGACACCCACCTTCACACTCGCACCGCCCGAGGTCATCGTGCCCGTGCTGCCCGAAGTCGCCAAAACCGCCGTGCCGCTGGCCAAAGAAATGCAAAGCGCGGTGGATGACCAAGTCAACCGCTTCATGGAAGGCCTGTTGAAGGAAGACGTGCAAAGCGAGGCCTTCAAGGCCAAACTGGACAGTGCTTTTGCATTGGGCCGTGAAGAAGTGTCCATCGCCTCCAGCCTGATGCAAGGGCGCTTCATGCAGCGCAATTTTGCGGGCATTGAAGACACATCGGCCTTCAAAGCCATTCAGGACATGCGCGGGCATCTGGACGAATTGAACCCCGGCAAAGAAGGCGATTTGTTTCAGCCGCAAAAAATCCTGGGCATGATTCCGTTTGGCAACAAGCTGCAGTCTTACTTTCGCAAATACCAAAGTGCTGGCTCGCAGTTGCAAAAAAGCATGCAGCAAATCTACGAAGCCCGCGACGACATGCAGCGTGACGTGGTGGACATTGAGGCCACGCGCGCCAAGCTGTGGGATGCCATGCAAAAGCTGTCTGCCGCGATCTATTTTGCGGAGACGCTGGATGCCAAACTGGCCTCCAAAGTGGATGCCCTGCAGTCAACCGACCCGATCAAGGCCAAGGCGTTGCAGCAGGAGGTTTTGTTCTACGCACGTCAAAATTTGCAAGACATGATGACCCAGCAAGCCGTTTGTACCAACGGCTACCTGGCGCTGGACGTGCTGAAGAAAACCGGCCGCGAGATGATGAACGGCTGCACCCGCGTCGCCACCACCGGCATGAGCGCGCTGGCGGTGGCGCAAACGGTGGCGCGCGCTACGGGTAACCAGATCAAGGTGATGGAGATGCTCAGCGGCGTGAACAGCACGATTGAGAGCCTGATCACCGAGACGGGCCGCCAGCTCAACACGCACGTCGACAAAACTACCCAGTTCGCGCAAAACCCGATGCTCGGCATCGAGAA
>JANNCN010000013.1:0-4876 GCA_031386665.1 Rhodoferax sp. | reverse complement strand
ACCATCAAACCCGGCGGCCCGGACATTGCGCCCACGCAGGTGTTGGCTGCCAACGGTGCCGACATCACTGTGGACTGGATGCCCAGCGCCCTGGCCGCCCGTGAGGCCGGTGTGCCCATGGTCAACGTGGCCCAGGTCTTCAACCGCTCGGGCATGATGCTGACCTGCAAAAAATCGGCTGGTATCAGCAAAGAGGCCGATTTCAAAGGCAAAACCTTGGGCGTCTGGTTTGGCGGCAATGAATACCCCTTCTTCTCGTACATGTCCAAACTGGGTTTGAAAACCACCGGATCGGCAGCTGACGTGAAGGTTTTGAAGCAAGGCTTCAACGTTGACCCGATTTTGCAAAACCAGGCGGCGTGTATTTCAACCATGATTTACAACGAATACTGGCAAGTGATTGACGCGGGCGTGAAGGCCGATGAGCTAATGACCTTCAACTACGAAGACCAAGGTGTTTCAACCCTGGAAGACGGCCTGTATGCGCTGGAACCCAAGCTGAAAGATCCAAAATTTGTGGCTCGCATGGCCAAGTTTGTCAAAGCATCGATGAAGGGCTGGGAATACGCCGTTAAAAACCATGAAGAGGCCGCCAAAATCGTTCTGGCTGCTGACAAATCAGGCGGTAGCACGCTGCCGATTCAGAAACGCCAGATGGAAAACATCGCCAAGCTGATCACTTCGCCCGCAGGCAAGGTGGGTTATCTGGACCCCGCCGCCTACCAGCGCACAGTCAAAGTGCTGATGGCTGGCGGCAGCGCGCCAGTGATCAAGAAAGACCCTGGTGCCGCCGCTTGGACGCACGCAGTTTGGGATGCAGCCGCCAAGTAAATTGGCATGAAGCAGAGTCAGCGGGTGCGACAAAACCTGTCTGACTGCAAATGGGCTTGGGTTGGTGAGCACGCCTTCATGGCATCGTGTCTTAGCCACCCGAGCCTTTTTTTTGACTGATTTTGATTCGGCTCGAACTTACTTCAGCTCGATCATCACCGTGCGCAGCACCATGTCCACAATCAAATCCTCAGCCACTTTGTAGTCAGCCACCTGCAACTTGGGTTTGCCTAACACCAGCGAAATTTGGCTCGCAAAATCGGCATACGCCTGGGTAGACGCCCAAAGCACCACCATCAAATGCCTGGCGTCAACAGGTCGGCATTTCCCTTGCCTGGCCCACTGGTTGAAGATCGTGATGTCGGCATTCAAAGCGGGCAGCACCCTGTCCTTGATCTCTTGCGCAAACATGGGCGCGCCAGCAATCACCTCGTTGGCATACACGCGCGAGTCATTCGGGTGTTCGCGCGAAAACCGCAGTTTGCCGGCAATGTAGGCGCGCAATGCCAATTTAGGGTCATCGGCATGGTCAACTATGGCCGCCATGTAAGACAGCCAAACATCCAGTACGCTATGCAGCACGCACTTGTACAGGTTTTCTTTGCTGGCAAAGTAGTACAAAACGTTTTGTTTGGCGGTGCCCACCTCTGTGGCGATGGCGTCCAGGGACACACCTCCATAACCCCGCACTGCAAACAGGCGTTTGGCACCTTCCAAAATGTCATGTTCCAGGCGCTCACGGGTATCGCTGCGGCTGGATTTGGCACTGCTGATGGCACCCTGTTTGCTGCCAGCAACCCGGCTTGATTGAGGCTTGGTCATATTGAATGCTATTAGAGCCTAAAAATTCAGTGCGCCACACTGGGGTTTTCCGGATTTTGGGTGTTTTCCTGTTGCGCTCTGAGCCTGAAAGAGGTTAATATTTACCAAATGGTAAATTTATAAATATCACCCAGCCTGAAAGCCAGTCGATGGAAAACTCTCCCGCAATAGCCATTCCTGCCCACCCACCCAGCGCGTCAACTTTGGGTGCCGATATTCGTGCAGCGCGATTGCCAACTGACCAGTACGCGCGCAATTTTTGCGACTCCCACACGGCACTGAATCTGGCCCAAGCCAAGCTGGAAGCAGACCGTTGCTATTACTGTTTTGATGCGCCCTGCACCACCGCATGCCCCACCGGCATTGACGTCCCAAGCTTCATTCACCGCATTGCTGATAACAACATTCGCGGGTCTGCCCTTGCCATTTTGTCAGCCAACCCCTTGGGGGGCATGTGTGCGCGGGTTTGCCCCACCGAAGTTTTGTGTGAGCAAGCCTGTGTGCGCAATACGCTGGAAGACAAACCTGTTGAAATTGGCATGCTGCAACGCTATGCCACCGATGCCTACTTTGCAAAACCCGGTGCGCCCCTGTTCACGCGGGCACCTGCCAGCGGCCGTACGGTCGCGGTGGTGGGTGCCGGTCCCGCAGGCTTGGCCTGCGCCCACGGCTTGGCGCGCTGGGGGCACCATGTGGTCATTTTTGATGCCAACCCCAAACCTGGCGGATTGAACGAGTACGGACTTGCCACTTACAAAACCGTTGATGGTTTTGCGCAAAAAGAAATCGACTGGCTGCTGTCGATTGGCGGTATTGAGATCCGCAGCAACCAGCGTTTGGGACACGACATTTTTTTGGCTGACCTGGCCAAAACCTACTCTGCTGTGTTCTTGGGAATGGGGCTGGACGGTGTGAATGCGATTGGTATCGCGCAGCCCGACGCTACAGGGGTCCGTGACGCCGTGGAATTCATCGCCGAGCTGCGACAGGCGGCGTCGTTTGCAACCGTACCTGTTGGACGCAGAGTTGTGGTGATTGGCGGCGGCATGACGGCGGTAGACGCCGCTGTGCAGTCTAAAAAATTGGGGGCTGACGACGTGACCATCGTCTACCGACGGGGTCCATCCTACATGTCAGCAAGCGGGCAGGAGCAAGACTGGGCCCAAATAAATGGTGTGACTCTGAAGCACTGGGCCACCCCCAAGGAAATTTTGCAAAATGGATCGACGGTGACAGGCGTGAAGTTTGCCTACACGCGGCAAGAGGGTGCAAGCCTGGTTGAAACCGGCGAATTCTTCAGCCTGCCAGCAGATAGCGTACTGAAGGCCATTGGCCAAAATTTTGTAGCCGCAGACTTGGGCACTGACGCCAGCGTCGCATTGGCAATTCGGCAGGGGCGCATCGCGACGGATGAGCAGGGGCGCACGTCAAATATCAAAATTTGGGCTGGCGGTGACTGCCGCTATGGCGGGCGCGACCTGACCGTCGAGGCGGTCGAGCATGGCAAACAATCTGCGCTGTCGATTCACGCCGCTTTGTCGACCTGATCCGACCCCTAAGCAATTCAGGAACCAAGACATGGCCAACCTCAGCACCAACTTCATTGGCATTCAAAGCCCCAACCCGTTTTGGCTTGCCTCTGCCCCACCCACTGACAAAGAATACAACGTGAACCGCGCTTTTGAAGCGGGTTGGGGTGGCGTCGTCTGGAAAACAGTGGGAGAAGACCCACACATCGTCAACGTTTACGGGCCGCGCTACGGTGCCTTGCTCAGTGGGGACCGGCGTGTGATTGGGTTCAACAACATCGAGCTGATATCGGACCGCCCTTTGCAAACCAACCTGGACGAGATGCGCCGCGTCAAGCGGGCCTGGCCCGACCGGGCGGTGGTGGCCAGCATCATGGTGCCATGCACAGAAGACGCCTGGAAGAACATTTTGGTCAAGGTTGAAGACACTGGCTGCGACGGCATTGAGCTTAACTTTGGTTGCCCCCATGGCATGAGCGAACGCGGCATGGGTTCGGCCGTGGGCCAGGTGCCAGAGTACATTGAAATGGTCGCGCGCTGGTGCAAAGCCTACACACACCTGCCCGTCATCGTGAAACTGACGCCCAACATCACCGACATTCGCCAGCCAGCACGGGCCGCCAAATCGGGCGGGGCCGACGCGGTGTCGCTTATCAACACCATCAACTCCATCATGGGCGTGAACCTTGACACCATGGTCATGTCGCCCAGCGTGGGGGCGATGGGGTCGCACGGCGGCTATTGCGGCCCGGCTGTCAAACCAATCGCGCAAAACATGGTGGCTGAGATAGCGCGAGACGCCCAAACTGCGGGGCTGCCGATTTCGGGCATTGGGGGCATCAACACATGGCGCGACGCGGCCGAGTACATCGCCCTGGGGTGCGGCAATGTTCAGGTTTGCACTGCCGCCATGGTGTATGGCTTCAAAATTGTAGAAGACATGGTCAGCGGTTTGTCCAACTTCATGGATGAAAAAGGCTACATCTCGATTGAACAATTCAGGGGCAAAGCGGTGCCTTCAGTAACCAGTTGGACACAACTCAACATGAACCATGTTGAAAAAGCAGTCATCAACCAGGACGCCTGCATTCAGTGTGGCCGCTGCCACGTGGTCTGCGAGGACACGTCACACCAGGCCATTACCGCCAGCAAAGACGGCAAGCGCTGGTTTGAAATCAAGGAAGACGAGTGCGTGGGTTGCAACCTTTGCGTATCGATCTGTCCAGTGCCAGAATGCATCACCATGCGCACTTTGAAACCGGGCGAAATTGACCAGCGCACTGGCAAACCCGTGTCTGGCGAGTACGCCAACTGGTCTACCCATGCGAACAACCCGATGCGGGTGCAAAACGCAGAAACAGTTCCCGCCTGAACTGTCAATTTGTATTCTCAATTTGTAGCGTCTTTCAGGAGCAACCCATGAGCACAGTTTTAGTTCGCGGCGGCACTGTCGTCAATGCCGACCGCCAATTCAGAGCCGACGTTTTGTGCGTCGACGGCAAAATCACGGCCGTTGGCGAAGGCTTGCAAGCCCCAGCCAGTGCACAAATTGTGGATGCGGGTGGCCAATTTGTGATGCCCGGCGGCATTGACCCGCACACCCACATGCAACTGCCGTTCATGGGAACCACCACCATGGATGATTTTTACCATGGCACAGCGGCAGGCTTGGCGGGTGGCACCACCATGATCAT
>JANNCN010000202.1:0-18634 GCA_031386665.1 Rhodoferax sp. | reverse complement strand
GAACGTCAACCACAAACGTGTTTACCGGCTGTACCGCCAGGAGGGATTGGCCATCAGGAAACGCAAGAAGACCAAACGTGTGGGCGCTCGTCTGCCCCTGGTGGCCGCCAGTGCCATCAACCAGACCTGGAGCATGGATTTTGTCAGTGACGCCATTGCCCGGCCCGGTGCCATCGCGCGGCGCATCAAATGCCTGACCGTGGCCGATGACTTCAGCCACGAGTGTGTGGATATCACAGCCGACTTTGGCATTGGAGGCGACTACGTGACGCGCCTGTTGGACAGAGCGGCCCAGTTCAGGGGTTACCCCAAGGCCGTGCGAACGGACAACGGCCCCGAGTTCATCAGCCGGGCGTTCATGACCTGGGCCCAAAAACACGGGATTCAACACCTGCTGATCCAACCGGGCAGCCCGACCCAGAACGCCTACATCGAAAGCTTCAATGGCACCTTCAGGGACGAGTGCCTGGACGAAAACTGGTTTGAATCACTGGATCAGGCCCGCCAGGCGATTCACCAATGGAGAAAGGACTACAACGAGATCAGACCGCATAGCAGCATTGGGGGCATACCGCCGGCGCAATTCGCCGCGCAGAATCGCCAGTTAACTGGCGATTCTGCGCGAATACCCAGCAATCAGGACACCATCAAGTAGGATTGCAAACCTTTGACTTCTGGAAGATTGATTGGTACGTTGAATGGGGGCAGGTCAGGATTAGAAGATCAGCAATCCACTTGGCTCCATCTTGAGCCGACGGGTCATAACCATTCCATTCGCCCGACCATGCTTTTGGCAGAAGCCATTGAAACTTCATTTTTTGTCCCAAAGTCTTAAAATGATTCGAATAGCCAATAGATCACCGCTACGCGCCAATTGCTTGATTCACACGATTGCCGTATTGCCACGTTCTTTCACCCGCAAATAACTCAACCTACGCCATGGTCCCCCACCTCGTCACTGCGCTCACCGGCCCCATCAACGAATTGGAGCAGCGCATTCTGGACTCCATGCCCGCCATCGAGCGCTGGTTTCGGCTGGAATGGATGGAGCACACGCCCCCTTTCTATTGCGCGGTTGATATTCGCAACGCTGGGTTCAAGCTGGCTCCGGTTGACACGAATCTTTTTCCTGGAGGCTGGAACCATTTGACCAACGCCATGTTGCCGTTGGCAGTGCAAGCGGCGATGGCGGCGATAGAAAAAATCTGCCCTGAAGCACGCAATCTGCTTTTGATTCCAGAAAACAAATCAAGCTGTACCTTTTATCTGAGCAACGTGGCGCAACTGCAGCGGATATTTCACATGGCAGGGCTAAACGTGCGGATTGGTTCGATCAGCCCTGAGATCAAAAAGCCAACCGTTGTTGCGTTGCCAAACGGCGAAAGCGTTACATTGGAGCCGGTCATCCGAAAAAAGGGCGGTGGCAAAGGCCGCCTGGGACTTAAAGACTTTGACCCTTGCACCATTTTGCTGAACAACGACCTGCACGCCGGTGCGCCGGGCATTTTGGAAGACATTCACGAGCAGTATTTGCTGCCACCGTTGCATGCTGGCTGGTCAGTGCGGCGCAAAAGCACGCACTTTAAAAACTATGAGGAAGTCGCTAAACGCTTTGGCAAACTAATTGGCGTAGACCCCTGGCTGATCAACCCGATGTTTGAAAAATGCGGCGAAATTGATCTGTGCACCTCTGCTGGTGCCGACGCATTGCGAACGCACGTGGACAGTTTGTTGGCCAAGATTCGCAAAAAATACAAAGAGTACGGCATCAATGAAAAGCCATTTGTCGTTGTCAAACCTGACGATGGAAGCAATGACGGCATGGGCATCATGACTGTGCGCGATGTGAAAGACTTGGATCTTTTGCTCAAATCTCCCGTAAGTCACGCTGGCGGGCTGGAGTCTGGCCACCTGATTGTGCAGGAGGGAGTGCTGACCAACGAACGCATCAATGATGCCGTTGCCGAGCCCGTGGTTTATATGATGGATAGATACGTCGTGGGCGGTTTTTACCGCATTCACGCTCAGCGTGGCGTTGATGAAAATCTCAATGCACCTGGTGCGCGATTTGTTCCATTGGCGTTTGCGGAGAGTACGCACTTACCTCAACCCGGTATGAAGCCAGGTGCCAGCGCACCGAATCGTTTTTACATGTACGGCGTGATTGGACGCTTGGCCATGGTGGCTGCAAGCTACGAGCTGGAGGCCACCGACCCAGAAGCCGAGGTCTACGCCTGATTGAATCTCGACTATGTCGCGCATTGGCGCGTTTTCTCTTGGCCGAGCTCTCCGCGATATAGGATGCCCTAAGTTGGTAGATGCCCTGCTTCGATGTCAGTCGGGTTGAGAGGCCAAACCTAAAATTTGGCGCAAAACCAGTTTGAGTTGTTGCGCTGCAACAATTTGGCAAACACAGGGTAATTAGAGTCTTCACCCGGTAGCGGCCATGCCATGCCGGGAGGAGAATACGCTTCCCCAATAGAATGGAACCCGGCCGATCTCAAAGACCGGGAAAACATGTGTCAGCTGCCAAATCTTCTCTCACTGCACTCACTTTAAGCGCCATTGGGGTAGTTTATGGCGATATCGGCACCAGCGTGCTGTACGCCCTGAAGGAGGTCTTTGGCTCAGGTCATGTCGCTTTCACTCCCGAGAATGTTTACGGCATTTTGTCGATCCTGTTTTGGACGCTGACAGTCATCGTCTCGCTCAAGTACGTGGTGTTGGTGCTTCGCGCCGACAACAATGGCGAAGGCGGTTTGGTCGCCATGCTGGCGCTTGCGTCTCAGGCGGTTAAAGAAAGCCCGCGCTTGCGGCGAGTTTTGCTCATCGTCGGCATCTTTGGCACCTGCTTGTTTTACGGAGATGGTGTGATCACACCTGCAATTTCCGTTTTGGGTGCGATGGAGGGGCTGGAGGTCATTTCGCCCAAGTTTCACAAATACATCGTTCCACTCACGCTGATCGTGCTGTTCTTTTTGTTTTTGCTACAAAAGCGCGGCACCGCAGGCATTGGTAAATTTTTCGGCCCCATCACGCTTCTGTGGTTTGTGGTGTTGGCCGTGCTGGGAGTCACCCAAATCGCCACCAACCCCACCATTTTGAAGGCACTGAACCCGCTGTACGCGGTCAGCTTCATTTGGAACAACCCTGGTACCACTTTCATTTTACTGGGTGCCATTGTGCTTTGCGTCACTGGGGCCGAGGCCCTGTATGCAGATCTGGGGCACTTTGGTAAAAAGCCTATTCGCCTCGCTTGGTTTTCAGTGGTGATGCCGTCACTCACGCTGAACTATTTTGGCCAAGGCGCGCTACTGCTAAACAACCCTGCCGCAGTTAAAAACCCGTTTTACATGATGGCCCCAGATTGGGCGCTGATTCCATTGGTTATTTTGGCGACCATGGCAGCGGTGATTGCGTCGCAGGCCTTGATTACGGGCGCCTTCAGCGTGACCAAGCAGGTGATTCAGCTGGGCTATTTACCGCGCCTCAATATTTTGCACACCAGCGTGCGCGACACCGGGCAAATTTACATTCCGTTTGTCAACTGGGGCCTGTTTGTGGCCATTGTGCTGGCGGTTGTGATGTTCAAGTCGTCCAGCAACTTGGCAGCGGCCTACGGCATTGCGGTGTGCACGGACATGCTGATCACGACCATTTTGACCTTCTACGTGATTCGTTACAGCTGGAAGTACCCGCTGATTTTGTGCTTGGGCGCGACGGGCTTCTTCTTTTTGGTGGATCTGGCGTTTTGGGGTTCCAACTTGCTCAAGTTGTTCGACGGTGGCTGGTTTCCGCTGGCGATTGGCGGCATTATTTTCACCTTCATGGTCACCTGGAAAGACGGTCGGCGCATTTTGAACGAAAAGCTGCGGGCTGACGCCTTGGATCTGCCCGGATTTTTGGAGGCCGTGTTCATCAGCCCGCCTAACCGGGTTGAAGGCACTGCCGTGTTTTTGACGAGCGAGCCGGGCACGGTGCCCAATGCCTTGTTGCACAACTTAAAGCACAACAAAGTGCTGCATGAACACAATTTGTTTGTCACCGTGCGCAACCACGAGGTGCCTTGGATCGGCCTGGAAAAGCGGTTGGAAATCGAATCTTTAGGGCACGACTGCTGGCAGGTGATTGTGAATTACGGGTTCAAAAACAACCCCGATTTGCCCAAAGCGCTCCAAGCCATTAAAGGGCGAGGCTGCGAGTTGGAAGACATGACGACCAGTTACTTTTTGTCGCGCGACACGGTGATACCAACCATTGGCGGTGGCATGGCGCAGTGGCGCGAAAAGCTTTTTGCCCAAATGCACCACAACGCCAGTGGCGCGGCTGATTTCTTGAAGCTGCCCAACAATGCCGTTGTTGAGCTGGGTAGCAAAATAGAAATATAAAGCTGTCGCCCCCACTCTCCGCCGCTGCGCGCAGTAGGGGTTCCGGGCCACAATTGCTGTCCATGCAATTTTTCAAAGACCTCAATTCCTCTGCACTGACCGCCGGGTTTGTTGCTGTCTTGGTGGGCATTACCAGTTCCGTCGCGATTGTGTTTCAGGCGGCTTTGGCGTTCAACGCCACGCCGGACATCATTGCTTCGTGGATGTGGGCGCTCGGTTTGGGTATGGGTCTTTGCAGCTTATTGCCCTCACTTTGGCTCAAAAAACCCGTGATGGTGGCCTGGAGCACGCCGGGGGCTGCGGTTCTGGCGACGGCTGGGCTGGCGGGCGGTTTTAGTCTGAATGAAGCCGTGGGCGCGTTCATGGTCAGCGCGGGGCTGATTGTCTTTTGCGGTGGCACAGGCCTGTTTGAGCGCGTCATGAACCGCCTGCCCATGGCCATCGCTTCGGCACTTTTGGCCGGTGTGTTGGTGCGTTTTGGTATGCAGGGGTTCACGGCAGCGCAAACGGCATGGCCCCTGGTCGCGGTGATGCTGTTGACCTATTTGCTGGCGCGTCGTTGGGTGGCGCTTTACGCCGTGCCGCTGACGCTGCTGGCGGCCATTCTGTATGTGTTTGCAACCCAGGGGTTGGCAGGCGCGGTGCCCAGTTTCGAATTTGCCGTGCCGATTTATGTTGCGCCGCAATTCTCCTGGAGCGCCACGATCAGCCTGGCGCTGCCACTGTTTGTGGTGACCATGGCATCGCAAAACCTGCCCGGCGTGGCGGCTATCCAAGCGGCAGGGTATGGCGGTATGGGCGCTGACAAGGTGGTGGGTCTTGCGTTTGGCGCAGGGCAGACAGGCAGTAACGCACGGCATTCAGCACCCCTCAATATTTCCAAAATCATCACATTGACGGGGGTCGCAACCCTGGTATTGGCCCCGTTTGGTGCATTTGCGCTGGGTTTGAGCGCCATCACTGCGTCCATTTGCATGGGGCGCGATGCCCACCCCGACCCCGCCAAGCGCTACACAGCCTCCGCCTGCAGCGGGGCTTTTTACCTGCTTGTTGGGTTGTTTGGCGCAGCCATCACCGGCTGGTTGACGGCCTTTCCGCCCGAGTTGATTGCGGCAATCGCCAGTTTGGCCCTGCTGGGCACTATTGGCAATGCGCTGGCCACCGCCGTGAAGGCCGAAGACCACCGTGAAGCCGCAGTCATCACCTTTTTGGTCACGCTCAGTGGTCTGCAAATGGCTGGGATCGGTTCGGCCTTTTGGGGGGTAGTGGCCGGCGCGTTGGCGCTTTTTGTGCAACAGTTCGGCAGACGCCACCATTAAAAACTTCACTTCAGCCGTCCTCGCCATGCACCTACTTTTTATCGCCGATCCGCTAGAAACCTTCAAAATCTATAAAGACACCACGTTTTCAATGATGCGCGAGGCGCAAAAACGCGGTCACACGCTGTCGGTTTGCCAGCCCCAGGACATTCGCTGGCAGCGCGGCGAAAGAGTCACCGCCTACGTGCGCGACATTGTGTTGACGGGCGACCCAACCCATTGGTTCACGTCAGCGCAGTCGCATCCCAACGAGCGCCCCCAAGCGGTGGCTGATTTTGATGCGGTGGTGATGCGCAAAGACCCACCTTTTGACAGCGAGTTTTTCTACGCCACCCACATGCTGGAGCAAGCTGAGCGAGAAGGTGCCAAGGTGTTCAACAAACCGGCGGCGCTGCGAGATCACCCTGAAAAGTTGGCGATCATGGAATTTCCCCAGTTCATTGGCCCCACACTAGTCACGCGCGATGCCAGCGACATCAAACGTTTTCATGACTTGCACCAAGACGTTATTTTGAAGCCGCTGGACGGCATGGGCGGCACGGGGATTTTCAGGGTCAAGGCAGACGGCCTGAACCTGGGCGTGATCACCGAAACGCTGAACAAAGACGGCCGCGAAACCGTGATGGTGCAAAAATTTTTGCCCGCCATTTCAGAGGGCGACAAACGGGTTTTGGTGATTGGCGGAAAGCCCGTGCCGTTTTGCCTGGCGCGCATTCCGCAAGGCGGCGAGGTGCGCGGCAACCTTGCGGTGGGCGGCAAAGGGGTGGCACAACCCTTGAGCGCACGCGATCGTGAAATTGCCGAGGCGCTGGGGCCGATTTTGAGCGCGCGAGGCCTGCTTTTGGTCGGTTTGGACATCATTGGCGATTCGCTGACTGAAATCAACGTCACCAGCCCGACTTGTTTTCAGGAGATATCGGACCAAACCGGGTTTGATGTGCCGGCGATGTTCATCGATGCCTTAGAGCTGGTTTTGACAAAAAAGTAACCTGCAGGTTCTTTTTTTCTGAAAAATGCTGAAAAACGGCTTTTTATGAATAAAAAAGCCTCTAAGTCTCTAACTATATAGATAGTTTGCTATTATTAGCATAGCATTTTTGTGTTGAGGTTTTTCGGCGCGATTCGAAATTCTCGCAAAGCACAACAAATTCACACAAACAGGCGCCATGCTGGGCTCCTGCGCAGCGGGCTTGCCAACTCAGCCTGTCTGCCGCTTATCATGACGACATTTGCATCTTAATCGTCGCCGACGCACACTCATCGTGCCACAGTCAAGGCCAAAAGCCATGACAACGCGCGACAACAACAGCATTTGGAGTGACCGACCGTGAACAATCCCATTGACAACCCCAATGGCCCGCCTTCCCAGCCCGGCGCTTTGCTGGCCATGGGCGAGCAAGAGTCGCTGGTGGTGCTGCAAAACGCCAAAGTGATGATGGTCGATGACGACCCCCTGATGACAGGGTTGGTCAAAAAGTACCTGGTCAACGCGGGCTACGTTAATTTTGTGTCGACTAACGACCCGCGAGAAGCCTTGGCGTTGCTGGCCCAAGAAAAGCCCGACCTGCTTCTGCTGGACGTGATGATGCCGCACTTGCCAGGATTCGAGCTATTGACCGCGCTGCGCAGCGACCCCGCCATGGGCATGACCCCCGTGATTGTGTTGACAGCAGACGGCACGGCAGACACCAAGCGGCGGGCGCTGCAACTGGGCGCGACCGACTTTTTGTCCAAACCGGTTGACCCAAGTGAACTGGTTTTGCGCGTGCGCAACACCTTGGCCTACTTGCAGTACCAGTACCGCCTAAAAAACTACGACTTGGCCACCGCCTTGCCGGGCTACCAGCTCTTTGACAGCAGTGTGGACGCCCTGCTTGCGCGGCGCAAATCGGTCAATGAACTGGTGACGGTGTTCATCGTCACTGTGCCAGAGTGCCAGCAAATTTCAGAAACTGCAGGGCAGCAAGCCGCTGACGATTTGGCCAGAATTGTGGCCACCCGGTTAGAGCGGTTTTTGGTCAGCGAAGAAGTGCTTTGGGCCTCGACCATGATCAGCGAACGCCTGCCTTGCATTGCGCGGCTGGACAGTCAGCGTTTTGCCTTAGCCATTGAGGGCATGGAAGACGCCGTTGCCATCGAAGCCAGTGTTCGCCGTTTGCTGGCAGTCATGTGCGAGCCCGTCAGCCTTTCGCGCCACCAACTGTGGCCCAGCGCCTGGGTCGGGATTTCCGTGTCGCCCAGTGACGGCGAGGCTGGGGCGGATCTGCGCCAGGGCGCAAGTCTGGCGGCCTCGCTGGCAGGCCAGCAGCAGCAGCCTGAAGCACGGTTTTGGTTCGCATCACCCGAGCTGAGTTTGAAGTCCTACGAGCAAGTCACCATGGGCTCGCAATTGCGCGGCGCTGCTGAACGCGGTGAACTCGAACTGCATTACCAACCCAAGCTGGATTTCAACTCCCAGCGCGTGGTGGGTGCTGAGGCGCTGATCCGCTGGTGCCACCCAGACCACGGCATGATTCCAGCGGGTGACTTCATTGCCTTGGCGCAAGAACAGGGCCTGAGCGCCGCCATAGGCGAATGGGTTTTTCAGCGCGCCTGTGTCGATGCCGCCAGCTGGGCGCAAGCTGACTTAGGGGCGTTAACCGTTTCGGTCAATGTTGGCCGTGCGCACTTGCACTCGCCCCACTTTGTCGAGTTTGTTGCCAAAACCCTGCAAAGCAGTGGTTTGCAGCCCAAGCAATTGATCATTGAGGTCACTGTGGATATGTTGGTCGATGACGTGCAGGCTGGCCTGCAATTGATGACCGAATTGAAAGCCTTGGGAATTGGCCTGTCGATTGACGACTTTGGCACGGGCGAGTCATTTTTGGGCCATATCAAGCGGTTTCCTTTTGACGAACTCAAAATCGATCCAGAGTTTGTGGGCGATCTGCCCGGCCAACGGGCAGACCTGGCCGTGACCCGCACCTTGATTGAACTGGGGCATCGCCTGGGCATGGTGGTTACCGCTGAAGGCGTCGAAACCCAAGCGCAAATGGACTGTCTGAAGCACCTGGAATGCGACAATTATCAAGGCTATTACTTCCAGCCAGCTTTGCCGCATGGCGAATTCATTGACCTGCTGACGACCGACCTGCCCCCATGAAATCAAGAACCGCGCAAGCCTGGCCGATTGCCGCCTCCACCATCTGCCTCTTGAGCTGCCTCTCGGCCCAAGCAGCAAGCCTCGTCAAGCCCCCTAAACTCGTTCAACCCAGCCCAACCGAGGCCCAGCGCAATGACGAATGGCGCTATTCCTTGGCGCCCGGGGACACGCTGATTGGCCTGGCCAATCGGTTGATGAAGCCACCTGCCGATTGGCAAAAGCTCCAGTCACACAACCGCTTTGCCAACCCTCAATTGGTGTTGCCCGGCCAAGTCGTGCGAATCCCGTTGGCCTGGTTGCGCAGCGACGCCAGTGTCGCCACCGTTTTGCTGCAGCAAGGGGTGGTGAGTGTGCGCCGGGGCACGGCCCGGTTGGCCAGTGTGGTGCCAGGCACAGAAATATTGCCGGGCGACCAGATCGAAACCGGTGTGCAAGCTACCTTGAGCTTGCAGTTTGTGGACGGTTCCCGCATCGCCATTGCACCGAGCAGCAAATTGTTGATTGAAAGCCTGCTGGTTTACGGCAAGTCGGGCATCACGGAGACCCGTCTCAAAATCGACGAAGGCGCGGTGGAGTCCACGGTCGTCCCCCTGAAGAACGTGGCCTCCAAGTACGTTGTGACCACCCCGGTGTTTAACCTGGGCGTGCGAGGCACCGAGTTCAGGGCGCGGTACGATTCGGCCACCCAAACCGCCTTCAGCGAAGTGGGCGAGGGCAGCGTGGCTGCGCAAGGCCGCGCCAACCCTGTTCTGGTGGGTGCAGGCTTTGGCACGCTGGCCGTGGTCAACACCGAACCCAAAACGCCCAAAGCATTGCTTGCTGCCCCCGAGTTGCGCGGCATTGAAAAAACCCTGACCCAAGTTCCGCTTCAATTCACCTGGGCGCCAGAGCCCGGTGCCGCAGCCTACCGTGCCCAGGTGTTTGCAGACAAAACGCTCACCCGCCAAATCACCGAAGGCGTGTTCAACCAGCCCTCGGCCCGCTGGCTGAGCCTGCCCGACGGTGCCTACGTGCTGCGGGTGCGATCGATTGACGCAGAAGGCCTTGAAGGGGCGGGCAAGGCAGTTGATTTTGAGTTGAATGCGCGGCCTGAAGCGCCCTTTCCAAACATGCCGAATTCGCCAGACGCGGCAAGCGTGGCAATCGGTTCAGAAGCCAATTTGAGATGGACCGAACCACCCGACGCCGCCGCCTACCGGGTTCAAGTGTCCGACCAGCCAGGTTTTCAAACGCTTTTGCTGGATCGCAAAGACATTGTCAGCACCGAGATCAAGCTGGGTCTGCCATCTGGCACTTACTACTGGCGGGTGGCGACGGTCACGAGTTCGGGCAAGCAAGGCCCGTTTGGTGACGTGCAAAAAATTGTGCTGAAAAAATCGCTTTGAATTTCGCGTGAGGCGCCTCAAACGTACTGAATTTCGACCCGGGCCAGGTAGTCGCGCAAAACGGCCAGTTGATGCTCAACGCTGGCTTTGTCGCCCTTGATTGCGGCTTCTTCGATAATGCCCCCAATCTTGGTGACCAGGCCAAAGCCAAACGCTCCCCCAGAGCCTTTCATGCCGTGACCCACCACCTTCATGGCGGCAAAGTCGTTGCTTGTCAGGCTGGTCTCCAAGGTGGCCATGTCTCTTGCGCGAGTCTCTAAAAAAAGCGGCATCAGTTCCTCGAGTTCGCGGTCTACTTTGACAATGATGGTTTCATTCATAGGGGGCAGTCGTTCAAAAAATGGACGGGAAAGCGGGCAAGCGGGGCAGTGTCTGTGCAGGTCAGGTGGGGTTGGACGGTGCGCTCATGGCTCCGTCCAGGGCCGCGCGCAAAACGGCATACGAAATGGGTTTGGACAACAGATCGTTGCAACCCGCCGCCAGCGCCAGTGTGCGATGCGGTTCGCCCGTGTGCGCGGTGGTTGCCAAAATCGGGCGGCTGTAGCCTTGTTCGCGCAGTAGTTTGACCGCTTGCAGGCCATCAAGCACGGGCATTTCAATGTCCATCAAAATCGCGTCAGGGCGGTGCTCAATGGCCAGGTCAACGGCTTCCTGACCATTCGCGGCTTCAATCACGGTCAGCCCCAGGCGTTTGAGGTAAATCACGGATAGCGCGCGCAGGTCGGCCGCGTCTTCTGCCACCAACACGGTGCCGCGCAGAGCGTTGGCGGGCGCAAGCAAGTCGCCTGGGCGGGTTGAGTGAAACGAGGCCGGGGCGCCCAATTGCCCGTAGCCGCTGGATGAACCCGTGGCAGCAAGTCCGGCTTCTGCCGCTGCGCTGGCCGATGGCATAGGCCCGCCCAACGCCACTGCCTGCCCCGCTGAAGCTGGCAAAAACAAGGTGAAGCGCGACCCCACGCCGATTTCAGACGTCAGCGTAATTTTGCCCATCATCAGCTCGGCCAGGTCGCGGCTGATGGTCAACCCCAGGCCGGTACCGCCGTGCTTGGCTGCAATCGAGCCGTCGGCCTGCTGAAATGCTGAAAACAGTCGCGTCATGGCCTCAGCGGAAATGCCGGACCCAGTGTCGACCACTTCAATGGTCAACTCTCCTGCCAACCAGCTGACGTTCAGGGTCACTTCACCGCGCTCGGTGAATTTGATAGCGTTGCCAGTGAGGTTCAGCAAAATTTGCCGCACCCGAAAGGCGTCGATTTCGATGGCCTCAGGCATGCCAGAGGCAAATGTGGCGGACAGATAAACCGGTTTGTCGCGCACCAATGGCTTGAGCGTGGCGATGACGTCGCCCACCAAAACGCGCAGGTTTTCGGGTTGCGTGACGATGCGCACTTGCCCTGCTTCGAGCTGCGCCTGGTCCAGAATGCCGTTGATCAGCGCCAGCAAATGGCGGCCATTGCGGTCAATGACTTCGCTGTTTTTCATGCGTGCGTCGCGGCCCATGGCGTCGGTTTTCCAGTTGATGTTGTTGAAGCCCAAAATCGCCGTCAGGGGCGTTCGCAGTTCATGCGTCATGTGCGACAAAAACTGGGTTTTGAGGCGGCTGGCTTCTTCCGCCGCCAGCTTTTCAACCTGCAAGCGGCGGCTTTTGCGGTACAGGTAAAGTTGCCGCCAGATCACACTGGCCAAGTGGATGAAAATGCCCGCCAGGGTTGGCAACAGCACGCCCGCGCTGCGCCCAGTGGCGCCCAGAATCGCCACGGCAGCCGCTACCAGCAACAAAAGGCCAGGCAAGGTGAGCACTTGCACCGCGACCGACGACGACAGGCGGGGGTGCGCCATGGCGAGCGCCAAAGTAACCAGCAGCAGAGTCAAGGCGCCGTCAAGCGGCCAGCTTCTGGGGTGCATGACCAGCCCGTTGCCAAGCATTGACGGCAGAGACGCCGCTAAATGCAGCCCGGCAAAGCGCCCCAAAGGCGTTTGGTGAAAGTCGCCCAACACCGCGCCCGAGCTGCCCAGGTAAACCACCTTGCCCTTGAATTGCGCCGCCAGCCCCGCGTATTTGGCTGACCCGCTGGCGGCCAGCGCCAGCTCATAAAACGGCACAACCTGCAGACTTTTAAAATTGCCGGGGTAGCGCAGGCGAACCAAGCCGTTGGCGTCGACCGGAATCGGCTTGCCATTGATCAGCGGGCTGCCCGTGGGCTGGTCCATCTGCACAGGCACGCCAATGGCTTTCAAGGTGGCCATGGCCAGCGACGGCAAAACCTCGCCATACGCACGGTGCAGCAGCGGAATGCGGCGGATCACGCCATCAGGGTCGGGCACCATGCTGATCACGCCCACGGGTGATTTATCGGTGAAAAGCGGCAGCGGCAGGGTTAAGTCGTCCCAGGGCTGAGCGGCCCAAGAGGCCCCGTGTGCCCAGGCGCTGGTGGCTAAGCGGGCGCGGTAATTGGCGTCGTGCCCAGCACCACCATAGGGCAGCGAGGCGGCGGCCAACACCACCTTGTCGGTCAAAATGGCGGCAAATTCATCGTCACCTGAGCGGGATTCAGAAAACAAAATGTCGTAAGACACCGCTTTGGCCCCCGCCTTGAGCAAATACGGCGTGACCAGGGCGTAAACGTCGCGGTTGTAGGGCCACGCACCTATTTGTGAGGACAGGCGGGCCATGGACGGCTCGTCCACATCGACCACCACTACGCCCGAAAAGTCGCCCGCCGGTGCGCTCAGTTCAAGCAGCGTGTCTTGCAGCTTGAGGTCGATCTCGCGTGCAACCGGGGTCAATGAAATCAGGCCCGCCAGCGCCAAACTGGAGGTTGCCAAAATCGCGCAGCGCCAAAAGTAGCCTTGAAAGTTCACCATGCGAGTGTTGAGTGTGACTGGATCGGATGCCCGTGAAGGCCAGCGAATGGCCGGGCGCGACCGTGAAGGACGGTCAAAGTGCGGGTTCGAGTGTGGGCCGCGCTGCCGTGCAGGACTTCTGGCTGCAGGCTTGAATAACCCCGTCCACAAACACCATCAGCTCGCCGGGTTCCAGCGCAGTCCAATCTTCGTTGGTGGTGAGGGGTTCGGTCACCACGATGGCCAGCCGGTCTTGCGGGCCATTCAGCTCAGCCAAATCAACCCGCAGGTCTTCGTCTTTCAGATGGACTTCACTGAACGGGTATTGGCGAATCAGGTAAACCAGCTTGGTGCTGGCATGCGCCCACAGTGCCTGGCCGTTGGACAGCAAGAAGTTGAAAGTGCCGTGGCGCGAAATTTGAGGCACCAGGTCGCGCAGGGTCAGGGTGAGTTCAGCCACGCTGGGCACGCCCGCGTGCGACTTGGACAGTTCTTGCATCAGCCAGCAAAACGCCAGCTCGCTGTCGGTGTTGCCCACCGGGCGAAAGTGGCCGTGCAAGGTGGGGTTGAAGTCTTTCAAATCGCCATTGTGGGCAAAAACCCAGTAGCGGCCCCACAGCTCGCGCACGAACGGGTGGCTGTTTTCAAGGGTGACCGCGCCCACGGTGGCTTTGCGCACATGGGCAATGACGTTGTGGCTTTTGATGGGAAAGTTGCGCAGCATTTGCGCAATCGGCGAGGTGGCCGCACTTTGCTTGTCGACAAAGTAGCGAACGCCTTTGCCGGGGGATTCGCCTTCGCTCTCAAAAAAAGCCATGCCCCAGCCATCGGCGTGGTGGTCGGTGCAGCCGCCGCGCTGGGAAAACCCAGTGAAACTCAAGGTCAGGCTGGCCGGCAGGCGGCTGTTCATTCCGAGAAGTTGGCACATGGTCTAGAAGGCTCCTAACGCCGTGAATTCGAAAACTGCAGTTAATGAGGTGACAATTGCTATACATAATATAGCAAACTATGCAATTAATTCGAGAGCTAGAGGCTAATTATATTAATAATTCGGCATTTTTCGGTACTTTTTGGCATTTTTCCGAAAATAGTAACCCCCAGGTTCTTTTTTCTGATTTTGGCACGTTTTTCGGCGTTTGCGGTGTTTTTGACGTCATGTCATGTCAGTCCATGCCGTGCCATCCCGCGCCAATTCCTCTACTCAGCGCGGCGTGGCAGCGTCAAGGTCGGGGCTCAGACCACAGCTTGCCACCGGTAGACCAGTTGTCGCGCTTCACGTCGGTGATCAAAATATCCACCGAATCGGGCGAGCCGCCCAGCACCTCAACCGTCACGCGGGTGATTTCTTCGACCAGGCGCTTCTTTTGCTCGGGGGTGCGGCCTTCAAACATTTCGATGTGGTACAGGGGCATGATGGGCTTTCAAAGGGTGGATGAGAGGGTGAATTCAGAGGCTAATTCGGGGCGTTTGTCGGAGTCGTTTCAGAGGAAAGTGCGTCAGATTCAGCACCCGATGCAACGCATTCGGCGCAAATACAGGCCTGGTGCTGGCTGGCCGCAGGCACCCGGGCCAACAGCTCCGCGCTGAAGCTCACGCCCGTGCACCAGCAGGCGTCCTGCTTTTGTCCGGTTAGCTGTTCAATCTCCATGGCGCAACGGTTGCCCTGTCCGCACAGGGGGCAATGGGCCGGATTCGGGGTCATGGCGCTGTGGCCCTGATCTCGGCTGCGATCTCATACGACCGAAGCCGCTGGCTATGGTCAAAAATCTGCGAGGTCAGCATCAGCTCGTCAGCCCCCGTGCGGGCAATGAAAGCGCTCAGTGCCGCACGCACGGTGTCGGGCGCACCAATCGCCGAACATGGCAAAACCGTCTCCAACAAGGCACGTTCTTGCGGGCCAATGCGGCTCATGAACCCTTCCACCGGCGGTGGCAGTTGCTTGGGGTGACCGCTGCGCAGGTTGATGAACGCCTGCTGCATGGAACTGGCCCGGAAATGCGCTTCGTCGTCGGTGTCTGCCGCAAACACGTTGAAACCCAGCATGACGTGGGGCTTGGCCAAACGCGCCGACGGGCGAAACGCGGAACGGTAAATTGCAATCGCCTGCATCATTTGCTGCGGTGCAAAATGCGACGCAAAGGCATACGGCAAGCCCAATGCCGCTGCCAACTGCGCACCAAACGTGCTGGAGCCCAAAATCCACATCGGCACCTTCAAACCTGTGCCCGGCACGGCCCGCACTGGCGTGCGCGGCTCGTCTGAAAAATACTCCATCAGCTCCACCACGTCTTGCGGAAACTCGTCGGAATCTGAATTCAGGTTGCGCCGCATGGCCCGCGCCGTCACCTGGTCAGAGCCTGGGGCACGGCCCAGACCCAAGTCAATGCGGCCTGGGTAAAGCGACTCCAGCGTGCCAAACTGCTCCGCAATCACCAGTGGCGAGTGGTTCGGCAACATGATGCCGCCCGCGCCCACCCGAATGGTCTGCGTGCCCGCCGCCACGTAGCCGATCAACACCGCAGTGGCCGCACTGGCAATGCCAGGCATGCCGTGGTGTTCGGCCAGCCAATAGCGCTTGAAGCCCAGCTTTTCGGCGTGCTGCGCCAAATTGCGGCTGTTGTGAAACGACTGGGCCGCCGTGCTGCCTTGCAAAACGGGCGACAGGTCTAAAACGGAGAACGGAATCATGGGCGGGTGCTTCAAAGAGGCATAAAGTCTGATTGTCCGGTAAAGTGATCTCTATTGCAGTCAGCCTGATCCTGATGACAAATCCTCATGAATTCGCGCGATGAACTTTGACGCCGTCACCACACCAAAGCCCACCCAGGTGCTGGCTGACTTGTGGCGTTGGGGTGCTTTGCCGCCAGACGCCTTGCCAAATGCGGTAGTAACCGGGAACGACCCGGTCATGCCGTCGTCGTTTGCCGTGGGCACGGCGGCGCAAACCTCCATTGCGGCTGCAGCGCTTGCCGCCTGCGAATTGGGTCATTTGCGCGGGCAAAGCAGGCAGCAGGTGCAGGTTGACATGACCCACGCAGCGCTGGAATGCACCGGTTGGTTCAAATTGAATGGCCAATCGCCCCCCATGTGGGATCAATTTTCGGGCCTTTACCGCTGTGCCGATGGCTGGGTGCGCATCCACACCAACTTTGCCCACCACCGGGACGGCGCTCTGCGTTTGATGGGCTTGTCGCCCGACAGCGCCACCCGCGTCCAAGCCGAACAGGCCATGCTGACCCGAGGCGCACTGGAGTTTGAACAAGCCGCCGCCCAAGCTGGTTTGGTGGTGGCCGCGCTGCGCGACTTTGCCGCCTGGGATCAAACCCCCCAAGGGCAGGCGGTGGCGCTTCAACCCCTGATGAGTTTTGAGAAAATTGGCGATGCCGCGCCTTTGGCTCTGCCTGCCATCGGGGCAGGTGACCGACCTTTGTCGGGCCTGCGGGTGTTGGATTTGACGCGGATATTGGCAGGACCCGTGTGCGGGCGCACGCTGGCGGCTTATGGTGCAGACGTGATGCTGGTGAACAGCCCGCATTTGCCCAATATCGACTCGATTGCCGACACCAGCCGTGGCAAGCGCTCCTGCCATGTTGATTTGCGGCAGGCCGACGGGCAGGCCGCGCTGCAAAACATGCTGGCCAGCAGCCACGTGTTTGTGCAAGGCTACCGCCCGGGTGCGATGGCGAGCTTGGGGCTGGACACGCAAACCCTTGCGCAAACGCGCCCAGGCATCGTCTGCGTGTCGCTTTCAGCGTATGGTGACCAAGGGCCGTGGCACCAGCGGCGCGGTTTTGATTCTTTAGTGCAAACTGCCATGGGCTTCAATCTGGCTGAAGCGCTGGCAGCAAGCAGCGAAACGCCCAAAGCCATGCCAATGCAGATTTTGGACTACGCCACCGGACATCTCATGGCCTATGCCGCCGCTTGTGCCTTGGCCAAACAACAGCAGCAGGGCGGCAGTTGGCACGTCAAATTGTCACTGACCCAAACGGGGCAGTGGCTGCGCAGCCTGGGGCGTGTTAGCGACGGCTTTGCCATCAAACCACCAGCGCTCACACACTATATCGAGACTATGGCTTCGGGATTTGGCGAGTTAACTGCCCTGAAGCACAGTGTCAAGCTGTCTGCCACGCCAAGCTTTTGGAGTCAGCCCTCGTCGCCACCCGGCAGCCACCCCGCTCATTGGCCTGCTGTCAGCCTTTAAAATGCGGGCAATCCATTTGTCCGCATGAATTTCAAGCCCTTATTTGTCGCCGTTTCCGTTGCGCTGTGTTGTGCCGCTGTGCAGGCGCAGTCGCAAGCGCCGCTTCAAGGGCAGGTTTTGCCGGGGGCGCACGACCGGGGGGCCAGTGACGACAACTCGTCTGGCGCGGCCAAAGACTTGCCGTCAGACGCCAAGCTGTTGCGCGACCATTTGGCCGATGGCGGGCCTTCAGGCTCGCCGTCAGAGGGCCGAGGCCAATCGCAAGCCAACTCCAAAGCGCCCAGCGCGACGGCGAGCGGACCCGCTGGTGCAGCTTCAGCAGGCCGTGGGGCAACTGAGGATTTGGGCATTGGCGACGCTATCAAAGGTGTGGTCAAGCCGCTGCACCAAGAGGTTGCCAACTCTGCCGTGGTGCAGGCCGTGCGCGAAATCGACGCCAGCAGCACCGGCAAACGCGACGCTGACGGTGCCAATGGCCCTGGGGGTGCGGGTTCGCCGGGCGCGCAAGGCAGCATATCGCGCCCCACCGACGCCTTGGCGGCGAGGTTGATCTTTGAGCAGTTCATGGACGAAGTCTTGCCCTGGCTTGTGGGCCTGGCCGCGCTGGCAGGCTTGAGCTACGCACTGGCGTTCTGGTTCAAGTATGCGATGGCCAAAAAGGCGCGCCAGCTCAAGCAAATGCGCCACGTCAGCAAAAGCAAAAGTAAAAGCACCCGAAGACGCAGCAGCAGCTCGTCGAACCGTTGATTAATTGAATGTCTGAATCAAGCCCGGGCCAACTGGCCGCAAGCGGTGTCGAACCGAGTCGTTCAAGCCAAGCTCCAAGCCCTATGCCTGCCTGCGTTTTGGCAGTGGTGATTCCCACCTTCAACGAAATTGGCAATGTGGAAGAGCTGCTAAAACGGCTGGAAGTCGTGCTGGCCCACGTCACGTGGGAGGCCATTTTTGTTGATGACGACTCGCCGGACGGCACGGCCGCACGCCTGCAGGCCTTGTCGACCCGCAACCCGCGCGTGCGCTGCCTGCGGCGCATTGGCAGGCGCGGCTTGTCCAGTGCCTGTGTGGAGGGCATGCTGTCCAGCGGCGCCGACTACCTGGCTGTGATGGACGCCGACTTGCAGCACGACGAAGGGCTGCTGCCCCACATGTTGTCGGCCCTGCGTGATGAGCCGTTTGACCTGGTGGTCGGCAGCCGTTACGTGCAAGGTGGCGGGGTTGCCGATTGGGAAAGTTCGCGGCAAAAAATCAGCGCGTTCGCCACCACCTTGGCGCAACGCATGTTGGGTTTGACCTTGACTGACCCCATGAGCGGTTTTTTCATGATGCGCCGCAGCGCCTTCGAAGGCTCGGTT
>JANNCN010000185.1:0-10217 GCA_031386665.1 Rhodoferax sp. | reverse complement strand
CGTTTGGGCACTGGGCAGCTCCATTTGCGCCACACTGGGCTGAACCCGATGGGCCAGGTCGTAAACGCGCTGAAATTTCTCGCGCCGCGCGACCATCAAATCACCCCGAGCGAAGAGCGCCTCCAGCCAGCGCTTTTCGTCCTTCCAGCCCCACCACCCGCCGCTTTTTCCGTCGGTGCGTTCAAAGTCAGACGACTTGACCGGGCCTTGCGCCTCAATGTGAGCCAGCAAACTGTCCAGACTGGCACGCTGCTTGGCGTGACTAGCCTCACCGCCCGCAATATGCCACTTGCGGCGCGTGTGGTGGTTGTGGCTGCGGTGGTGCGCCAAGTACTGAACGGGTGCAAAACAGGCTTCGTGCGCCCACAGTTCAAACAAATGCCCTGCCGCCAAAGCATCGTCAAGCCAATGCTGTGGATAGCCACCCAGCCGAGAAAACAAAACCAGATAGGGGCTGCGCGCCACCACACTGATCGTGTCGATTTGCAGCAGTTGCATGCGCTCGATGCAGCGGCGCAGGCTCAAGCGGGTCGCGGCGCGTTCAGGCGCAGTCAGCAAATCCTGCGCGGCCAGCTGCAAATGGCGAGCTTGCTCCAGGCTCAGGTGAATTGGCACCGCACAGGCCTTAATCTGCAGCCAGAAGCCGGGTCAACAAGCCCGCCGTTGAACCGTCCAGACCTGTTAAGTTGCCGGCTTTCATTCGGGTTTCGATGTCGGTGGCCAACACTTTGCCAAGCTCCACACCCCATTGGTCAAAACTGTTGATGCCCCAAATTGACCCACTGACAAAAACGCGATGCTCTTGCAAGGCAATCAAAGCACCCAATGACGCAGGGGTCAGTTCATCAAGTAGCAAAAACGTGCTGGGCCGGTTGCCCGGAAAATTGCGATGGCCGCCTGAATCCGTTTTGCCCAGCATCAAGGCCTGCGCCTGTGCGACCGCGTTGGCCAAGAGCAAATCATGATGCCTTGGCAACTGGTGTTTGGGATTTTTGACGGCCACAAACTCGACCGGAACCACATCAGTGCCCTGGTGCAGCATTTGAAAATAAGCGTGCTGGCCATTGGTGCCAGGCTCGCCCCACAACACAGGCGACGTGGCATATGGCAGGGCCGCGCCGTCAACGTCAACCTGCTTGCCATTGCTTTCCATTTCGAGCTGCTGCAAGTACGCGGGCAGGCGGCGCAGCGCGCTGTGGTAGGGCGCGATCGACCGGCTCGTGAAACCATGAAAGTTGCGGTACCACACGTCGAGTAAAGCCAGCCGAACCGGCAAGTTTTGTTCAAGCGGCGCACTGCGAAAATGCCCGTCCATCGCATGGGCACCCGCCAAAAAGTCTCGAAATCCGCTGGCACCAATGGCAATCGCCAGTGGCAAACCGATGGCCGACCACACTGAATAGCGCCCGCCCACCCAATCCCAAAATCCAAATGTGGTGCTGATGCCAAAAGCACTGGCTGCCGCCACATTGGTGGTGAGTGCCGCAAAGTGCCGTGCAATGTCAGTGCCGCCATTGGATTCAAACCAGGCCTTGGCCGACCGCGCATTGGTCATGGTTTCAATGGTGGTGAAGGTCTTGCTGGCGACCAAAAACAAGGTGTTATGGGGCTTCACACGCTTCAAAATGGCAGCCAGTTCGTGCCCATCGACATTCGACACGAAGTGAAACCGCTTGCCCAAGCGTGCAAACTCGTCCAGCGCCAGCACCGCCATTTGTGGACCCAAGTCGGAGCCGCCAATGCCAATGTTGACAATGTCGGTGATCGCGTCGTCCGCCCGCACCTTCTCTGCGTAGGCCAGCATGGCATTGAGCGTGGCGTGAACTTTTGTCAGCTCGGGTTGGGCCGCTGTGGCGGCGTCTGAGAGCGGGCTTCGCAGCAGCCAATGCATCACTGCACGTTGCTCGGTGACGTTGATGGTGTCACCCGCAAACATGGCGTCGCGGTGCTGCTCAACGCCACATTGGCGCGCCAACTTCATTTGCAGCGCTTGGGTTGGCGAATCCACCAGATTTTTGGACAAATCAGCAAACACATGCGGCGCTTGCTGGCTGAACGCATCAAACCGAGCAGCGTCTGCAGCAAACGCTTGCCGAACATCGAAGGCTTGGCCACTGGATCGAAATGCGGCTTGAAGCTCGCCCCACGCGGGGGTGCGGTCGCAGCGCAGGCGCGACCGGGCGGTGGTTGTCGCCACGGCCGTCATGCTGCCAACATCAAGTGCTCAAGCTTCACAGCATCAGCACAAAACGCGCGGATGCCTTCGGCCAACTTCTCGGTGCCCATGGCGTCCTCGTTCAGGGCAAAGCGAAACTGAACTTCATCAAAATTGACGGCGGGCAAGTCCAGATTGTGTGCGGCTGTTGCATCCAGCGCCTGAGCCAAGGGCGCATCGGTCGCAGCCAAAACGGCCAGCAGGTCTGGGCTGATGGTCAGCAAGTCACACCCAGCCAACGCAGTGATTTGGCCCACGTTGCGGAAACTGGCACCCATCACTTCGGTGGCGATTCCGAAATGCTTGTAATGGTTATAGATGTGCTGAACCGACTTCACGCCGGGATCGTTGGCACCGGCGTTGTCGGCCTCGACCCACGTGGCACCAGCGAACTTTTTGTACCAATCGTAAATCCGACCCACAAAGGGCGAAATAAGCTGCACTTTGGCATGCCCGCAAGCCACCGCCTGGCAAAACGAGAACAGCAAGGTCAGGTTGGTGTGAATGCCGCGTTTCTCCAGCCTTTCCGCGGCCTGAATGCCTTCCCAAGTGGCCGCGACTTTGATCAGCACCCGGTCGATATGAATACCTTCGGCCTGGTACAAGTCCACGATGCGCTCACCCCGCGTGAAGGTGGCGTTGGCGTCAAAACTCAAGCGCGCATCAATCTCGGTGGATACCCGCCCCGGAATAATTTGCAAAATTTCGCAGCCAAAACGCACCAGCAAGCGATCCATCACTTCGTCCAGTGGGCGACCCCGAAACTTGGCAACGGTGTCTTTCAGCAAAGGTGCGTAATCGGCCTTTTGCACGGCTTTCAAAATCAACGACGGGTTGGTCGTGGCGTCAGTCGGCTTGAAAACGCCAAGCTGCTTGAAGTCGCCGGTGTCGGCCACCACGGTGGTGAATTGTTTGAGGGCTTCTAATTGGTTCATTCCGCAATTATCCTGCGTCTGCTGGGGTTTGATTACTGGCCGGTTACCTGCGCTCAGGCCGCTGTCGCAACATCAGATCTATGGCTGGAGGATGATCAGGATCCTTGCACCCGATGCGCCAACATGTAGGCGCGCAACACCTGGTTGATATGGGTCTGGTAGCGGCTGCCGCGCCCCTTGAAAAAATCCAGAACGTCTTCGTCAAGCTTGACGCTGATGGGTTTTTTGGCCGGGATGGCGGCAAGATGGCCTTCGCGGGCGACGCGCAGAAACCACTCATCCCACAGTTCTGGAATATCGCTGTAATCAATTGGGCGCACATCCGCCGCCTTGACACGGTGCGTCAACGCCCGCAATTGCCCTTTGGGCACCGGGTTGTGCGGATCAATCACGAAGCGCTTGGAAGCGCTTTTGCTCTCGCTCATTGGCTTTCCTCGCTGAAATCAAGCGATGCACGCTGCCGCGCACCGTGTACACCACCACCCAAACACGCCCCACAACCTCGCCCACCACAATGCGTCGTGGCTCACCATAATTCTTCCTGTCATCAACGATGTCGAGCCTGTGCGCATCGACAAAGACCAGCGCCGCGTCTTGCAGGTCGATCCCGTGTTTGGTTAAATTCGCGCGATTTTTGGCGACGTCGAATTCGAACTCCATGACAATAGTATATACCCGTTTTCGCCCATGCCATTGCTGTGAGCGGCCAAGATGGTGAATTGCGCGCGGAGCACGGGCCGCTGGCGCGACACCCACCCTAGGCCCGCCAGGCTTAGCACCCGCAGGTTCTTCGGGCGACCATCTGCGGTGCTCCCGACCAGGGCCGTCACTCAAACTCACTGCGCTTTGCTGCGTCCAAACAGTCGCGACTCAGTCGTCTCGCTGCACGAGACCCTGACCAGGCCAGTCCGCGCTTCGAGGCTGCGGTCGACGCGCCTCGCGGGGCTGGGGTGGGTGCCGCGCTGGAAAACCCACAATGAAACAACGCCAAGGCTCACCAAATAAAACTGAAATGTTCCCAAATGTTCCAAAATATTGACAAGAAACAATTTATCCATATAATTGCCACACTTAGGAACATCGAAAGAAACCATGGCTCAAGTTTATACAGCTACTGCAAAGCAGAATCCTGGCCGCCCGGCCTGGCTCATAGAGTTCCGGCATCCGCTGCGTTTCGATGGGAACGATAAGCCGGGCAGAAAAACTCGCAAGGGGCTTGGTACCTCCGATGCGGCGCGTGCGAGTCTATTAGCCAGCCAGCTGAACGAGCTACTCGCAAACGATGCTTTGTGGTCGTTAGGCGCGAGAGGCGAAGCCGAAAAACTTTACTACCCTGAGGTTGTAGAAATTTTCTACGGCGAAATCGAGTCACGCACCCCCGACCCCGGCTTAATTCGTGACAAGTTGCTGCCTCTGCCGAAGCGCGACGAAGGATATGCCAAAGTCGTGATGTTGGGCGTACCTGGCGCGGGCAAGACTACGCTAGTGCGTCAGCTAATCGGAACCCATCCAAAGCGGGAGGCGTTTCCTTCGACTTCCATGAATCGCACCACCACCTTTCCCATGGAGCTGGTATTGCATCCCGGGCGGTACGAAGTCGTCGTCACGTTCATGTCGGAACACGAGACCCGTTTTGAGGTGGAGGAATGCGTATCGGCGGCCATCATCAATGCGGTCGATGGTGACGAACCACTGGTGGCTCGGACTTTTCTTGAAAAAAGCGATATGCGTTTCCGACTTAAGTATCTTTTGGGTGATCTGGACGAGCAAGACTCTGAAGAAGACCCGTACGCTGAAGGGAACGATGAGGAATTCCAACCCGAGGGCGATGACGGTTCGGTAGTGGCTATCGCCGAGCGGCAAAAAAATGCTGCTCTGGTAGGTGACTATGTCGCACGTATGTTCAGTATTGCGACCAAGTGCAGGGCAATTGTCGAGGCTGAACACGGCCCGCTGGCCAGCATGCTGCCGCCAGATCGCACTGCTGCGCTAGACCTCATCGAGGAACAGGCGAACGCCTCTGATGAATTCCTTCAATTGGTTTCCGATATCCTCGATGAACTCCGCAACAAATTCGACGCAATAGGTACGATTGGCAAGTTCGACAGAACCACTACGGGCTGGCCCAAAGCATGGTCCATGAAGGCCTCGCCAAATCAACGTGATTCATTCATCAACACGCTTCGTTTTTTTTCAGGCATCAGTGACCGCTCGTGGGGCCGCTTGCTAACCCCTCTCGTGAACGGCATGCGGGTACAGGGGCCATTCCAAGCTGGATGGGCAACGACTGAGCCCCGGTTGGTTCTAATAGATACCGAAGGCTTGGGGCATAAGGCAAACTCAACGGCAGATCTTCCCGAACAGACGGCAGCGCTGCTATACGAGGCTGATGTCATTTTGCTAGTCGATAGCGCCAAAAATGGCCTCACCAACTACGCTGCAGGCAAGGCACTCGAAAGCATTGCAAACACGGGCCTGACTCGCAAACTCGCAATGGTGTTCACACACATGGACATGGCATCCGAGTCTGGGTTAAAGGGGCAGCGCCTCTACGATCAAGTATTTGCCGGTCTGCGAAATGTAGTGGACAACCAGCTTTCGAAGTCGATAACCAGTGCGTCTTCAAGATTTCTGCTCGAACGACTGAAGGATCACACGTTTTATGTCGGCCGCATCGACAAAGCCGAAGCACGAGGCGCGGAGCCTGAACTAAATCGTCTGCTAACCCATTTGATGTCTGAGCAGCCTCCTGTCATCAAGCCAGTTTCGATACCACAGTACAACATGGCGTTCCTGCTGATGGCAGTCCAGGAAGCGGCTCGTGATTTCAGAAGGCAGTGGCAAGGCATCTTGAACATCACTCCAGATTCCGACTTCAAGCCTCGCTCATGGCAGACTATTAAGGCATTGACGCGGCGATACGCTGAAAATTGGGGAGAGAACTTCGAACTTCGACCGACCGCCAATCTGCGAACAGCGCTGGAGACGGCAGTGTCGCGATTTCTTGAAGGGCCAATTGAGTGGACAGGTGACCCGACACCTGAACAAAAGCGCGATGCCATCGAGCGATTGAAAACGGCCGTCACTAAGCAGCTACCCGACCTGTCTCGACGGCGGCTACGCGAGCAACCTCAGTCTTCTTGGCACGAGGCGTGGGTGCCACGTGGAACAGGCAGCACAGAAACCAGGCGCATCCGTATCGAGGGCATCTATCAAAAGCAAGTGCCAATTCCTCATGCCCGTAGCGACAAGACAGTAATCGACTTCGTGGACGAGATTGAGCAAGCGGTCAACATCGCGCTGACCGAATTCGAAATGCAAGTCAAGGCAGAAGCGCAAAACGGTATTGTTGTGACTCCGAAGAAGTTGGGATAGAGCAAAACCGGTCGACCGCCTCGGCGAAGCACCCGCGCGGCACCCGCACTGGCCCTGGCGGGCGCAGCGACCTCAGCCTTGAAGCGAGGATCGGCCTGGGTCAGGATCTTGCGCAGCGAGACGACTGACCCGCGCCTGTTTGAACGTCGCAAAGCGGAGTGAGTTTGAGCGGCAGCCCAAGTTGGGATTGTTCACAATAGTCCGGCGCGCGGGGCAAATTGGGGTCAGAGCCCAAAATCGCCTCGCCTTTGGCTCGCCCTTCGGGTGCTTCGCAGCGATATTGCGATCTGACCCCAATTTGCCCTACACGCCTGCGGGCGTTAAGCTGGCCAGCGACGGTGAGGGTGCCACGCGCTTGTCAAGACGACGCACTGACCACAGACACCCCATGCTCGGCCAGGCTCAAATTGACTTCGCAACCCAGCGGCAACACCACCGTCAATTCGGGTGACACGACAAATATCCGTCCCAGGGCAGATTCGAACGTGTATTCATAGAAGCTCCCGAGGTAAGCGGACTTCAGCAGCTTCGCCGGCAAGCCAGAACTGCTTGCAGAGGCAACACGCTGAATCTGCCAAGCCTCAGGCCGCACGGCCACTTTTACGGCGCCTGCGGCCACTGCCTGGCGCGACGCAATTTGCAATGGCCCCAACTGCACTCGCCCCTGCGCATCGGCCAAACCGGGGAACAGCATGGCTTCGCCCATGAAACCCGCCACAAACTCGCTTTGTGGGCGTTCGTACATGTCTTGCGGCGTACCGCGCTGCGCAATGCCACCGTCGTTCATCACAATAATTTGGTCACTCACGGCCAAGGCCTCGCTTTGGTCGTGCGTGACGTAGGCCACCGTCAGTTTAAGGCGTTGCTGGAGGCTGCGAATTTCTTCGCGCATTTCGCGGCGTAGACGAGCATCCAGGTTGCTCAAGGGTTCATCGAATAGCAGCACGGCCGGCTCCAGCACCAGCGCACGTGCGAGCGCAACGCGCTGTTGCTGGCCGCCAGACAGTTCGCTGGGCAGGCGGTCGTCAAACCCGACCAATCCCACATTTTTAAGCGCATCACCCGCGCGCTTGCGGGCTGGTTCTTTGGCAATGCCAGACATCTTGAGCCCGTACATCACGTTCTCCACGACATTCATGTGCGGAAACAGCGCATAGCTTTGGAACATCATGCTCACGTTGCGGTCTGCCGGACCCAGCGTGGTGACGTCTTTGCCATCCATGATGATTTGCCCGCCCGTGGGCGATTCCAGCCCGGCAATCATGCGCAACGTGGTGGTTTTGCCGCAGCCAGATGGCCCGAGAATCGTGGTCAATGAGCCTTTTTCAATCTCAAAACTGATGCCTTTGACGGCCAGCGCTGCCGAAGAATCAGTACCGTACCGTTTGCTGACATTTTTAAATTCGACGCCGTGGTTCATCTCTTTTACCTCGCATTTTCAAGTCAATGGGCCGCAGACGCACCAATGGGTGCCCCGGTTTTGCGCCGCCCCAATTTGCGTTCACCCACCAGCAGCTGAATCAAGGCAATGGCCAATGACATCAAGATGATCAGCACGGTGCAATAGGCCAGCGCCACGCCATAGTCGCCATTGCCGACACGGCCAATGATGTAGGTGGTGGCCAATTCGTTCTCAGCCGTCACCAAGAAGATGACCGCGCTGACTGTCGTCATGGCGCGCACAAAACTGTAGACCAAAGCCGCCACCAAGGCGGGTTTGAGCAGGGGCAAGACAACTTTGAAGAGCGTTTGCGACGTGGACGCCCGCAACATGAGCGAGGCTTCGTCCAATGATTTGTCCAACTGTTTGAAAGCTGCAGTGCCTGCCCGCACACCCACCGGCAGGTTGCGAAACATGAAACACAGCACGATGATGAGGCCAGTGCCTGTCAATTCAACTGGCGGCACGTTGAACGCCAGGATGTAGCTGACCCCCAGCACGGTGCCGGGAATGGCAAACGCCAACAGGGCGACAAATTCAAACAAAGCACGCCCCCGAAACTCGGTTCGCGCCAGCAAATACGCAATCAGCAGGCCAGCGGCGGCGGTGATGGGCGCAGAAATACCCGCCAGCTTGAGCGTGGTGAACAGCGAGTTCCAGGCGGTGCCCGCCCACACCAGCCCAAATTCACCCCACTCCAGCGAAAACGCGGTTCTAAAGTGATTCAGAGTCAGGGTGTAGTCACGGCCCCAGGTTTGCACAAAACCGCCCGCAAAGGCAAAAACGTAGACCACAACGGTGAACGCGAGCCACGGGTAGACCACGGCGTTCAGGGTGCGGCGCACACCGTCTGGCAGTTGCATGGCGATACCCGCATCGCCCTTGCCGCTGACCGTGGTGTAGTTTTGCTTGCCCAAAAGCCCACGTTGCACGGCGAAAACAGCCAGTGCAAACAGCGTCAAAATCCAGGCCAGCGAGGCGGAGCGACCCTGGTCGTATTGGGCACCGACAATGGCAAAAAAAATGTCGGTTGACAGAACAGCAAACTGGCCTCCCACCACGATGGGGTTGCCAAAGTCGGCAATACTTTCGATAAACCCGACCAAAAAGGCATTGGCCAAGCCAGGTTTGAGCAAGGGCAGGGTGATGGTGAAAAAAGTCTTTTTGCGGTCTGCCCGCAGGGTTTGCGCGGCTTCTTCCAGGCTGGGCGCCACGCCTTGAACCACGCCGCGCATGATCATGAACGCAATCGGCGTGAAGGCGAACAATTGCGCAATCCAGACGCCCAATGCCCCGTAAAACCAGCGGGTGGGTGGAATGTCAAAGGCGTACTCTAAAAACTGGTTGACCAGACCGGCCCGGCCAAACAACAAAATCAGACCCAAACCGACCACAAAAGGCGGCGTGATGATAGGCAGCAAAGCAATGACGCGCAGCGGCGTTTGGATGCGCGGGCCAGCGCTGCGCTCAGCCATCAACGCCATCATGGTGCCCAAAATGGTGGTGCCAGTGGCCGTGAGCAAGGCCAAAAACAGGGTGTTCCAGGCCACACCGCAGCGCACACCGCCCGCCAGGCAGTTCAGGCCCCAAACGCGTTCGTTGCCAATGCGGCTGAAGATTGCGGTGAAAGACCAGCGCCCTTCTTCTGTCAAAAATGCACCGTACAGCGCCTTGGTCACCGGAAACGCGATGAACAGCACCAGCATGACCGAGCAACCCAGTACCGCAGAGGCGATGAACAAATCGCCTTTGAAAAAGCCTTTGCGGGCCACACCAAAGGCCGTGATCATCACCAAAGCCACCAACGCCACAAAACCACCGATGCCAATGCCAAACTGGTTCAGCGTCAACTCGCCAAACTGGGCGTTGAGGACATCAAACGACCAGCCTTTGGAGCCGATGGCAAAAGCGCTGACCAAAAGACCGACAAAGCCAACCAGCCCGCCGGCCATGAACCAGTTGCCCTGCGCCTTGCCCGGCGGCATGCCCAATCCGACCGCCGCCATGACCAAGCCAATCAACCCGACCAGCAACCACTTGCGCCCATGGACCATAGCTTGCACCATGCCGTTGGCCGTTTCGGAGCCCCCCATGATTTGCGGCAACACGCTGTACCAAGCGGTGTCTTGAATCGCGTACCAAGGCAGCGCCACATAGGCAAGCAACCCAACAATGAGCCAGAGGCGCACGGCCCGATTGGGATTTTTGTTCATGGCAAAAGCATTAAAGGCCGCAGCGAACAGCGGTCAGG
>JANNCN010000175.1:0-38883 GCA_031386665.1 Rhodoferax sp. | reverse complement strand
TGTACCAAGCGGTGTCTTGAATCGCGTACCAAGGCAGCGCCACATAGGCAAGCAACCCAACAATGAGCCAGAGGCGCACGGCCCGATTGGGATTTTTGTTCATGGCAAAAGCATTAAAGGCCGCAGCGAACAGCGGTCAGGCTCGCCACACGCAGTCGGCGACCGTGGGGGCAAGTTTTCCCGATGGGCCGCCCCGAGGAAAAATGCCACCCCCTCGGGGGGCAGGGAGCCACACGCAGTGGGCGAACGTGGGGGCCAAGTTTTCCCGACGGGCCGCCCCTAGGGAAAATGCCACCCCCTCGGGGGGCAGGGAGCCACACGCAGTGGGCGACCGTGGGGGCAACATTCACCGGGGTAGGGAATTGACTTCCTTTTCCCACTTGGCGATCAGGCGCCTGCGCTCGGCTGATGCGCCATATTTCGCGTAGTCGTAGTTAATGAACTTGATCTTCTTGAAGTCCGGAATGCGCGCATCGTTCTTGGCGTTCTTGTTGGATGGCAATTGAAACTGCTTGGCGGCGGCGGCCATTTCTTGGGCGGCTGGCGTCAGCGCCCATTCATAGAATTTTTTGGCCGCGTCCAGGTTGCGTGAACCCTTGATGATGCTCATGGAGCCAATTTCGGCCCCTGTGCCGTCGGTGGGGGTAATGGTTTCAACCGGAAAACCATTCAATTTTTCGCCTGGCCCATCGTGTACGAAACTGATTGAGATGGTGGTCTCGCCACGGGCGACCGACTTGATGGGGCCAGTGCCGCTGCGGGTGTATTGGCTGATGTTTTTGTGCAGTTGCTTCATGTAGTCGAAGGCTTTGTCCTCGCCCATCAACTGCACCAAAGTAGCCACCATGGTGTAGGCGGTGCCGCTGGACGCCGGGTTGGCGACCTGGATTTCGCCTTTCAAGTTGGGGGCCAGCAAGTCGTTCCAGGTTTTGGGTACGGCCAGCTTCTTTTTAGCCAACAACTCGGTGTTGTAGCCAAAGCCCAAAGGACCAGAGTAAATGCCGACAGTTTTAAATTTGGACTGATCCGCCTGCGCTTGCGCCCAGGGGTACAACTGCGCGTAGGTGGGCGATTTGTACTCGAGCGTGAGGTTTTGCTCAGCCGCCTGCAGGTGCGGGTCGCCCGTGCCACCAAACCAAATGTCGGTTTTGGGGTTGTCCTTTTCAGCAATCAACTGGGCCAGCGCTTCGCCTGACCCTTTCATGGAAATGTTGACCTTGGTGCCCGTCGTTTTGCCGTAAACGGTGCCGATCATGTTGCACCACTCGGCTTGCACTGAACAGATGATGTTAACTTGGCCTTGCGCCATGGCACCCAAAGACAAGGTGGCCAGGGCAATCGCTGAAATACAGGTCTTCATGACAACTCCAAACTTGAAACTAAGAAGAGCAATCAAAGTAATTTGATTACACCCTCAGTCTACCTAAATCACTCCAATCGTTGGCCTAGGGAATACGCGGACTGCAACGGGCATTTGTCACAATGGTTCAAGAATTTTGCGATTTTCATGAAACTAAGTTACATTCAAGTCCCGTTTGACTTCAGAATTTGGTAACCCTATGAGTTTCGATCTTGTCCTGTTTGGCGGCACTGGCGACCTGGCCTGGCGCAAGCTGATGCCCGCTTTGTTTCAAGCTTTTCGCCACGGCACTTTGCCTCTAGGTGGTCGCATTATTGGCGTGGGCCGCGAGGCCTTGAGTTCAGAACAGTACTGCGCCCGAATCAAGGCACGCTTTGACGAGGTTGATTTGGCCAAGCGCCCGTCCCAGGAGGAATTCACCCAATTTGCTTCGCTGCTGCAATTTTTGCGAATGGATTTGTCCAAGCCCGACGATTACACCGCGCTGAGTGATCTGCTGAAAGCCCGTCAGGCAGACACCGTGGTCATGTATGTTGCGACGGCACCCGCCTTGTTCACCATCGTGTGCGAGCAACTCGCTGTGGCAGGTTTGAACCAACCGCACACCCGTGTTGTGCTTGAAAAACCATTGGGTCACGACCTGGCGTCCAACCGCGCCATCAACCAGACTGTGCGCTCGATATTCAATGAAAAGCAGGTCTTCAGAATTGACCATTATTTGGGCAAACCGGCGGTGCAAAACCTGTTTGCGTTGCGATTTGGCAATGCCCTGTTCGAGCCACTCTGGCGGCGCGAGCACATTGCCAACATTCAGATCACTATTGCCGAAGAGTTGGGCGTCGAGAAGCGCGGCGCGTTTTATGAAAACACGGGCGCACTGCGTGACATGGTGCAAAACCACGCGCTGCAACTGCTTTGCGCCATTGGCATGGAGCCGCCGATCAACTCGCACGCTGACGCCATTCGCGATGAAAAGCTCAAAGTGCTGCGCTCACTCAAACCGTGGACCAAAGAGTCGCTGATGCAAGACGCGATTCGCGGCCAGTACGCAGCGGGCACCGTGGGTGGCACAGCCGTCCCTGGTTACCGCGCCGAAGAGGGTGTGAACCCGCAAAGCAACACCGAGACCTTTGTGGCTTTGCGCACCGAGATCGAAAACTGGCGCTGGGCCGGGGTGCCTTTCTACATTCGCACTGGCAAGCGGCTGGCTGGGCGGGAAGCACACATTGAAGTGAACTTTCGCCCGACGCCGCATGCCATTTACAACTCGCAGCCTGGCATTGGCAACCGCTTGGTGATCAACTTGCAACCCCAGGATGGGCTCGAATTGCATCTGCTGGCGCAGGGGCAGGACAACCGACGCAATTCTCAAACGCTGGCTCCGGTGCAGCTGGATCTGGACTTTGACAAACGCTTTGGCTCGGGCCGTGTGGGCGCGTACGAACGCCTGCTGTTGGACGTTATTGATGGCCGCTTGAACCTGTTTGTCCGCAGCGACGAGCAAGAAGAAGCTTGGCGCTGGGTTGAGCCAATTTTGGAGCATTGGGCGTCTGATGCGCAGGGCCCGCGCTTGTACAACGCAGGCACTTGGGGGCCAAGCGCCGCCAGCGCGATGATCGCGCGGGATGGGTACTGCTGGGCGGAAGAGTCGTGAGCCTTGTGAAGACTGTTTTTCGACAGGCCGATCCCGAGAAAAACGCGGCCCCCTCGGGGGGCAGGAAGCCACACGCAGTGGGCGACCGTGGGGGCAGTACAGATGCTTGATCGCCTGCGCGCTTCGCTCACCTCCCTCGCCCCTGCCGAGCAGCGGGTGGGGCGTCTGGTGCTGAACGACCCCCGGGCTTTCACGCAGTCGCCTGTGAGCGAGCTGGCGGACCGCGCCCACGTGAGCAAACCCACTGTCGTGCGGTTTTGCCGCAGCATGGGTTACGACGGGTTGACCGACTTCAAACGCAAGCTGGCGGGCAGCGTGAGCGAGGGCGTGCCCTTCATCCACCGCAGTGTGGATGCCGACGACAAGACCAGCGGCATCATGGTCAAGGTGATTGACAACACCGTGGCAGCATTTTTAAAGTACCGCAACGACGCGATCACCAGCGCCATCGAAAAGGCGGCCTTGGCCTTGGTCAACACCTACAAACTGGGCAAGCGCATCGAATTTTTTGGCGTGGGCAACTCGGGGGTGGTCGCGCAGGACGCGCAGCACAAGTTCTTCCGCCTGGGCATCAACACCATTGCCTACAGCGACGGCCACATGCAGGTGATGAGCGCATCTATCTTGGGGCCAGGCGACTGCGTGGTGTTGATTTCAAATTCTGGGCGCACCCGCGACCTGATGGACGCTTGCGACATTGCCCGCAAAAATGGCGCCACCACGATCACGATCACCGCCAGCGGCTCGCCCTTGGCAATGGCCAGCCACATTCACTTGGCGGCAGATCACCCCGAGGGTTTTGACCGCTACAGCCCCATGGTGTCACGGCTGCTGCATTTGTTGATCATCGACATTTTGACCACCTGCGTCGCCCTGCGAATTGGCAGCGACACGATCCAGCCGCTGCTGCGCGAAATGAAAACCAATCTTCGCAGCAAGCGTTACGCCTGACGTCTTTTAGATTCGATTGCATGGCTGCAAAGATGGCGCGGAAGGCCAACAGAGCCAGCAAAGGGACATCACAAATTTGCTATATTAATAATAGCAAGCTATGTATATTATTCGAGGGTTAGAGTGCTTTTTTGTTGAAAATTTCGGTATTTTGACCCAAATTTGTAAAAAAAGAACCTGTAGGTTCTTTTTTTACACTTGAGGTCATTTTTAGCCCCTTGCCGCTGCAAGCTAAGAATTCGACACACCGCTTGCGACATGCCCAGACGGCACATGCAGCGCGGCGGATTCAATGTGACCCGTCTGGTCGTCAAAGAAAAAATCTGGCTCGAACTCGCGCAAAAATTCGCCCTTGGACAGGCCGCCCAAAAACATGGCTTCATCGACCTCAATGTTCCAACTCATCAGCGTGCGAATGGCGCGGTCGTGCGCAGGAGCGCTGCGTGCTGTAACCAGCGCGGTGCGAATGCGCATAGTGGGGTGCGCCGCTTGTTGCAGGCTGTGCAAGGCCGCCAGCAGGGGCTTAAAGGGCCCATCTGGCAAGGGCTTGCTGGCGCGGCGCTTTTCGTGGCTTTGAAACGCTTGCAGGCCGCCCTTTTGGTATACCTGCTCTGCCTCGTCTGAAAACAGCACGGCATCGCCGTCAAAAGCAATTCGCACTTCGTTCGGGTAAGAGTCGCCAGCCTTCACCGACCCCGTGTGCACGGTGGCGGCGGCAAAACCCGCGTTCAACGCGGCTCGCACGTCGCCCGGGTTGGCAGACAAAAACAGGTTGGCTTGCAAAGGCTTGAGGTACTTGTAGGGCACCCGCCCTTTAGTGAAAACGCCGCGTTCAATTTTGAGTTTGCTGGCTTGGGCCGAGTTGAAAACCCGCAACCCGGACACCGGGTCATTGCGCGACAAAATCACCACTTCAACGCGTTTTTCATCGCCGTTGAATGCCAGTAATTTTTTAACCAATGAGTGAGCCACTCCTGGCTTGGCAGGCTGCTCAAGCCGCTCCAACTGCAAGTTCATGTAGGCGCGGTCATCTCCCTGTTCGAACACCTTGTTTTCTTCTTCAAAGTCAAACAAGGCCCGCGAAGCTATCGCAACGACCAACTGTTTGTCTAAATTCATTGCCATATTTTTACTTGACCAGCTGGTTCAACTGAATGATTGGCATCAAAACCGCCAAAACAATCAGCATGACAACGATGCCCATGGCGACAATCAGCAACGGCTCGGCAATGGTGGCGAGTTGCATGGAGCGGCGTTGCACCTCCAGGCTTAACTGCTTGGCGGCGCGCGCCAGCATCACCGGCAACTGGCCCGTTTGCTCACCCAAACGGGCAAACATGCTCAACAGCGCTGGAAAACGCTTTTTCTGCGACAACGCAGACGCCAGGGGTGCGCCCTCGCGCACCAGCACCACAATTTGCGCAGCATCGGCTTGCATCGCTTTGTTGGACAAGGTTTCAGCGGCGGCTTGCAAGGCTTTGAGAATCGGCACACCGGCGTTGGCCAGCATGGCCAAGGTGCTGGCAAATCGGGCGGCGTTGTAACCCGCGCTCAGTCGCCCCAAAACGGGCAGCGTCAGCCAAAACGCGTCGAAACGTTCGCGCACCTGGGTGTTGGTCAACGCCAGCCGCGACACAACGGTTGCGGTCACCACAGCCAGCAAAACCAGCCACCCATAGTCGCGAACAAAGTTGCCCAGCGCCAGCATGATGACGGTCAAAATAGGCAGTGCGCGCTTGCTGCCCGCAAACACGTTGGCCACTTGCGGCACCACGTAGCCCAGCAAAAACATGACAATGACAATGGCCACCAAGGTCACGATCGCGGGGTAAAGCGCAGCGCCGATCAACTTGCCTTTCAGGGCCTGCTGTTCCTCCAGGTCGTCTGCCAGGCGCTCCAAAACCAGCCCCAGGTTGCCGCTTTGCTCTCCCGCGCCAATGACCGCCACGTAAATTGCTGAAAACTCCCGTGGGTGCTGCGACAAAGCTTTGGCAAAGGTAGACCCACCATTGACTTCGGCCCGCAGGGTGGCCACCAAGTTGCGCTGCGCCACGTCCTCGGCTTCGTCACTGAGCGAGGTTAGGGCTCGCTCCAGGGGCAAGCCAGACGACACCAGCCCGGCGATCTGCCGCGTCCAGATGGCCAATGCCGTGGTGTTGAACGCCCGTTTGGCAAAAAGCGTGCGATTCAGACCGGTGTTGCTTTTTCCGTTGCTGCCATTCACCCCGTTCGATGTACTCCCGCCTGATGTCCGAGGGTCGCCGCCTGTGCCGCTGCCCGCCCCTACAGCGTCCACCAGCACGGGCACCAAAGCCTGCGCCCGCAACTGGCCCCGGGCTGCGCGGGCCGAGTCGGCCTGCATCACACCTTTGCGGGTCTGTCCCTCGGCAGTTAGCGCTTCAAATGAATAAGCGGGCATCGCGGTGCTGGTCAGTCGCGGGTAACGCGCACCAGCTCTTCGCGAGAGGTGACGCCCAGTTGCACCAGCCGCTCGCCGTCGTCGCGCATCAGGTGCATGCCGCTGGCAATAGCCGATGCACGAATGTCCGCCTCAGCAGCCTTTTCATGAATCTGCGCGCGTATTGCGTCGTTGGTGACCAACAGCTCAAACACGCCCGTGCGGCCTTGGTAGCCGGTTTGGCCACATTGGGCACAACCTGCACCATGGCAACTGGTGCACAGCTTTCGAACCAAACGCTGCGCCAGCACGCCAAGCAGGGACGAACTGAGCAAAAACGGCTCAATGCCCATGTCCGTCAGGCGCGTGATGGCACTGGCCGCGTCGTTGGTGTGCAGTGTGGCCAATACCAAGTGGCCCGTCAGTGACGCCTGAATAGCGATTTGCGCCGTTTCAAAATCGCGGATTTCCCCGATCATGATGATGTCGGGGTCTTGCCGCAAAATGGCGCGCAAGGCTTTGGCAAAGGTCAGATCGATCTTGGCATTGACCTGGGTTTGCCCGATGCCGGACAGCTCGTATTCAATCGGGTCTTCCACCGTCATGATGTTGGTGCTGGCAGCGTCCAGGCGACTCAAGGCCGCGTAAAGTGTGGTGGTTTTGCCAGAACCCGTGGGGCCGGTCACCAAAATAATGCCATGCGGCTGGGCAATCAGCTTTTGCAGCTGCGTCAGCACTTCGCCTTGCATGCCCACGGCCTCCAAATTCAGCTTGCTTTCAGATTTATCCAAAAGGCGCAGCACTGCGCGTTCGCCATGCGCACTGGGCAGTGTGCTCACGCGCACGTCAACCGCGCGGGTGCCGATGCGCAGGCTGATGCGCCCGTCTTGGGGCATGCGTTTTTCAGAGATATCCAGCTCGGCCATGATTTTCAGGCGCGAAATCAGCGCGGCGTGGAGCGCCCGGTTGGGCTTGACCACCTCGCGCAGCGTACCGTCAACCCTGAACCGCACGCTGGAATGCCGTTCGTAAGGCTCGATGTGAATGTCACTGGCACCATCGCGCGCGGCCTGCGTCAACAAGGCATTGAGCATGCGGATGATGGGCGCGTCGTCGGCGGTTTCAAGCAGGTCTTCAATGGCGGGCAAGTCCTGCATCATGCGGGTGAGGTCAGCATCGCTTTCGACTTCACTGACCACCGTGGCAGCGCTTGATTCGCCCTGCGCGTAGGCAGCACTGATGCGCTGAATTAGGCTGTCTGCCGCATGCACCTCAATGTGACTGGGCGCGAACTTGCGGCCCACTTCGCTGACGCCCGAGGGCGCAGACTGACTGTGCAAACACAGCGTCAGTTCGCCGCCCTCTTCCTCCAGCAAAAGCTGGTGGGTTCGCGCGAACGCGTAGGGCAGTGGGTAGCGTGTGGTCATTTCTGATTGATCATTTCTGAATTGCGGGTGCGGTGCCCGGCGGACGCACTTTCAGCTCAGGCATCACCGGTGCCTCATTCACAGGCACCATCACACTGGGCTCAGGCTGAGACGCTTGCTGCGTGCTGCGCATCAGGTCATAGCGATCCACCGACAACGAGTCGCTGGCGCTGGCGTCGCGCACCACCACGGGCCGCAAAAACACCATGAGGTTAGTTTTCTTGCGGCTGCGAGATTCCGCTTTGAACAAATTGCCAAAAATTGGAATGTCACCGAGGCCGGGCACCTTTTCCTGGTTGCCTGAGTACTCGTCGGACAGCAGGCCACCCAACACCACGATCGAACCATCAGCCACCAGCACATTGGTGTCGATTGAACGCTTGTTGGTGGTTGGCCCATTGGCCGAGTTGACGGTGGACGCTTGCACAGTTGAAACCTCTTGCGAAATCGTCAGCCGCACCGTGCCGTTTTCGCTGATTTGCGGCTTAACCTTGAGTGTCAGGCCGACGTCTTTTCGCTCAATGGTTTGGAACGGGTTGACCGTGTTGGCGCTGCCGCCCGCATTGGTGAACTGGCCAGTGACAAAAGGCACGTTTTGCCCGATCACAATTTTGGCTTCTTCGTTGTCAAGCGTCAGCAAATTGGGGGTCGACAAAATGTTGCCGTCGCCATTCGCCTGCAAATAGCGGGCCAAAAACCCAAGCACGTAAATGCCGTTACCGCCTGAACCCGTGGTTTTGCTGGCAATGCCAAGGTTCAGGCCAGCGCTGGGTGCTACCGTGCCGCCACCCGCTGCCAAAGAGATAATGTTGGCTCCGCCAATTCGAAAATTGGTGCCCAAAAGTCCAATGTTTCCGTCACCATTTTGGCCCAGAGGGCCTTGCCACTGAATGCCAAATTCGGCCGCCTTGTCGGCATTGACTTCGGCAATCAGACTTTCAACAAACACTTGCGCGCGGCGCACATCCAACCGGTCAATCACAGCGCGAATCTGGCGGTACTGGGGTTCGCTGGCGGTGATGATGAGCGAATTGGTCGATGGGTCGGCTTGGATTTGCCCCCCAGTGGACGGTTGCGCCGACTGCGCCAAGGCCTGGTTCGCGGCACTGGCCACGCCTGCCAGTGTGGGCGCCGCAGCGGTGGTGGCGCGGGTGGCTTCGCCGCTCAGGGCGGCGCGCAAGGTCACGGCCAGTTTGGTGGCTTCGGCGTTCTTCAGGTACACCACATAAATGTTGCCAGCCGCTCCGTTGGCCGCAGTGTCAGTGGGGCGGTCCAGCTTTTCAACCAGAGACTTGACCAATGCCACGCGGGCTGGGTTGGCCGCTCGCAATATCAAGGAATTGGAACGCGGCTCGGCCACCAAGGTGGTTTTGAATGAGCTGTCCGCCGCTTGGCCAGGTACCGCGCCCGCACCGCCCCCTGGCGCATCAATCAGGCGCAACACCAAAGGCGCCAAGTCAGAGGCAATGGCAAATTTCAGCGGCAAGATTTCAACGTCGGTCGCGTTAGAGACGTCCATTGCGGCGATGATTCGGCCCAAGCGGCGCAAGTTGTCCGCGTAGTCGGTAATGACCAGCGAATTGTTGCCAGGGTTGACATTGATGGTGTTGTTGGGGCTGATCAAAGGCCGAAGCACCGCCACCAGGTTGTTGGCAGATTCGTAATTCAGCTTGAAAATTTGCGTGATG
This sequence comes from Rhodoferax sp., assembly GCA_031386665.1. Classification (GTDB taxonomy): domain Bacteria; phylum Pseudomonadota; class Gammaproteobacteria; order Burkholderiales; family Burkholderiaceae_C; genus JANYCG01. The sequence continues at coordinate 29,405 of JANNCN010000175.1, read as the reverse complement.
ATCTGGTTGCCCACTGCGGTGGTGGTGGCCGCGCCGACCGTGACCGTGGCACTTTGCAGCTTGGCGTCAGCCTCGGGCACCACTTTGTCCAACCCACCCGACTCGACCACCGTGAAGCCTTGCATGCGCAAGGTGGTCAAAAACTGGTTGTAAGCCACGGCGGGTGCCACGGCGCGCTCGGTGGTCAACGTCATGATGCCTTTGACGCGGGGGTCCACCACCACATTGCGCCCGGTGATCGTGGCCATGGTTCGAGCGACGGATTCAATGTCTGCGGCAACAAAATTCAAGGTGATCGGCTCACCTCGGCGGACCGGGCCAATTTGCGTTTGCGGTTGGGCCTGGACCGGCCCTTGCGGTTGAATTTGAGGCTGTAATTGCGCCTGGATCTGGTTTTGCACCTGGCTTTGCAAATTCGGGACATTCAGAGGCGGCGCTGGCAGTGGGTTCATGGGCAGCACCTGTTGCGCCGAAGCGGAAGCCGCCAAAAGAACCACCGCCATGGACACGACCACGTTACCGCCCATTTGACTGCGGTGCAAGCCGGCTCGCGCCGAACAGAAGCCTAAAAAATTCATGCAGAGTTTCATGCGGTGTTTCATGCGGATTTAGCCCACTTTGATGATGGCGCGCGCGCCATCGCGCCGCCCAATGATGTTCAACAGATTCGACAAAGCGTCCAATCGATCCGGTGCGGCGCTGGCCAGGCCGTCAAAACGCAGGCGCCCACCCACCCATTGACCGGTTCCACTCAATTGAAGACTTCCTTGCAGCGTTTCAAGCTGAAGATGGTTCACCGTGCCGCCAGAAAAGGTCACCCGGTAGCTGCCCATGGGTTTGAGCGTGGACAGGCGCGACGCCATGTCTTGCGCGTCCACCTGCAACCTTCCGGCCATCGTTAATCTGCCCGCCTGCCATTCTAATGACAGCGCCTGCGCAGAAACAACCAGCGTTCCTTGCGCCCGAATGGTGTTCCAAGGTGTGCCCAAACCCACCAAAAGCTCTGCTGGCCAGGTGCTTTGGTGGTCAGTGATGTCAACCCGCGTACCCCCCAAATTTGGCCGGATTTTCAGATTCAACGGCTGGGCCATGCAACAGGCACTGGTCGCGTCCACCGACAGACCCGAAAGGCCGGGGCGCAAACGCCATTCAAGGCGGCCGGGCAAGGCCACACTGCCCACACTGTTGTCACCCCCTGCCAAAACCAGTTGGGCCGACCCGGTCCACACTGTGCCTCGCGCCAACGACATCACCACATGCCCCTGGCTGACCTGGTTGACGGCACTTGCCAACCACTGTGCAGGCGCAAACAGCACGGCGGCCAGCAGACCGCCGAGCACAGCGCCACTGGCAGCCCAAGCCCACAATCTGCCCAAACCCGTGGGCTGCTTTGTCAAATTAGACCGGAGCATGGTGAATTGAAACGAAGGAGGGCCACGCAGCAATCAGCGTTCAGGCAGGCTAAGAATCACGACGCCGTCCCAATTGACGGCGGTTGACGTCACTGGCGTTGCAGGGGCTGTCACAACCGCTTTGACCAAGCGCACCTCAACCGGCAGGGCGCGGGCGTTGATGCGAGCCTGCAAAAGCCATTGCGCCAAAGCGTCTGCTGGTGCGGCCTTCAGCGTCACCGTCACGCGGTTGCCAGCCAATGACATTTGTGCGCTCGCTCCGAGCGATTGCTTCAGCCCAACTTCCATCGTGCGTTTAGCGTCATCGAGTGAGATTTTAGGCAAGCCAGCCATGGAAGCGGCCTGAGCTTTCATGGTTTGCATCCCTTGCATTTGCGCATCCAAACGGGTGTGCTGCTCTGCGGCTTGCCGCAAAGTCGCCAGGGCGGGGGCCAAAGCCAGCCACCACAACAACGCCCCTGCCACGAGCACGATGGCGACAACGGTCAAGCGACGCTCCCGATGGCCCAGGGCGTCCCAACGAGACCTCAATTGAAGGCGATCCAGCAGACCACTTTGGGCAACGCCTTGCGACTTCTTCAGGCTGCGGGCGCGAATGGAAGGCAGCGCGCTCATGGCGTGTTCTGAGGTTTAAGAGTCAGCACATCAGCGTCAAAGCTGGCATTCAGCCCCTGGCGCTTGAGAAGCTCAGTCACCTGGGTTGCCTGGGTGCCCGACAAGCCAAGCCCTTTGACCCGCAATTCTTGGGCTGCGAAGTCCACCCCAGTGGGCACCAAACCCAGCTCCAGCGAGCCAAGCGCCGCCAACAGTTTGTCGAAATCACCCGGCGACGCGGTGCCTGCGCCTTGCCTCAAGAGCGCCAACTCGCGCCCCATTTGCACAGGCGCGTCAACCACAACCTTGACCCCAGGAAAGGTGCTCGTGAGCACGTCCCGGATGGCCAGGCGCTTGGACTCCAGACTTTGGCGCTCCGCCCAGGCCCAAGCATTCAGCCCAAACACATTGGCCAGCACCAGCGCCCCTGCAGCCCATCGCGCGGCCCGCCAGCGCGGTGCTTGCACCAAGGACTTCCAAATACTGGTGACCCGTTTCCAGGATCGGCTGCGACTGTTGTTTTGCAGATCGAATTGAGCCAGGTCCCAGGGAGATTGGCTGGCGTTCAGCCAACGTTGTGCGGACTGTTGCAGGTTGACACGCCGATTGAAAAGACTTTCCGCCAAAGCAGCGACGGCAGGTTCGGCCAGAATGTCTGCAGACTCGGGCCACTGGGCCAAAGCAACAGCGCTTGCCGACAGGGGCAGCACCATCAAAGCGGAAGATTTACCAACTGCTTCTTCGGTTTGAGCGGCAGCGGTGACTGCGCTTGCGCACACCAAATGCGCCCGCTCTGGGGTGCCCAACACGTGCAGCGTGCGCAAGGGTTGGCTGGCATCGTCCAAGCGGCCAGCCTCAAATAAGTCATCTAAAGAAAGTTCGGGCACGATGCGGCTGACGGCATGCCCCGTGGCCTCAAGCGCTTGCAGCCAGGCAGTCAACCAAGCTCGGTCACAGGCAGCAACCCAAACGGGTGCGCCATCCCGAGCGCCGGGTGCAAGGGCAAAGTGCAGCTGGCTTGGCTCGTCCAGAAGTTGCTCTTCAAGCAGCCCTTCAAGCGCTGCCCGCAAACGGGGCGCCTGCCCTTCAGACAGAAAATTCTTGCCCAACAAGCCGCGTGGCAATTGCACCTGATGCCATGACAGGGCCTGCACTGGCAGCACCAACACCACTTCGGCATTGGCAGGCTGAGGCATCAAAGCCAACGCCGCCCTGGACTGGCTGGTCACGCTGCGCCGATCAGCAGACACCAGGAAGTCGAGCTGGACGTTCGCCTGGGGTGGCTCTAGGGGAAGGGTGATGATGAGTTGGGTCATGGTCAAAACGGCTAGGGCGATTGTAGAGAGGCGGCCACCCCGCTTTTAGCGCCGTGCTCCGCTGATTTCAGGGCCGCTTACTTGCTCGGCAACGCGTTCGCGCCACAGAGTCTTCACGTCGCTGCCAAGCCGTTGCACCAGCGAATGCTCCAAAACCACAGCTTGGTCCAGGCGCAGACGCCCGCGCACGTCAAAAAACGAGGTTGCCACATCATGTTGCGTCTCCAAAATCTCTTCGGCCCGCGAGCCAGCCATCTTTTTGGCATCGGCTAAAGTGCGCAGCTGCGACGCACTGCGGGCTGTGACAAATTGGCGCGCACCCGCCATGTCCAGCGTTTCCACCGTGGCACAAATGACTTCCGCTGGGGCGGTGTTCAGGTTAATTTTGGTGCGCATAGGCAAAATGGTGACAAAAGGTGTCAGCAAGCTCACACTTTGAGGCGACAAGCCCAGCCACACCAGTTGCTCGACCCGCTGCGGCACCAGCGGAGCCTGGCTGCCAGAGCGGTTGTCGGCACTCACATCCATCGCGAAACGCAGGTTTTCTGCCAAACGGGCAAGTTCCGATTCGGGCAGCCCCAAAAGATCGAACAATTTGGCAAATTGACGCATCACGGGTTCAAACGGTTTGCCGCCTTCGATCAGGTTCATCACGTTCAAGCGCGACTGGGCATCAATGATCTGCCCTGACATGAAGGCCTGCTGCACATCGTCTGCCGATTCGGTGACGTTGCTGTCGGCTGCAAAAAAGGTGGCTAGGCGCGCTTCTTCCAGCGGCACAGCCCATGGCTCGGCCAAGTGGTCCGGGCCACCGTTGCGACCATCTTCACGCAAAATCAAGCGCGCCCAGTCCAGCGCTCCCACCAGAATCCACGCCGACTGAACCCGTGCCCGCTGGGCGGCTTCGACCTCCAGGCTGCGCCATTGCTGCCAAAGCGCCGCCGCCGCCAGCGACGCTACCAAGGTCACCGTCAGCATCGCCATCAAAATAGCCGCACCGCGCTGGCGCACTCGCCCAAGCCCTACCGACGCGCGGCAAAGGCCACCATCCTGGCGGCAAATGTTTTTCCGCCGGGCCGCCCCAAGGAAAAATGCGCCCCTCCGGGGGGCAGCGGCCACACGCAGTGGGCAAGCGTGGGGGCACACAATCGCCCAAGCGTGGGGGTTAATCACTTCCCGCCCCCCACCGTAGGCCGAACCCAGTCTTTGACCAAGGTGCCGCTGATGGCTTGTCCCGCCGGCAAGGTCAACACCAAGCGCACGCCATCCGGAATTGGGGCAATCACTTGATTGACGGTATTCGCCGCGCTGGCCAAGGCATTGGCGACATTCGCGGCCAGCGCGGCAGCCGGACCAGAACTGAAAGTTCCTGAGGGTGCCCCAGCGGCAGGTGCCGCGTTTCCACTGCTTGACAGCGGGTTGGTCCAAGCGTCGCCCCGGTAAAAAAACACCTGCCAATCGGTCAGCGCCGCAATTTGAACTTCGCGCGCCTTCAAATCGTCACCCGGGTTTTGTGCCCATTGGCCAGCCGCTGCCCACGCAAGCTCGACCTCGCCACGGGTGCGCAAGGCGGGCGACTGCCAGCGCAGCCATTGGCCACCGCCAATCGCACTTCCCACATTTCCCGCACCGCCCACGTCGCGTCGCGTCCAGGCCACCACCAGCATGGCTTCGTCAGCCACCGCCGCGGCGGTGCGAGTTGCGGCGTTGGATGTTGCGTTGGCCCCCAATGTCGGTGCGCTGCGTCGCGTCATGCGCAGCGCACGGCCATCCCATTCCAAAGGCTCCATTTGCGGCAACTGCAGCACGGCATCCAGGTCGGTGCTCCATTGGTTCAAGCCCGCTTGCAGGGTCAGCACCTGGTCAGCGCGGGTTTGCAACTGCGCCTGGGCCTGAGTCATACCGTCCAGGCCGCGCCAGCTCAAAACAGCCATCACCGCCATCACGCTGATGGCCACCAGCACCTCAATCAGGGTGAAACCTTGGCTTCGGTCAAGTCGCGGGCTTGGGCTTGGGCGCATCAGAATCGCCCCAACACGGTGGACAGCTTCAAAATGAGCACGTCTGCGTCGACAACTTGGGCATCTACCCGCCGAAAATTGGGGTTGGGTGTGGGCCGAACCGTTAAAACCACGGCCAAAGCCCTGCCTGCCTGGTCACAAGGCACGCGGGTGTCACCCACGCCGGGCATTTGTTTGGACAATCTCACTTTGGCCAGCTCGTTTTCGGCACACAGATGGGCCAAAAGCATGTCGGACTGGCGCTCTGCGTTGCGGGTGAGCGCTGAGGTAGCCTGAACCCCCGCGCCCAGTGCAATCGCAACGATACCCAGGGCGACCAGTACCTCAACCAAAGTGAAGCCAGCCAGTCGCCGACGTCGCCCCAAGCGTACGACGGGTCGCCTCACGGTGCGCCCGCCGCTTGCACTGTGAACGGCCTGACGCCGTCCGTTGCCACGGCCAACGACCGCCCGTTTTGACTTTTTGACATCAGCCGAACCGACTGCGGCGCAATGATCGGCTCCGGCCCCAAAACAATCAAACCCGGCTGCGCCACGGTCACGTCCGATGAGAGCCAGCCCTGCGGGATTGAGCCCGCAGGCAAGCCGTCAAAAGCGAACCCGGTGTCAGTGCTGCGCCAAACCACCGGAACGCCCGTGGCCATGGAGCGCGACCGCGCCGATTCCAACAAAGCCGCCAGTCGAACGACTTCGCGCTCCAACTGCGTCTGCGCTGGGTCGCGCAAAGCAAAAGTAACCCCCGCCGACGCAATCGCAATGATGGCCAAGACAAGCAACAGCTCCAGCAAGGTGAAGCCCGAATGAGGAGCCCGCGAAAAGCGATTGAAATTCACGCCAACCCCCCGTGAACCTGAGAGAAGAGCAATTTTTCGACGGGCCGCCCCGAGAAAAATTAGCCCCCTCGGGGGGCAGCGACCCGCGCAGCGGCGGAGCGTGGGGGCCACAATTTTTCGACGGGCCGCCCCAAGGAAAATTAGCCCCCTCCGGGGGCAGCGTCTACACGAAGTGAGAAAGCGTGGGGGCCACACACTCTAGTTCCAGGAGCCCACATCCGCATTCTTCCCCTCGCCGCCCGCCTGCCCGTCTGCGCCGAAGGACAGCACGTCAATTTCGCCTTTGACACCCGGATTCAGGTACAAATAGCTGCGGCCCCAAGGGTCGTTGGGCAGTTTTTCGAGCAGCGGCTTCCAGCTGACGGGCGCTGGGCCGCTGGTGGGTTTGGTGATCAGCGCCTGCAAACCCTGTTCGGCCGTGGGAAAACGCTGGTTGTCCAATTTGTACAGTTTCAGGGCCTGCATCAGGTTGTTGATGTCGGTTTTGGCGGCAGTTGAACGGGCGTCATCAGCGCGATCCAGCACGTTGGGCACGATCAAAGCGGCCAAAATGCCAATGATGACCAGCACGACCATCAGCTCGATCAGGGTGAATCCTCGGGCAAAGCCCCGGCGGGCCGCCTTGACAATTCCGGTGGCGGCGCGTCGAACGGGGCCGATTTGGCGAGGTTGGAAGGTGTTGAACATAGAGGTGGTTGACTTCGCCATCGCAATGAAGTTCTGGCGAAACTAAAACAAAATGACTTGAATCATAATCGCCGCATGATTTTGAATCAGCAAAGCCTGTGGGCACCCCGTTTGGCGGCCTTGTTGCTGGCTGCCGTGGCGGCGGGCAGCGCGGTTTACTGGGGTTTGAAGTGGTCCAACCGGACCGATGGCGGCACGCCAGCAGCTTTGCCCGTGGCCGACGCGCCCCCCACTGACCCGATGGCCCTGGCCCGCGCGCTGGGCGGTGGCAAACCCAACCTTCAGCCCGTGCTGGCTGCGCCGGTGGTCAATGCTGCCAGCCGCATGGCGCTGGTGGGCGTGGTGTCAACCGCACGGCAAAGCGGCACGGCCTTGATTTCACTCGATGGCAAAACCGCGCGGCCTTACCGCGTGGGCTCCAAGATTGACGACGGTTTGTTCTTGAAGTCAGTGACAGCGCGACGGGCTGACTTTGCCAGCACCGCAGACGGCCCGATTAACGCTTCAATCGAACTCCCGATGCTATTAAAAAAATAGCAAACTATCTATATTTTTCGAGAGCTAGAGGCCTATTTTATCCATATTTTGGCATTTTGAGGCAGTAAAATCAAAAAAAGAACCTGCAGGTTCTTTTTTGCCTAAAACAGCTCAAAAACTGGTCAAAACAAGTCGATATCAGCGCTGAGTCTCTTCCAGACTTTCGCTCGCGACTTTGAGGCTAATTCAAGCGGCCCCGCCCACTCACTGCTGCAAAAACATACGGTACACCGGGTTGTCGGTTTCTTCCACATACGGGTAGCCTAGGGTTTCCAGAAATTTGGCAAAGGCAGCGGTGTCGCTGGCGGGCACCTGCAAACCGACCAAAATGCGGCCGTAATCCGCGCCCTGGTTGCGGTAATGGAACAGGCTGATGTTCCATCCAGGTCGCATCAGGCTTAAAAACTTCATCAAAGCGCCGGGCCGCTCGGGAAAGACAAAACGCATCAACCGCTCGTTTTGCGCCAACTGCGTATGGCCGCCCACCATGTGGCGAATGTGCTCTTTGGCCAGTTCGTCGTGGGTTAAATCAAGGGTTTCAAAGCCGTGTTTACAAAAATTGGCGGTAATTTTGGTGGATTCGCCCTTGCCATGCGTGGTCAGGCCCACAAACACGTGAGCCCGCTTGGCGTCACTGATGCGGTAATTGAATTCGGTCACGTTACGCGAGGCTTTGGCAGCGGCTTTGCCCGCCCCAAACGACGGCAAATCGCCAATCAGCTCGCAAAACCGCCTGAAACTGCCGCGCTCTTCAGGAATCGTCACGGCAAACAGCGCCTCGCGCTCTTCACCCACTTCGGCTCGTTCCGCCACAAAGCGCAGGCGGTCAAAATTCATGTTGGCACCGCACAAAATGGCGGCATAGGTCGCCCCTTTGATTTTGTGAGTGTCCACGTACTGTTTGATGGCGGCCACGGCCATGGCGCCAGAAGGCTCCACAATGCTGCGGGTGTCTACAAATACGTCTTTGATGGCTGCGCAAACGGCGTCGGTGTCCACCGTCACGTAGTCGTCTACCAGCTTGCGGGCAATGCGAAACGTCTCCTCGCCCACCAGTTTGACGGCGGTGCCGTCGGCAAACAGGCCGACATCGGGCAGCGTCACCCGTTTTTTCGCAGCAACTGACTGCATCATCGCGTCAGAATCGGTCATTTGCACGCCAATGACCTTGATTTCAGGTCGCACGGACTTGATGTAATTGGCCACGCCAGATATCAAACCGCCCCCGCCAATAGCGACAAACACCGCGTCCAGCCGCCCCTGGTGTTGGCGCAAAATTTCCATGGCAATGGTGCCCTGGCCAGCGATCACGTCTGGGTCATCAAACGGGTGAACAAAGGTCAATTGCTGCTGTTTTTGCAGCATCAGGGCGTGCGCGTAGGCGTCTGAATAACTATCGCCAAACAAAACCGTTTCGCCGCCCAGGGCCTGCACGGCGTCCACCTTGATCTGCGGCGTGGTCGACGGCATGACGATGACGGCGCGGGTTTTGAGCTTTTGCGCCGACAGCGCCACCCCCTGGGCGTGGTTGCCCGCCGAGGCGCAAATCACGCCCTTGGCCAACTGCGCTGGCGTTAAATGCGCCATCTTGTTGTAGGCACCGCGCAATTTGAAGGTGCGCACCGACTGCTGGTCTTCGCGTTTGAGCAAAACCGTGTTGTGCAAACGCTTGCTGAGTGCCGCTGCGGGCTGCAAGGCAGACTCAATGGCCACGTCGTAAACGCGGGCAGTCAAAATCTTCTTCAGGTAGTCGGCAGGTTTTAGGTGTTGGGTAGTCATGGCAAATTTGGGTGGCCCGGAATCATAAACGCCTGATGTGGTTACCCGTGGGTGACAATAGAACTTTTGATCACGGGACGCACACAATCATGGAATGCACGGTCAGCTGGACGGGTGGTTTGACCACCCGCTCCGACATGGGATTTTTGGCAGAAACCGGCAGCGGCCACACGCTGATGATGGACGGCGCGCCCGATGCCGCCAAACCCGATAACGGCGGCCAAAACATGGCGCCACGCCCGATGGAGACGTTTTTAGCCGGTGCGGGCGGCTGCACCGCCTACGACGTGGTGCTAATTTTGAAGCGTGGCCGCCACGACGTGAGCGGCTGCACCGTCAAGTTAACCGCCGACCGGGCAGAAATCGACCCCAAGGTGTTCACCGCCATTCGCATGCATTTCACCGTGACGGGCAAAGGCATTCCAGCGGTCGCAGTTGAACGCGCCATCCAAATGAGCCACGACAAATACTGCTCTGCCAGCATCATGCTGGGCAAAACAGCGGAAATTTCAACCAGTTTTGAGGTGATTGAGGGCTGAAAAGCTCACCTTTTCCATTACCCAATCATGCGTGGCGTAGGTGCAACGACCTGCACGGATGATTTGGAGCTGGAATTAAACGCGGTAAGCGACCGTGGTCATTACCTTGGACGCCGCCCGCATGAGGTTCTTGACGGGCTCTGGCAAGGGCATGGCGCCCAATTGGTGCGCTTCGCGCCCATGGCGGGCTTCGTCATCCCGCATTTGTGCCACGATGGCCCGCGATGCGTGGTCACCTGCGGGCAACTCAGCCAAATGGCTTTGCAAATGCGCCTGAACCTGCGCCTCAGTTTCCTCTACAAAGCCCAGGCTCACTTTGTCGCCCAAACGCCCCGCCACCAAGCCCATGGCAAACGCCCCTGCATACCAGATTGGGTTCAGCATCGACGGGCGACTGCCCAGCTCATCCAGCCGCGCGCGGGTCCAGGCCAGGTGGTCCCCCTCTTCCTTTGCGGCTGCCAAATAATGCGCCTTGAGAGATTCGCTACGGGTTGTTATACCTTGTGCAGCATAAAGCGCCTGCGCACAGACCTCGCCCACGTGGTTGATGCGCATCAAGGCCCCGGCATGCTGGCGCTCCGCTGCCGTTAAAACAGTGGGCTGGTCGGCTAATGTGGGGCAAACCTTGCGCTGAGCAGGGCTAGCAAACAGAGTTCGCAAAGCCAGATCAGCCTGATTCACTAGCCTGTCAATCATGAGTTTCTAAACTCTCAAAATTTCACATTATGAACAAATTGACGCATTGATTGCGTCTTGGACGCCTTGTTGGCAGTGCTTAAGCAGCGCCTTTTTTGGCTTGTCGCAGGCGCTGAACAGATTAACTTACCGCCATTCCAAAAATGGCTGAAAACGCCAAATCAGTATATCAATCGCGTCCTTTAGACGTCAAAAAGCCAGCTAAAGACCTCTCATTTCTCCCAGAGTTTGGTGATTGACTCCACTTGTTGCAACCCCACAACGAAAACCAAGGGTTTACCAATAAATAAGGGCTTTTTCTTTGCCAAGCCTTCGCGCCTCTGTTTCAATAGACCTAACTTCCTGAAATAGGAGGTTGGCCCGGGGAGCCGAAACTCTCGTATCTGTACCCCCAGACGGCGCCCTATGTTTAACCTTGGAGAAAATTGAAATGAAAAAAACTCTCGTAGCAATTGCTGCATTGTCAGCAATTAGCGCATTTGCACAGTCTTCCGTAAACCTTAGCGGCACTGTTGACCTGCGTCTCGCAATCGGCAATGGCGATTCTTCCAACAAGACTCAATTGTCAAACAACGGTATTGCCAGCAGCCAGTTCCGTATGGTTGGTGTTGAAGACATGGGCGGCGGCCTGAAAGCTGGTTTCCATTTGGAAGCTGGTTTCAACCCAGATGACGGCACAGGCGCAGCCACCAGCGTGAACAACCAAGCTGTTGGCGCATTCAGCGCAATCAGCGGTGCCAACCCAGGCGTTCGTCCTGGTACGCAAGGTTTCACGTTCAATCGCCGTTCGACCCTGTCCCTGATGGGCGGTTTCGGTGAAGTTCGTTTGGGCCGTGACTACACGCCTCATTTCTGGAACCACACGTTCTATGATCCGTTTGGAACCAACGGCGTTGGCTCTTCCATCGCTCTGTCGGGCGCTGCTGGCGGTTTCACCACCGTTCGCGCTTCCAACACCATCGGCTATCTCTCGCCTAACTTCGGCGGTTTCAGCGGCCAGATCCAGACTTACTTCGGTGAGAACGCTTCTAACGCAGCTGCACCTGCCGGCTCCAACGCTGGCAGCGGTACAAGCTTCCGTTTGGGTTATGTCCAAGGTCCGTTGAACGTTGGTTTGGCTTGGGGCCGTACAACGACCAGCGTCAGCACTGACGTGACCTCCACTAACATTGGTGCTTCGTACAACCTGGGCGTCGTTGCCATCATGGGTTCGTACATGAAAGACGCCAACACTGGTGCTAACGACGTGAACGGCTGGGTGCTCGGCGCTACCGCTCCTGTTGGTTCGGGCACGGCTAAAATCGCCTTCTCGCAGACCGACAACGGCAACAATGGCGTTGGCAAACAAGTCGCAGTTGGTTACAACTACGACCTGAGCAAGCGCAGCACCGTGTACGCTACTTTGGCAGCTATCAGCAACTCCGGCGGCACCGCTTGGGCAGCTAACGGTTCCACGACCAACGCTGGTGGTTCTTCCACTGGTTTCGACCTGGGCGTGAAGCACTCGTTCTAATCAACGGCTGATGCAAATTTGTTCTTGAGTTAACATTGACTCAGGGCAAATAAGCAAAAGCATCGATCAAGACCTTTAAATCCACCAGACCTTCGGGTTTGGTGGATTTTTTTTATCTAAAAGTAAGAACGTAAATAAAAGTAACCCGCCTTTTTTTGAGCTTGCTCATTGGTTGGACAGACCCGTTGGACATTTGAATGCTTTTCACCCTTAAAACACCAGCCAAGCCTTTTGCGCAAATCGTGATTTGGGTGTCAATGTCAGTATCGGTTTTGGCCCTGTCAGGCTGCACCACATCGCTGAACCGACCCGTTGCGGATCAACAAGACAATCAAACAGATTCTGCCCCTCAATCAGAAGCGGCGGTGGCCGACAGCGCATGGTCCAGAAGCCCGATCACCTTAATAAACGCAAAGCAAAAGCCGCCTCAAAGCTTACCGGTCTGGCAGCATTACAAATTACCGGGCAAACAAGCGTCTAAGTACACCTACACACGCCACGATGGCCGCGACGCCATGTTGGTCACCGCTTTGGCTTCAGCCAGTTTGTTGCGCCAGCAAGTGAACATTGCGCCAGAAGACCTGGAGCAAATCAAGTTTTCCTGGAAAGTACCAGAGTTGATTGCGCAGGCCGACTTGGCGGTTCGGGACAACGCCGATTCGCCCGTGCGCATCGTGTTGGCATTTGAAGGCGACCGCAGCAAGTTTTCAGCCAAAAACGCCATGCTGTCTGAATTGGCTCATGCCGTTTCTGGCGAACCTTTGCCTTACGCCACCTTGATGTACGTCTGGTGCAACACGCGGGTGCCGGGCAGCGTCATCATCAGCCCCCGCACGGATCGCATTCGCAAAATCGTGGTCGAGTCCGGAGCCAAAAACCTCAACATGTGGATGGACTACGAGCGCAACATTCGCGCGGACTACGAAAAAGCCTTTGGCGAGCCGCCTGGCGCGTTGCGCGGGATTGCCATCATGACCGACACGGACAACACTCGCACCAAGACCAGAGCCTGGTACGGCAAAGTTCGCCTTGCAGCCCGTTAAAGTCGTCTCACGAGTTTTTTCAGGCTGACCGAACCTGCGCAAGCTCAGGCTCCAACTCTAGATCTTGGTCTAGTTGTATATCTTGCTCTTCGAACCTTTGGCCTCGCCAATGCTGCTGCCGGGCTGCACTGATCGAGTGCGCCAGCGCTCATGCATCATGGAAACCCCCGTATCGGCATGACAATTGCTCTGGTAAATTCAAATGCTTCGTTAGATTTGTTTTTTCGATTGCTCTTTGCCCCATGTTCGCTTTTGTTTTGCAACGCCTGATTCAAGCCCTGATCGTGATGGTCGTTGTGGCTTTCATCGCGTTCATGCTGTTTCAGTACGTGGGCGACCCGGTTTTGTCCTTGCTCGGGCAAGACGCCAAACCAGACCAAATTGTCCAGTTGCGCACCGACTTGGGTTTGGATCAGCCATTTTTTGTGCAGTATTGGCACTTTTTGATCAATGCCGTGCAAGGCGAATTTGGGCTGTCGCTACGCCAAGGTGCCAAAGTCTCCCGGCTGATTTCAGAGCGCTTTCCCGCCACACTTGAACTGGCCCTGGTTGCCGCGACCATGGCCCTGGTTCTGGGTATTCCCATGGGCGTTTACGCCGCCCTCAAACGCAACAGCTTCCTGAGCCATGTGTTCATGACGGTCTCGCTGATTGGCGTGTCTTTGCCTACATTTCTGATTGGCATTTTGCTGATTTTGGTGTTTGCCGTGCAGCTGGGCTGGTTCCCAAGTTTTGGCCGGGGCGAGTCCGTCAAAATTGGCTGGTGGTCAAGCGGCTTGATGACCCTGGACGGTTGGCATCACATCGTGCTGCCCGCCATCACTCTGGCTGTGTTTCAACTGACCTTGGTGATGCGCTTGGTGCGCTCAGAAATGATGGAAGTGTTGCGCACCGATTACGTCAAATTTGCGCGCGCCAGGGGACTGAGCAATCGTGCCATTCATTTTGGCCATGCGCTTAAAAACACCCTCGTTCCGGTCATGACCATCACGGGACTGCAATTGGGCGGCCTGATCGCGTTTGCCATCATCACTGAGACCGTGTTCCAGTGGCCTGGCATGGGGCTTTTGTTCATTCAAGCCGTTACCTTTGCCGACATTCCGGTGATGGCCGCCTATTTGTGCCTGATTGCCCTGATTTTTGTGGCCATCAACCTGGTGGTTGATTTGCTTTACTTTGTAGTTGACCCGCGCTTGCGCATGAGCCGGGCAGGAGGACATTGATGTCTGATTCAGCATTTATTTCAACCAACACGGCAAGGCTTGCAGGCCAACTTGGTGGAAAAGCCTATGGCAGTGGCCGAGCCTTCGCCCACATCGCCCAGTTTCACCCTGAGTTGACTGCCTTTCGGCGCGACTTGCATGCCAACCCGGAATTGGGCTATGAAGAGATTTACACATCTGGCCGCGTCTCAGCCGCTTTGAAACTCTGCGGGGTTGACGAAGTCCACACCCACATTGGCAAAACTGGTGTGGTTGGGATTGTTCGAGGGAAAAGGAACACCAGCGGCAAAATGATTGGCCTGCGAGCGGACATGGACGCCCTGCCCCTGCCGGAGCACAACGACTTTGGCTGGAAATCCGCCAGGGCCGGTTTGATGCACGCTTGCGGCCACGACGGCCACACCGCCATGCTGATTGGCGCAGCGCGTTACCTGGCCGAAACTCGCAATTTCGATGGCACGGCCGTGCTGATTTTTCAGCCCGGTGAAGAAGGCTACGCAGGCGCGCGCGCCATGCTGCAGGACGGTTTGTTTGACCGCTTTCCTGTGCAATCAGTCTATGGCATGCACAACTCGCCTGGCATGCGCGCGGGCACCATTGGCGTCAACCCCGGCCCGATGATGGCGGCGTCTGACCGAATCAAAATCGAAGTCACAGGCTATGGCGGCCATGGTGCCCATGCTTACAACACGGTGGACCCGGTGCTTGTCAGCGCTCACCTGATCACGGCCATTCAAAGCATTGTGTCGCGCAACGTCAAGCCGATTGACAGCGCCGTTATCAGCATTTGCGCCATGCGCGCTGGTGAATTGACGGCCACCAGCGTGATTCCGGGCAGCGCCACCCTGGTGGGCACCGTGCGCACCTTCAACCCCAAAACCAAAGCAACCATTCAGCGTCGCTTGGCAGAACTTTGCAGCGCCATTGCCCAAGGCTTTGGTGCCACGGCCTTGGTCACCTACGAAGACGGTTACCCCGCGACCATCAACTCGGTGGCCGAGTCGCACTTTGCGGCCGAGGTGGCGCAAAGCCTGGTCGGCTTTGATAAGGTAGTGCGCGACATGGAACCCAGCATGGGCGCTGAAGATTTTTCGTTCATGCTGCAAGCCAAACCGGGCGCTTACTTGCGCATTGGCCAAGGCGCTGACAACGGAGTGGGCACCAGCTTTTTGCACAACAGCCGTTACGACTTCAATGACGACATTTTGCCTTTGGGCTCGGCGCTGCATGCGGGCCTGGCCGAACAGGCGATGCCTTTGGCTGCCCTCTGACTTTTTTAACCCTCAATTTCTCAACCTGGAAACTTTCATGAAACTCCAAAAGAATTCAATTAGCTTGCTTGTCGCTGCCACCTTGGTCGCGGCTTCTTTTTCAGCGTCCGCCGTGACCCTGAAAATCGCCAACCAAGGCGATGCCTTGTCGCTGGACCCCCATTCGTTGAATGAATCGTTGCAGCTGACTGTGTTGCGCAATGTGTTTGAGTCTTTGGTCGACCGCGACCGCAATTACAAACTCACCCCCGGTTTGGCAACCGACTGGAAACAAGTGTCACCCACAGTGTGGCGCTTCAACTTGCGCAAAGGCGTGAAGTTTCATGACGGCACACCTTTTACGGCAGACGACGTGATTTTCACGGTCGAGCGCGCTCGTGACCCCGGCTCTGACATGAAAAGCTATGTCGGCATTGTAAAAGAAGCCAAAAAAATTGACGACCACACCATTGACTTTGTCACCAACTCGCCCTTCCCCATCTTGCCAGACCTGTTCATCGGCTTGTTGATCATGAGCAAAAAGTGGTGCGAAGACAACCAAGCCACCAAGCCAGTAGATCGCCGCAAAGGCATTGAAAACGCGGCGTCATTCCGTGCCAATGGCACTGGGCCTTTCCGTGCCCGTGAGCGCCAGCCCAACGTGCGATCTACTTTTTCGCGCAATGGCAGCTATTGGGGCAAGCTTGACACCAATGTCGATGAAGTGATTTTCACCCCCATTGGCAATGACTCCACCCGCGTGGCGGCTCTGCTGTCTGGCGAAGTTGACGTGATGGAGCCCGTGCCCGTGCAAGACGTGGAGCGCATCAAGAGCAACGCCAACCTGAAAGTCATGCAAGGCCCCGAGCTGCGCATCATCTTTTTTGGCATGGACCAAAAGCGCGATGAGCTTTTGTTCTCTAACGTCAAAGGCAAAAACCCGTTCAAAGACAAGCGCGTGCGTCAGGCTTTTTACCAAGCCATTGACGAAGATGCGATTTTGAAAAACGTCATGCGCGGTGCGGGCGTGGCCAGCGCGGGCATGTTCCCGGCGCAAGTCAAAGGTTTTGCGCCCGATTTGGCCAAGCGCTTGGCGTTTGACCCGGACGGTGCCAAAAAACTGCTGGCTGATGCCGGTTACCCCAATGGCTTTGAAGTCAAGCTGAATTGCCCGAACGACCGCTATGTGAACGACGCGGCAATTTGCCAGGCGGCTGCGGCCAACCTGGCCAAAATTGGCGTCAAAATCAACCTGGAAGCCGAAACCAAGGGCACCTACTTCCCCAAAATCTTGCGCCGCGACACCAGCTTTTACATGCTGGGCTGGACTTCCAGCACGGTGGACGCGCACAACGTCATGTACCCCATCATGGCGTCGCCCGGTGACGGCGGGCGCGGCCAGTTCAATTTGGGTGCCTACAGCAATGCCCGTATTGACGAGCTGACCACCCTGGTCGGGTCTGAAACCGACGACAAAAAGCGCAACGAGATGATCCGCGAAGCCATCAAAATCCACCAGGACGACATTGGCCACATTCCTTTGCACCAGCAGGCACTGAACTGGGGCGTCAAAAAGACCATCGATATGGTGCAACAACCTGGCAATGAAATGCCCTGGAAGTACGTCAAGGTCAACAAGTAAAGAGCGCCTATGATCGGCGCGGTAACCCGCTGGTGGGCGGGTGATGTAGGCTACAGCTTTCGCAATTCGCCATTGGCGATTGCGGCGGCAGTGGTGGCCTTTGTGTGCATTTTCAGCTCGGTGTTTGCAGGCAGCATTGCCCCGCACAACCCGTTTGACTTGGCCACGCTGGAACTGGGCGATTCGCGCCTGCCCCCCGCCTGGGAGGCCAATGGCAGCACCAAATACCTGTTGGGCACTGACAGCCAGGGCCGGGATATTCTGTCGGCCATCATGTATGGCGCGCGCATCTCCTTGGTGGTGGGCTTCGCCTCGGTTGTTTTGTCGATGCTGATTGGCGTGACAGTCGGGTTGATTTCAGGCTTTGTCGGCGGCTGGGTTGATTCGGTGTTGATGCGCTTGTGCGACGTGATGCTGTCTTTCCCCGCCATTTTGATAGCACTGCTGATCGCCGGGGTGGGCCGTGCGCTGTTTCCCAATGCGCAGGGCTCGCTAGCGTTTGGGGTGTTGATCATCTCCATCACGCTGTCGGGCTGGGTGCCCTATGCCCGAACGGTGCGCGGCTCAACCTTGGTGGAGCGTAACAAAGAATACGTGCAAGCCGCCCGCGTCACGGGCGTGGCCCCGTTTCGCATCATGCGCCGCCATGTGCTGCCCAATGTGATGGGACCGGTCATGGTGCTGGCCACACTGCAAGTCGCCACCGCCATCATCATTGAGGCCACGTTGTCGTTTTTGGGCGTTGGCGCACCCGTGACCACGCCGTCGCTGGGCACTTTGATCAGCGTCGGCAAAGACTTTTTGTTTTCCGGCGAATGGTGGATCACCGTGTTCCCCGGCTTGATGCTGGTGGCGATTTCGCTCAGCGTCAATTTGCTGGGCGACTGGCTGCGCGACGCGCTGAACCCGCGTTTGAGGTGACCGCATGAGTTCCCCCCTTTTAGAAGTAAAAAACCTCGTCGTCGAATTCCCTAGCCGCCACGGTACCCTTCGGGCCATTGACGACATTTCATTCAGCATCGCGCCCGGCGAGATTTTGGGCGTGGTGGGCGAATCTGGCGCGGGCAAATCGCTCACGGGTGCCGCCATCATTGGCCTGCTGGAGCCACCGGGGCGCATCGCGGGCGGCCAAATTTTGTTGCAAGGCGAGCGAATTGACAACCTGGGGTTCGACGCCATGCGGCACATTCGGGGGCGGCGCATTGGGGCCATTTTTCAAGACCCGTTGACTTCACTCAACCCGCTGATGTCAGTTGGCGCACAGCTGATTGAAACCATTTTGGCGCACTTGCCCGTTAACCCCAAAGAGGCCAAGGCCCGCGCCATCTCGCTGCTGCAAGACACGGGGATTCCAGCGGCGGCTGAGCGCATTGACCATTACCCGCACCAGTTCAGCGGCGGCATGCGCCAGCGGGTGGTGATTGCGCTGGCTTTGGCGGCAGAACCGCAATTGATCGTGGCCGACGAGCCGACCACCGCTCTGGACGTGTCGATTCAGGCGCAAATTATCTCGCTGTTGAAGAAGATCTGCAAAGACCGGGGTGCCGCCGTGATGTTGATCACCCACGACATGGGTGTGATTGCCGAAACCTGCGACCGCGTGGCCGTGCTGTACGCTGGGCGCATTGCTGAAATCGGCCCGGTGCAGGCCGTCATCAACCGCCCCGCTCACCCTTACACCGATGGCCTGATGGCGGCGATTCCCGACATCACCCAAGACCGCGAACGCCTGCGCCAAATTGACGGTGCCATGCCTCGCCTGAACGCGATTCCAGTCGGCTGCGCCTACAACCCGCGCTGCCCTGAAGTCTTCGCCCGGTGCAAAACAGACCGCCCCGACCTGATGAACGCCGGATCCACCCGCGCCGCCTGCTGGCTGCATGACGGGGCGACACGATGAGCAGCGCAGAACAAAACGCATCAAGCGTGGGGGTCAACAGATCAGCCGCTCTAGTTCAGGCCACCGACCTCGCCATGACTTTCGACGTGTCGGCCCCGTGGCTCAACCGCGTGCTCGAGCGCAAACCCCGGGTTTTGCTGCATGCCGTGGATGGCGTGAGTTTCGAGATTGAAAAAGGCAAAACTCTGGCTTTGGTGGGTGAATCGGGTTGCGGCAAAAGCACCGTGGCCAAGCTGCTGGTGGGCTTGTACGCCCCCACCCGTGGCGGCTTCAATTTTGACGGTCAAGACGCGCACGCTGCCTTCAAAACCCCTGAAGGCCGCCAACTGCGCCGCCGCATCCAAATGATTTTTCAGGATCCGTATGCGTCGCTCAACCCGCGCTGGCTGGTGCAAGACATTGTGGGCGAGCCACTGGCTGAACACGGCCTGGTCACCGAACCCGCCGCCTTGACAGACCGCGTTGCCGGGCTGCTTCAGTCGGTGGGGTTAAGCCCGCTGGACGCCGTGAAGTACCCGCACCAGTTCTCGGGCGGGCAGCGTCAGCGCATTTCCATCGCCCGCGCCTTGGCGACGCAACCTGATTTTCTGGTTTGCGACGAGCCCACCAGTGCGCTGGATGTGAGCGTGCAAGCGCAGGTTTTGAACATCATGAAAGACCTGCAGCGCAACATGGGGTTGACCTACCTGTTCATCTCGCACAACCTGGCCGTGGTGCGCCACGTGAGCGACCAGGTGGGTGTGATGTACCTGGGTCGTTTGGTGGAACTGGCCCCCAAACAAACGCTGTTTGCCCAGCCGCGCCACCCCTACACCCGCATGCTGCTGGACGCGATTCCCAAAATGCACGACGTCGGCCGCGCCCGCACCCCCGTGCAAGGCGAGGTGCCCAACCCCCTGAACCCGCCGCCGGGCTGCGCCTTCAACCCGCGCTGCCCGCACGCCAATGAGCGCTGCCGGGTGGAGCGTCCGGTTTTGAAAATGACCGACGGCAGCCAGATTGCCTGCCATGCGGTGGACGAAGGTCGAATTTAGTCTTCAATTGCGTTGAAATTATTTATATAGCAAACTATGTCCATTAATCGTGGGCTAGAGGCATATTTATTTCACAATTCGAGAAAAATTCTGAATTTGGGCATTTTTTTACCACAATTGTGGTGAATTTGAGCGTATCAGGTCGACACCTGCGCCAACACCCAGCTTCGGAATGCGGCCAGAACAGGTAGTCGCGCGCGCTCGGGTTTAAAGCAAAGGTAATGCCCCTGATTGACCGTGATCGGCTCGCCGAACGGCACCACTACATAGGTATCTGCCAGCTCTTGCTGCACCAGAATACGGGGAACAAGTCCAACACCCAGCCCGCTCACCACGGCTTGTATCACCGCTGAATACTGCGCAAAGCGTGGGCCAGACCGAACGCTTGACTCGGCCACGCCACTGTTAGAAGCCCATTGTCGCCAGGCAGTCGGCGCGCCGTCATGGTGCAGCAGCGTGCTCTTGAGGATGTCTGGCGGCGATTTCAAGTGATCACTAGCCACCAAGTCGGGGGAGGCGATTAGCACAAACTCTTTGCCCGAAATGTAGTCAGACACTACGCCTGGCCATTCGCCATGGCCGTAGCGAATGGCGATGTCCACACCGGCGGGCATCTCGTCAAACGCACCCAGGTGCTGGCTGAAACTTAGCGTCACGTTGGGTGCCGTTTTGCGAAAATCAGGAAGTCGGGGGATCAACCACTTGGTTAAAAACGTCGGTACACTGGCCAAGGTCAAAATTCCAGTGTCGCCATCACCCGACCGCATCTCGAAGGTGGCAGTTTCTAGAGCGCGGAGACTGCCAGAGATTTTTTGCCAGTAAATCTGTCCGTGACTGGTCAACGCCACGCCACGCCCGCTTTTCTGCAGCAGTTGTCGACCCACGAACCCCTCCAGACTTGAGATTTGTTTGCTCACGGCGCTGATCGTGATGCACAGGATGCTGGCCGCTTGGGTCAGGCTCTCTGTGCGCGCAACGGCATCGAAGGCCAACAGCTCGTGAATGGTGGGGCAGAGTCTTTTCATCAGCAGCGACGGTCATTTTTATGACAATTTTACTAAAAACACTTTCTAATTATTCAACCATTCATTCCAATCCGTCAAACAACACCGATGATTTTATAGCTAGGATGCAAAAGCTTACCGAAAAATTGTTAAACACATTACTTTTTAGAAAATGACGAGACTTCACCAACACGAAGGCACATTGTGATCAAAGGGATCAGCATCGCCTACGGATGCTATTTGCTGTTGCCAATGGGCTTGCTATTGCTGGGAAGTGTGGGCGGCACGTGGACAAATACCTTGCTGCCCACAGGCACCACCGGGCGCTGGTACCAGGATTTGTGGCTAGACACCTCTTTTCGCAAAGCCTTTGGCACCAGCCTGGTGGTGGCCCTTAGTGCGTGCGTGATCAATACCGTATTGGCGTTGCCGTTGGCGTACTCGCTCTACCACCGAGCTGGGCGCGCGGGCAGTTGGGCGGCGCGTGTGGTTAGCGCCATGCCGGTGGCCGTGCCCACCATCACGCTGGGGTTTGGTTACCTGATTGTTTTCAACACGGACTGGCTGCCCTGGCTGGGCTCGCTGCCGTTGCTGATTGCGGCGCACACGATTTACACGCTACCGTATTTGACCAACACGCTGATCACCGATTTGCGCCACTTGCAGCTTGACGCGCTTGAAGACGCCGCCGCTACGTTGGGTGCATCACCGTGGGCTCAGTTCTCAGGTGTGGTGCTGCCCAATTTACGGCACAGCTTGCTCAGTGGTTTGGTGATGGTGGCAGCCCTGTCAGTCGGGGAATTTGGCTTGTCCAATCTGCTCACCAGTTTTCAGTTTCGCACCTATCCAGTGGTTTTGCTGCAAGCGTTTTATGGCGCCACAGGTTTTGCCTGTGCGGCGACCGTGATTTTGCTGCTATTGGCTGCGATGTCTGCGCTGATTTCATCAAGCATCGGCAGAAGAACATGAGCCTTGAATTTCAAAACGTCAGCTACCAGTATCCCGGAACGAATCAGGGCCTGAATGATTTGTCTCTGGCCGTCAATACCGGTGAGTTGGTCGCCGTGATTGGCCCCAGCGGCTCGGGCAAGTCAACCTTGCTGAAGCTGGTGTCGGGTTTGACCACTGGGCACAGCGGCAGCATCCAGCTAGGCGGGCAGAACCTGGCGAACACGCCCGTACACAGGCGAAACATTGGCATGGTATTTCAAAACTACGCGCTGTTCCCACACCTCAACGTGCTGGATAACATTGCCTATGGCTTGAAGCTGCGCAAAGTTGCCAAGGACGCGCGCGATGCCAAGGCCAAAGCGCTTCTGGATGCTGTCGGTATGCCGGCCTTTGCAGATCGTGCGGTCGCCCAACTCTCCGGCGGGCAGCAGCAGCGTGTGGCGCTGGCCCGCGCCCTCGCGATTGACCCGAAAGCTTTGCTGCTGGATGAACCCTTGTCCGCGTTGGACGCCAGCATTCGCGGGCAGTTGCGCGATCAGATTCGTGAAATTCAGAAGCGCTTTAACGCTACCACCCTACTCGTGACCCATGACCAGGAAGAAGCGCTCGCCATGGCGGACCGCGTTGCGGTGCTCAAAGACGGTTGCTTGCTGCAACTGGCCACACCGAAAGAGATATACGAGCGACCCGCCAGCACTGCTGTTGCGCAGTTTGTGGGTTTGTCTTCTATTTTTAAAGGCACCGTGCTGGCGCAAGACCTGACGGACTTCGGATTCGCCAAGTTGTTTACCCCGACGCAACAGCGCAGAGCCGGGCAAAGCGTCCATGCCCTCATTCGGCCAGAGCATGTGCAAATCGATCCCGCTGAAGGAACCCTGAACCGCATCAAAGGCCATGTTGGCGCGCAGCGCTACTTGGGCTCGCTCTCACGCTTTGATTTTCATATGCCCGGTGCGTCCGTACCGATGCTGTGCGAATCGCGCAGCCTGCCCAAGGACGCCATTGCCATCGCGCCCGAACACATTTGTTTGCTAGACCGTTGATTTCGAGAACTTGATTTAACCCATCCCAAGGAGCTTCCTATGAAACGTAGAAACATTCTTCAAGCCGCGGCAATATCAGCCTCCAGCCTGCTTGTACCATCCTCTTTTTCCTTTACCGGCCCAGAGCTTTATGCAGGTGAAAAAGCCCTGTACGCTGAAGCGGAGAAAGAAGGCTTGGTCGTCTCGTTTGACACTGGGCCCGAGTGGGCCAACTGGAAGTCATTGTTCCGTGACTTCAAAAAACGTTACCCCGAAGTCGAGTTGACTTACAACGACTTGGGCTCTGCCGCGACCGTAGTGGCGCTGGAGAAAACGCGCCGCCGCCCGCAAGCCGATACCGCCTATTACTTTGCAGCGTCGGCGGTAGACGCGGTCAAAAAAGACGTGGTGGCCCCGTTCAAGCCCGTGAATTTTGAGAAATTGCCCGAAGTATTCCGCGAGACGGATGGCCGCTGGTTCACCATTCACACCCTTTATATCGCATTTCTGGTCAACAAAAAGCTGGTGAAAAACGTCCCCGCTGGCTGGGCTGATTTGCTCAAGCCTGAATACAAAAACACGGTCGTTTATCTCGACCCACGCTCCACCGGTGTCGGCCAGGTACTGACTTTTGCAGCAGCGTTTGCGAATGGTGGCAGTGTTGACAACGTCAAACCAGGCATTGACTACTTGGCCAAGCTGCATGCTGCGGGTAACGTGCAGCGGGTTGAAGGAACAACACCTTACGCCAAGTTTCTGAAGGGCGAAATTCCGATCTGGATTGGCTATGAGAACGATGGGCTTAAAGCCAAGCACATCGATGGTATGGGCGATGCGGTCGAGGTTGTGATTCCACAAGAGGCCAGCGCCGCAGCACCGTATGCCATCAGCTTGGTCAAGGGCGGGCCCAACCCGAACGCTGGCAAGCTGTGGCTCAACTTCATCATGAGCGAGGCGGGGCAGTCGCTGTTTGCGCAGGGCTTCGTGCGGCCTTCGGTGCCAGGTATTGCGCTCAGCGCCGATGTCGCCGCCAAGATGCCCGCCGCGCCGCAACTCAGGCCGCTTGATGTGGTCAAAGCCTCGGCTGCCAAGCCCGAGGTTGACCGGCTGTGGGCTGCCGCAGTGTTGAGCAAATAACGCACGTCCAGATGATCAGACGCTTTGGTGCATGGCCGGCCTGGGTGTTCATGGCGCTCTTTTTGGGTGCGCCATTGGCTGCGCTTGTGCCCGAGGCGTTTGAAGGGGGTGGTGCTGCATTTGCGCGTTTGTGGCGCGATCCGCAATTCATGGTGGCAGTGCGCAACACGTTGCTGCTGGGTTTGATCTCGGGCGTGATTTCAGCGCTGGTTGGCACCGCCATTGCCATGGAGCTGGCCCGTCAAAGCCCAGGGCGGCGTCAGCTCATGCTGTCGCTACTGGGCTTGCCGTTGGCGTTTTCAGGGCTGGTGATCGCCTATGGCTTCATTCTGGCGTTTGGCCGTGCAGGTTTTGTCACGCAACTGCTGGGGATGGCAGGGGCCGATACAGCGATCATCGGCAGCTGGATTTACAGCGTGGGCGGCTTGGCGTTTGCCTATGCCTACTATTTGATACCGCGCGTCGCCTTGCAGCTGTACCCGGTATTTGCAAACCTTGATGCAGCACCCTTGCTTGCCGCCCGCACTTTGGGCGCTACACCCTGGCAGGCCTGGCGACACACCGTACTGCCAGCCATTGCGCCAACCGTATTGTCATCGACATTTTTTGTATCCAGCGTAGCGATGGGCACTTACGGCACGGCGCTTGCCTTAGTCGGCACACAGCTCAATATTTTGCCGTTGATGCTGCTGGCCAAAGTCGGTGATGGCGGTAGCGACTTTGCCGGTGCTGCAGCGATGTCGTTGGTACTGATGTTCATATGTGCGTTGGTTTTAGGAGCAGGCGATGCCCTTGGCAGTCGAAAAAGAATTCATTGAGCGCAAACTATCGGTGCTTGAACAGCGGATCGCTGAGCTGCAAAAAAGCCCTCAACGCCTCAAGCAAGCCGTTGCCGTCATTGGTCCGAGCGATGGAGATGCTGTGCTGTGCGAAGCTGCCTTCCAAATAGCCCAACGCCTCGCGCAATGTGGTTTGGCCATCGTTTGTGGCGGTCGTGGTGGTGTGATGGAAGCCGCATCGCGTGGTGCCTATGAAGCGGGCGGCACGGTCATTGGCCTGTTGCCCGAAAACGATGACGAAGCAGCAAATGCCTATTTGAGTGTCGCCATTCCGACTGGGATGGGAGAAATGCGCAATGCACTGATTGCGCGCAGCAGCCTTTGCCTTGTGGCTATTGGCGGCGGCATGGGTACGCTGTCTGAAATGGCATTTGGCCTCAAACTTGGGAAGCCCGTTTTCTGTTTATTCCCCGAGTTTGAATTGCCAGGCGCAACACATGTCGCAGACGTCGATGAAGCCGTAATGAGAGTGCTTGAATGTCTGATGTATTCGTAAACGATCAAGCACCGCCGACAAACCGCGCATAGCCCCGCTCACGCAACTCGCACGCGGGGCAGCTGCTGCAGCCGTAGCCCCAGGCGTGGCGGTGCTCGCGGTCGCCTAGATAGCAGGTGTGGGTGTGCTCAATGATGAGATCGACCAAGTTCGGCCCGCCCAGGCGCTCGGCCAGCCGCCATGTGGCAGCTTTGTCAATCCACATCAGCGGGGTTTCGATTAAAAAACGTTTGTCCATGCCCAAACTCAAGGCCAGTTGCATCGCTTTCATGGTGTCGTCGCGGCAATCGGGGTAGCCTGAGAAGTCAGCCTCACAAACGCCGGTCACCAGCACCTGCAAGTCCCGTCGGTACGCAACCGCTGCCGCCAACGTTAAAAAAAGCAAATTGCGACCTGGCACAAAGGTGTTGGGCAGGCCGCTTTGCTCCATCTTGAAAGCCGTGTCCCGCGTGATTGAGGTTTCACTCACATCGCCCAACACCGCCAAATCCAGCAAATGGTCCTGCCCTAGTTTTTTGCCCCAAGCCGGGAACTGCGTTTTGATTTCGCGCAGCACATTGAGCCGCGCGTCCAGCTCAACCCGGTGCCGCTGACGGTAGTCAAACGCAATCGTCTCAACCCGGTCGTAGTGCTGCAGCGCGTGCGCCAGACAGGTGGTGGAGTCTTGTCCGCCAGAGAAAAGAACAATCGCTGAGGTATGCATAAGTGAATCGGGGTTATTCCGTCTCTCAATCATTCGTGAAGTAGGCGCACCGACGAAGACAGTGCTTTAGCACGGCTAGGAGGTGCAACAACCTTCACGGATGATTTAGAGAGGGAATCAGATTGTCACGCCCCCGTCCACCACTATCGTCTGCCCTGTCACAAACGACCCGGCTTTGGAGGCCAAAAACACCGCAGCCCCGGCAATTTCATCGGGCTCGCCGATTCGGCGCAAGGGCGTGGTGGATGTGCGGCGTTTCAAGCTTTCGGGGTCTTCCCACAGGGCTTTGGCAAAGTCGGTTTTGATCAACCCTGGGGCGATGCAGTTCACGCGCACGTTGTGCGGGCCGTACTCGTGCGCCAAATTGCGGGCGAGTTGCAAATCTGCCGCTTTGGAAATGCCGTAAGCGCCAATCACCGGCGTGCCGCGCAGGCCGCCAATGCTGCTGACAATGACGATGGAGCCGTCTCTGCGCGCAATCATTTGCGGGGCCACAAAACCGATGAGCCAGTGATTGGCCAGCACATTGTTTTCAAAAATCTTGCGAAATTGGTCGTCTTCAATGCCCGCCATCGGGCCGTAGTAAGGGTTGCTGGCGGCGTTGCAAACCAGCACGTCGATTTTTCCGAACTGGCGGTTGGTTTCGTTCACCAAATTTTGCAGCTGCTCTTTGCTTGAGATATTGGCGGGGATGGAGATCGCCGTGCCGGGGCCAAACAGCTTGTTCAGCTCAGCCGTGACTTCGGCGCAAGGCTCGGCTTTGCGGCTTGAAATCACCACTTTGGCACCCTGCTCGGCCATGCGCCGCGCAATGGCTTTTCCAATGCCTATGCTGGACCCGGTGATGACGGCCACCTGGCCTGCCATGGAAAAAAGTGACATATTGGCGCTCCTTATTGGTTTTGAATGTCGCGAATCAGCGGCAGGTCAGGCCTTCGCCATCACCTTGTCAGCTTTTTCTAGGCCCTTTTCCAAACCGTAACGCCCATATTCCATGCGCGCAATGGTGCGGCAATGCACCTCGTCCGGGCCGTCGGCCAGGCGCATGGTGCGCATGCTGGCGTACTGGCGCGCCAGACCCGCATCGGTGCTGACACCCGCCGCGCCAAACGCTTGAATCGCGTGGTCAATGATGCGCAGGGCGGCCAAAGGTCCGGCCACTTTGATCATGGCAATTTCGGCGCGCGCCACTTTGTTGCCCAGTTTGTCCATCATGTCGGCGGTTTTCAGGGTCAACAGCCGCGTCATTTCAATGTCAATTCGGGCATGGGCCACGCGCTCTTCCCACACCGATTGCTCTGAAATGCGCTTGCCAAACGCCACCCTTGATTGCAGGCGTTTCACCATTTTTTCCAGCGCCACCTCAGCCTGGCCAATGATGCGCATGCAATGGTGAATGCGCCCAGGCCCAAGGCGGCCTTGGGCAATTTCAAACCCCCGGCCTTCACCCAGCAGCAGGTTTTCGACCGGAACGCGCACGTTTTTCAGCAGCACTTCGGCGTGGCCGTGGGGCGCATCGTCAAAACCAAACACCGGCAGCATGCGAACAATTTCAATGCCTGGGGCATCCAGAGGCACCAAAATTTGCGATTGCTGCGAATGTTTGGGAGCCAGCGGGTCGGTCTTGCCCATCACAATGGCCAATTTGCAGCGTGGGTCGCCCACGCCAGACGACCACCATTTGCGGCCATTGATGACGTAATGGTCACCATCGCGCTCAATGCGGGTTTCGATGTTGGTCGCGTCGCTGGAGGCCACGTCGGGCTCGGTCATTAAAAAAGCCGAGCGAATTTCGCCTGCCAACAATGGCTGCAACCAGCGCGCCTTGTTGGCATCGGACGCATACCGGGCCAGCACTTCCATGTTGCCTGTGTCGGGGGCCGAGCAGTTGAACACTTCAGATGCAAACTTGACGCGGCCCATTTCTTCGGCGCAAACGGCGTATTCCAAATTGGTCAAACCCGCGCCTTTGTAGGGGCTGCCTTCGTGGGCCGAGTCTTTGGGCAAAAACAAATTCCACAAGCCTGCCGCTTTGGCTTTGGCCTTCAGCTCTTCCACAATCGGCACGACTTGCCAGCGATTGGTGCCAAAGGCAGCCATTTGCGCGTCAAACACGGGCTCGGCCGGGTAAACGTGCGCGTCCATGAAGGCCTTGACGCGGTCGCGCCAGTAAATTTGGGTGTCTGACAGAGTGAAATTCATAGTGCGCCTTGTTGACCTTGAGTAGAGACTTGGACGAGTTTAGTGTTTGACCAAATACTTTAAACCACGTCAAGCCGACAAGGTGTCGCCTAGTTTTACAAAGGCCCGCCCTTGGCCCCGGTGTCGCCTACAGCAATGGCTTAGCGCGCGTCTTTCGTGTCCAGCGTGTCCAACATGTCACTTTCCGCTACAACGGGCTTGGCCGCCGGTGTTTCAAGCCCCGTGCTTGGGCGGTACAGGGTGTCGCCATCCCATTGCTGGCCACACCAGCAGCGGCCCTCTGCATTGATCATGCAGGTGCCGGTGCCGCAACATCTTGAATCTTCAGTCATGGGTTGATCCTTTTGTAAATTTCGCTGGCTGCCGTTCAAACCGCCGCATGGGCTTGCAGCGTGTCCAGGCTGACATGCGCCAGCGCTTCCAGATGGCAACTGGCCAGAACCACAGGCGGGGCAGCATTGGCTTGCAAAGCTTCTTTCCAGCGGGTCGCGCACAGGCACCAGCGGTCGCCAGGCTTCAGGCCGGCAAACCTGAACTCTGGCCTGGGGGTCATCAGGTTGTTGCCTTTGGCCCGCGAAAAGTCCAAAAACTCTTGGGTCACGCGGGCGCAGATGACGTGCGTGCCCTGGTCTTCGTCATCGGTGTTGCAACAGCCGTCGCGGTAGTACCCGGTGAGCGGGTCGTAAGAGCAAGGCACCAGCGGTTTGCCGAGGACATTCAATGCAGATTGGCTCATGGGTGGCTTGGGTTCTGGTGAAAAGGGTGGGCAGGCATTGATTGTGATCGGGGTCGCCCTGCAGGGCCGCTAGCGCATCGCAATTCCGCCCAAAGCGTTGGGGCTACACCCGATGGGCATTGCCACGGGCTCGCGGCACAATGTGGGATTGCCCCGTGTTCGCCCGATTTTTTAGCCTTTCACCTTCGACTTTTCAGGAACCCCCATGAACCCCAAATTTGGCCTGTCTGCCACCACCTTCACTGTCGCGGCCTTGTTGACCGCTTTCTCCGCCTCGTCGGCCTTGGCCCAGGCCTA
>JANNCN010000114.1:0-19532 GCA_031386665.1 Rhodoferax sp. | reverse complement strand
GTCGCGTCGCGCAATGGTTTGCACCAAAGCCTCGTCGCGCACCCCAAAGGCGTCTTCAGGTTGCAGCTCTAGTGTGGTTTGAAAGCCGGTTTGTTGCCCCTCCAAAGCTGCTTCGATCTTTGGCAAAGTGTTGTCGTAACCACCATGCAGGTAAGCCATGGGTTCTTTGACTTCTTCTATCAGCACGCCCAAAGCTGTTGAAACTTTGTATTTGAGGGTGACGACGGTGTTTTTTTCGATTTTCATGCGGGCTTCAGATAGTTTGAATAAATAGCACCCCGAGGAGCAACCCGAGGGCGTTGCGAGATTCTCGCTCAACACGGCACGGGCTGACCACACCCAAATTCTCGTGTAGATCCTCCCTGTCGACTGCAAAAATTCCGTTCCCCGCCGATGCGACGATTCGTACAGATGCCATGCTGGCCCGCTTGGCTGACATTTTGACGAACGTGATGGAAGCGCTGGCCAACGTTGCCAAGCACGCGCAGGCGTCCAAGGTCGAAGTTCACATTGAAAAGAGTTCGCAAGCCGTCAAATTAAGCATTCGCGACAACGGTTTGGGGTTTTCAGTGGCCGATCCGCGCAAACCTAATTCGTTAGGCTTGATGGGCCTGCGTGAACCTGCTCAACTGCTGAAGGGGAATGTGACCATCAGCAGCGAGGCAGGCGTGGGGACGCTGATTGAGACTCATTTTCCCGTGCAAGACTGAAGGTCAAATTTTCAGGCGGTCAATTGATTTGAATCAAGTCTGGAGGTCAACCCTCGCCTTACGCTTAAGGCTTCAACTTTGATTGGAGCCACTATGTACAAACGAATTCTTGTCGCAACGGACGGTTCGAGTCTGTCAAAAAAGGCAGTGGGTCATGCGGTTGCGCTGGCCGCACTTTGCGATGCCGAGCTGGTGGGGCTGACTGTGGTGGCACGCTACCCGGTGAGCTATTTCGAAGGTGGCGTTGCACTGGCTCCGGCCGAGGTTGCACGAATCGAGGCTCAATGGGCAGAAAGCGGCCAGAACATGGTGAATGCCGTGAAGACAATTGGCGTGACAAGAGGGGTTAGCACCAAAGTGGTTGTGGTCAAGTCTGATTTAGTGGCTGAGGCGATCATCTCTGCGGCCAAAAAACACCGTTGCGACCTGATTGTGATGGCGTCGCATGGTCGCAAAGGAATCAAGCGCCTACTGCTCGGCAGCGAAACCCAGCATGTGCTGACGCACTCGACCACGCCAGTGCTGGTGCTTCGGTAGGCGCGAGTGAGGCGAAGTCAGTTCACCAGTTCACCTCTCGGTCAGGTGTCGATCCAATGCGGTGAATTGACAGGTCTGCGCCTTCGTATTCTTCTTCTTGCGTCAGCCTCAAACCCATCGTTGCTTTGAGCAAGCGGTAGAGAATGAAACCGGCCAAAAAGGCCCAGGCCACCCCCATGGCCGTGCCGATCAGCTGCGCGGTAAAGCTGACGCCACCCAAGCCGCCCATGGCTTTGTTGCCAAAAATACCTGCGGCCAATCCCCCCCAAGTGCCACACAGGCCATGCAAAGGCCAAACTCCGAGGACATCGTCAATTTTCCATTTGTTCTGGGTCAAGGTGAACATCACAACAAAAATGGCGCCTGCAATGCCGCCCACAACCAGGGCGCCTAGCGGGTGCATCAGGTCTGACCCGGCACACACGGCCACCAAACCTGCCAGCGGACCGTTGTGAATAAAGCCAGGGTCATTTTTACCGAGCACCAAAGCCACCAAAGTGCCACCGACCATGGCCATTAAAGAGTTGACTGCGACCAAGCCCGACACTTTGTCGATGGTTTGCGCGCTCATGACATTGAAGCCAAACCAACCGACCGTCAAAATCCATGCGCCCAGTGCTAAAAAAGGAATGTTTGAGGGTGGATGCGCGCTGATTGACCCATCCTTGCGGTAACGGTTTGCCCGCGCACCCAGCAAAATGACGGCAGGCAAGGCCAACCAACCACCCACCGCATGCACTACAACTGAGCCCGCAAAGTCATGAAACTCTTCGCCCGTGCTTGCTTTGATCCAGGCTTGAACTCCAAAGCGTTGGTTCCAGACCAAGCCCTCAAACAAGGGGTAGACCAGCCCCACGATGACAGCAGTTGCCAATAGCTGAGGCCAAAACTTGGCTCGCTCGGCAATGCCTCCTGAAATGATGGCGGGTATGGCAGCCGCAAAGGTCAAAAGAAAGAAGAATTTCACCAATTCGTAGCCGTTTTTGGCGGCCAGTTGTTCCGCGCCCACCAAAAAATTGGTGCCGTAAGCGACGCTGTAACCGACCAAAAAATACACCACCGTGGAGACTGAAAAGTCGACCAAGATTTTGATAAGTGCGTTGACCTGGTTCTTTTTACGGACTGTTCCCAGTTCCAAAAACGCAAACCCAGCGTGCATGGCAAGCACCATGATGCCGCCCAATAAGATGAACAAAACATCTGAGCCCTGTTTTAGTGCTTCCATAATGACCTTTGCATGTAATATGACTTGAAATGGTGCGCTTTCGGCTGAAATTATAAATACGCACCAAAATAAAGCAAAAATCGAGCCATTTCATTCATCCTTGGCAACCGGGGTAACTTCAAGGCGCTGTGCTCGGTTAAACGATAGTCTGCAGCGAAAGGAGTGGCTCAATTGATTTGGTTGCGACGGGTTGAGCTTGCTATACTTTGTAAGCGCCGATTTGCCACAGCTTGCGGGCGCTTAACAAATGCAGCTAAAGATGCGCGCCAACCCGGCATCGCCTTTAGCCCAAGCTGAAGCGACGTCGGTTTTTTTGCGCCTAAAAATAGCTCTCTCAATGATCGCCACTCCACAATCCATGCACTTCGAAGCCGAGCTGCCCTTGCGAAGTGGCGAAAGCATCGGCCAATACGATTTGAGCTTCGAGACCTATGGCACATTGAATGCTGACAAGTCCAACGCTGTCTTGGTTTGTCACGCCCTGAATGCATCGCACCATGTTGCCGGCGTTTACGAGGGCCAGCCCAAATCAGAAGGCTGGTGGGACACCATGATTGGCCCGGGAAAACCGGTCGACACTGAGCGCTTTTTTGTCATTGGTGTCAACAATTTAGGGTCGTGCTTTGGTTCTACCGGCCCCATGCACGTCAATCCAAAAGCTCTGTACGGACACAACAAAATTTACGGCGCGGACTTTCCGGTGATGACGGTCGAAGACTGGGTCAATTCCCAAGCCCGACTGCTCGACGCGCTGGGCATCAACACCTTGGCGGCAGTGATGGGCGGGTCTTTGGGTGGCATGCAAGCCTTAAGCTGGACGCTGCAACACCCCGAACGGGTTCGCTATGCCGTTGTGATTGCAAGTGCGCCCAACCTGACCGCTGAAAACATCGCCTTCAACGAGGTAGCGCGTCGAGCCATCGTCACCGACCCCGATTTTCAGGCCGGGAACTTTTATGCAGATGGCTCTAAATTGGAAACCAAACCCAAGCGGGGTTTGCGTATCGCCCGCATGATCGGTCACATCACTTATTTGAGCGACGATGTGATGAACGAAAAGTTTGGACGGCAACAGACCTTGGCTGGCGATGCAGATAATGCCGCGCCTCTAAATAGACCAGAGTACAAGTACAGCACGCAAGAGGTAGAGTTCCAAATTGAAAGCTATCTGCGTTACCAGGGCGACAAATTCGCCGAGTACTTTGATGCCAACACTTACTTGCTGATCACGCGGGCACTTGACTACTTTGACCCGGCCCGCCAATTTGGCGGCAACCTCAACTTAGCCCTTGCCCGTGCCAAAGCCAAATTTTTACTTGTAAGCTTCACGACCGACTGGCGTTTTGCCCCTAAACGCAGCCGCGAATTGGTCAAGGCGCTGGTTGCCAATCGCAGAGAGGTCAGCTACGCCGAAATTGACGCCCCCCATGGGCATGACGCCTTTTTGTTAGATGACTCACGCTACATGGGCGCGGTGCGGTCGTACTTTGACGGAATTCATCAGGACAATGTGAGCCTGGCAAACGGTGCTCAGCATTCCCCAAAGTCCAGGCTGGAGGTCGCACTGTGAGCGACATTGCCACGATACAGGCGATTGCCAGCCTGGTACCCACCGGTTCGCGGGTTCTGGACTTGGGCTGCGGCGACGGCAGCCTGCTGGCGCATCTTCAAACCCAAAGAAACTGCAGCGGGTATGGCATTGAAATTGACGACGCCAATGTATTGGCTTGCATGAAGCGTGGTGTCAACGTGATCCAACTCAACCTGGACGAAGGTTTGACTCTGTTTGATGATGCTTCATTTGATGTAGTCCTTCAAATCGACACTCTGCAACACTTGCGCAACGCTGAAGTCATGCTACGGGAAACGGCGCGGGTTGGGCGCACGGGTATCGTGGCATTTCCCAATTTTGGGCATTGGCCTAACCGACTGAGCGTACTAATGGGCCGCATGCCGGTCACCAAGCGTTTGCCTTACCAATGGTATGACACACCCAACATCCGCGTTGGTACTTTTGCTGACTTTGAAGCCTTGGCGATGCGAAACGAGTTGAAAGTTTCAGACAGTTTTGGCTTGCAGGAAGGGCGGGTGGTCAGAACAGGGCCGAATTTTTGGGCAGGTACGGCTGTCTTCAAGTTTTCGCGCTGACAAGTCGATTCGCCAAACACTGTGCATTTATATTTGAGATCGCGCCCATGACGCCTGAACACATACTGGCTTATTACGACGCTGCAAAGCTTTGGTCAGCCCAAGACCAGGCCACCTTCAGCGACAGCGTGGCTGAGGCGTACCAAGTTGCATTGCAAGTAAGACGCTTGCGAAGCCAGCGCGGCGAATTGCCACGCGGCTACAAAATTGGATTTACCAACCGGGGCATTTGGCCACGGTACAACGTATTTGCTCCGGTTTGGGGAACGGTGTGGAACACCACATTGCAGCAATGCGAGGGGTCGGCAACGGTCTCACTGCAAGGCCAGGTTCAGCCACGACTCGAACCGGAAGTCGTTTTTGGCTTGAGGGCAACGCCACCGCCCGACGCGTCAGTCGATGCCCTTTTTGACTGCCTCGAATGGGTAGCACCTGGCTTTGAAGTGGTGCAATCACATGCCCCAGACTGGAAGTTTTTGGCCGCCATGACCGTGGCGGACGGTGGTCTCCATTCAAGCCTTCTGATCGGCAAAAAAATGCCTGTGCGCGACGTGGCTGAGTCCGTTACCAAGTTCAATGAGGTGTTGGCTCAGTGCCAGGTCGAGTTGGCACTGAATGGCGAAATCAAGGAACTCGGTTGCGGACGCAACGTCCTTGACGGCCCGATGTTGGCGCTACACTACTTTTTGAATGAGTTGCACCAATGCCCCAACGCGCCGGACTTGCTGCCAGGCGATGTGGTCACCACCGGCACATGGACGGATGCATGGCCCGTGAACGCCGGAGAAACCTGGGCAGCTGAATTTGACGCGCCGCTGTCTGCGTTGACGGTGAAGTTCAGCTAAGAAACTTGGTTCAACCCCAACACTATCCATCCCCATGACTGACAAGCAACCTAGAATTTTGGCATTTGACATTTTTGGCACTGTGGTTGATTGGCACGGCAGCATCGTCAAAGAAGTTAAGTCCATCGATTTGCAGGTTGACGCCAGCGAGTTCGCTTTGGCTTGGCGCGCTGGCTACCAACCGGCGATGCGCCGCGTGATGTCAGGCGAACTGGGCTGGACGCTGATCGACGATTTGCACCGCCTGATTTTGAATGACATCCTCCTTCAATTCAAAATTGTTCATTTGACTGAGTCCCAAAAACAGCATTTAAACAAAGTTTGGCATCGCTTGGACGCGTGGCCTGATTCTGTGGCGGGATTGACTCGACTGAAAACCAAATTCACGATTTGCTCGCTGTCAAACGGCAACCTGGGCCTGCTGACGAATATGGCCAAGCGTGCCGGGTTGCCATGGGATTGTGTTTTGTCGGCGGAGGTGTTTCGCGCGTACAAGCCGCATCCTTCCACCTATTTGGGTGTGGCCAGAGTATTTGACTTGGAGCCGGGCGAAGTGATGTTGGTGGCAGCGCACCAAGATGACTTGGCAGCGGCGCGCACTTGCGGTTTGCAGACAGCGTACATCGAGCGGGCCAACGAGTTTGGGCACATGCAGCCCAAAGACGTTTCGCCCAACCCAGCCAATACCATGCACGCCGCCAACCTGAAGACGCTGGCCGATCAATTGGGTTGTTGAATTGGGGGTTGTTGAGTGGTCAATTGCGCAAGCTCGCCCGGTCGTCAATCAGTGCGGGCTCTTCGGTCACCTGGGTGCGCCGCACCAGGCCCGTTGGGTCCACAAAAATATTGAACTGCTTGTTAAGCCCAAACGGCTCAGCGTAACGGTAACTCCAAACGCTGCCATCAAACGAATGAACACGCGCGACTAACGCGGGTTTGCCAAAATCACGCAACACGTCTTGCATGCGCCAAACATCGACCTGAACCCCTGCAAACGCCACTTGCGACATGACTTGCGTGGCGGTCACTACGCGTCCGTTGCCGTCCAAGTCCACGTTGTAAACCTGCTGCCCCCAGGGCTGGCTGGAGTACTGTAAACGTTCGCCGTTGACCAGCGGCCACATAGCGGTGGGCTGCCCCAGGGTTGCCAGCACGTCATCACGGTTTGTACCGGCAGGAAGGGTGTCGGGGTTGCCCGCGCAGGCGCTCAACACCATCAGGGTTAGCAGGGCAAAAAGGGCGCGGGCGCCGTAAAGAAAACGCATAATCTGTATCTGAGTCTTTTATGCAACCTAGGAGTGTGTCATGAACGCCAGAGTTCCCCAATCCGCGCTGAACAGCGCCCAAGCGCTCAGCCAAGTTAGCCAGCAGTGGGATAGCGACATCGTCGGCCAAATCACGAATTACATCGGCATTCCAGCAAAGTCGCCCATGTTCGACCCCGACTGGGCGGCACACGGCTATCTTGATACAGTGATACGCAACGCGGCAGACTGGGTGCGCGCGCAAAAAGTTGAGGGACTGACGCTCGAACTCATCAGCCTGCCGGGTCGCACGCCAGTGCTGTTTTTTGAAATTCCTGCATCAAACGGCAAGGCAACTGACGCGACGGTCAAAGCACCGTCAGCCCAAACCGTTTTAATGTACGGCCACCTGGACAAGCAGCCTGAGTTTTCTGGATGGAGGTCTGACTTGGGGCCGTGGACACCCAAGTATGAAAACGGAAAACTGTTTGGGCGAGGGGGCGCGGACGACGGCTATGCCGTTTACGCCAGCATTGCCGCTGTGCAGGCCTTGAAGGCCCAAGGGGTTGCCCATCCGCGCATCGTCGGGCTCATTGAGACTTGCGAAGAAAGTGGCTCACGCGATCTGCTGCCCTATGTTGATGCCTTGCGCGACCCCGCACGCAATCGCTTGGGCGACGTGGCCTTGGTGATTTGCCTGGACTCGGGCGCTGGTAACTACGATCAACTGTGGCTGACCAGCAGCTTGCGTGGCATGGCAACTGGGGTGCTGAAGGTTGAAATTTTGACCGAAGGCATTCACTCGGGTGATGCCAGTGGCTTGGTGCCGTCCAGCTTTCGCATCATGCGCCAGGTGCTGGATCGACTGGAAGACAGCGCAACAGGGCGGCTGCTGCCTGCCAGTTTTCATTGCGAGGTGCCCAAAGACCGGCTGGCGCAAGCCAAAGCCACTGCGGCGATATTGGGCGACGAGGTTCACAAGCGCTTCCCGTGGGCGCACTATGACTGCGGAGGTTCCACCGCATTTGCGCTGCCCACCACGACCGACCCCGTGCAAGGTTTGCTGAACCGCACTTGGACCCCGACCCTGAGCGTGACAGGTGCTGAAGGTTTTCCAGCCCTGCAAGACGCTGGCAACGTGCTGCGGCCCTACACGGCTTTCAAGCTTAGCCTGCGGCTACCGCCCTTGGTGGATGCTGCCAACGCAGCGCAAGAACTCAAAGCGCTCCTTGAGGACAATGCGCCGTATCAGGCCAAAGTAACGTTTGATGGATTGAGCGGTGCGACAGGTTGGAACGCGCCCAGCACCGCGCCTTGGTTTGAAAAGGCCCTGAATGAGGCGTCTCAGGCTCACTTTGGAGCAGCATGCGGCTACATTGGACAGGGTGGAACCATCCCCTTGATGAACATGTTGTCCAAAGGCTTTCCATCAGCCCAAATGATGGTCTGTGGCGTGCTTGGCCCACGCAGCAACGCCCATGGCCCCAATGAATTTTTGCATGTGCCCTATGCCAAAAAGCTCACGGCGGCAGTGGCTCAGGTGATCGCGCAATTGCCCTGAGCCTTGTATCCCCAAAGCCCTTAGCCTTAAGTCGCACTTTGACACCCCAAAATCCATGACCACTGAGTCCACTCTAACGACCTTTGTCGCCAGTGACGGCGACAACCTCGCGGTGCAGGATTGGCCGCTGGACCCCGGCCAGATTTTGCGGGGTGTGGTGATCATCGTTCATGGCCTAGGGGAGCACGCGGGGCGCTACGACCATATCGCACGGCGTCTAAACCATTGGCGTTTTGCGGTGCGCGGGTACGACCAATACGGTCATGGTGAATCGGGCGGCCCCAGGGGTGGTTTAAGTTCCGACGATCGTTTGCTTGACGACCTCGCCGACATTGTGGACAGCACGCGCCAGCGCATGAAAAAGGGCACGCCGCTCATTTTGTTGGGTCACAGCATGGGCGGTGCCGTTGCAGCTTTGTTTGTGGCCAGAAACGTGCGGCCTGTGGATTCTCTCATTCTGTCGTCGCCCGCGTTGGACGCAGGTTTGAGTGGGTTTCAAAAAATACTGGTCAGTGTGCTGCCCAAAATATCGCCGAATCTGCGGGTTGGCAATGGCCTGGATGCAAGCCTGATCTCCCACGACCCGGCGGTGGTGGCGGACTATAAAAATGACAAATTGATCCATGACCGGATCAGTGCCAGACTGGGACGCTTCATTGCCAAGGCTGGCCCCGAGGTGCTGGCAGCAACGCCGGCATGGCGGCTACCCACATTGCTGATGTACGCAGGTGCCGACGCTTTGGTGAAACCGGCTGGCAGCCGGGCTTTCAGCGCTGCGGTGGCGTCTGAGGTGCTCACCACAAGATGTTTCGACACCTTGTTTCATGAGATCTTCAATGAGCTGGACGCAGAGCCGGTATTTGTCGAACTGAAGACTTGGTTAGATGCCAGGTATTGAGCCAGCCCATCCTGTTGGCGACACTCTTGCCAACACTTTTGTCCACACGTTTAACCGCTGATCGGCAAAATTTTGATGGACACCCGGCCGTCATTCACGCGCACCGGAAAACATGCGATGTCTCGGTCACATATTTCAGTGAGTGACTTGCCCGTTGCGATTTCAAACTGCGCCCCGT
The DNA here is from genome assembly GCA_031386665.1 of Rhodoferax sp. Taxonomy (GTDB): domain Bacteria; phylum Pseudomonadota; class Gammaproteobacteria; order Burkholderiales; family Burkholderiaceae_C; genus JANYCG01. Next base: position 10,186 of record JANNCN010000114.1, on the reverse strand, counting down.
GCAAGGGGCACTCGATAACTCCGTTTTCTTGAAACCCCTGCGAAAGCAAGGCAAAGGCATGGGGGCAAACGTCATCAACAGCATGCACTACATCATCCAGCAGGTAGATGCCAACCCGTTGACCGTTGACCTCAAGTCCAAGGGGGAAATCTGGGTCGAGTTGGTCGCGGGCCACCACGTCATGCCATTGCGCGCGCTCATCGTCTATTTCTTTGGTCAGGTCATTCATGTTTCAGGCGTGTTTCTTAATGGCCGCTGCCAAGGTGGTGACCAACTGGTCAATATGGGATTTTTCAACAATGAAAGCTGGTGCCAACACCAAGGTTTCCCCAGCAGGGCGAATCATGATGCCCTTGTGAAAGCATTCCATAAAGATATCAAACGCGCGTTTGCCAGGAACGCCTTCAATGCCTGACAGCTCAACCGCGCCTGCGTGGCCCAGGGTGCGAATGCCAACCACGTTGGGCAGGCCTTTCAGGAGGCTGTGCATGGCGTCCCCCAGCACTTTGCCCATTTCAGCAGCGCGTGCGAATAGGTTTTCTTCCTTGTAAAGAGTCAGCGACGCAACCGCCGCAGCGCACGCCACCGGGTGACCTGAGTAGGTGTAGCCGTGCATGAACTCCACCGCATGCATGGGGGATTTTTCGTTCGCCGACATCATGGTGTTGTACAAATGATCGCGGCAAATCACGCCACCCAGCGGAATGACGCCATTGGTCACGCCTTTGGCAAAGTTCAGCATGTCGGGCACCACGCCAAAATAATCGGCTGCAAAGTTGGTGCCCAGGCGGCCAAAACCAGTGATGACCTCGTCAAAAATCAGCAAAATGCCATGCTTGTCGCAAATTTGGCGAAGGCGTTGCAAGTAACCCTGAGGTGGCAAATACCACCCTGCGCTGCCCGCGATGGGCTCGACAATGATGGCCGCCACGTTGCTTGGGTCGTGCAGCGGCAGAATTCGGTTTTCCAGCTCTAGCAGCAAGTCTTCCTTCCAAACTGGCAGTTCGCCATGAATGTAGGCATGGTTGACTGGGTCGTGAATGAATCGCATATGGTCAACGCGCGGCAGAAGTGCAGTGCCAAACATTTTGCGATTGGCAGGAATGCCGCCCACACTCATGCCACCAAAACCCACGCCGTGGTAGCCGCGCTCGCGGCCAATGAAAACGTTACGGTGACCCTCGCCCCGAGCACGGTGGTAGGCCAGGGCAACTTTCATGGAGGTGTCGGCGGCTTCAGAGCCCGAGTTGCAAAACAGCACTCGGTTCAGGTCGCCAGGGGCCATGGCCGCGATCATTTCGGCGGCGACAAAAGCCTTGTCGTTGGTGGCCTGAAACGCGGTGGCATAGTCCAAGGTGTCGAGCTGCTTTTTGATGGCTTCGTTGATCGGGCGGCAGTTGTGCCCAGCCGGCACGCACCACAAACTGGAGATGCCATCGATGATCTTGCGACCGTCGTGTGTGGTGAAGTACATGCCGTCGGCACCCACAATGACGCGCGGATCGGCCTTGAAGCCCCGGTTGGGCGTGAAAGGCAACCAGTGGTTGTCCATATTGAAGTCAATTTTGGCCATGGCGGTCTCCAATGCGAAAGTTGCAATAATGGGGGATCAATGATGCCACTTTAACCAAATTGCACCAGTCGCTTTGACAACTCTTTGACATCTCTTTGAAAGCTTGCTGACATGTCTGTACATCCTTTGCCCGTTTCGCGCGCGTCCAGCACCCAGGCTGAATTGATTGCCCAAGCCAAAATTCATCTGGCGGCGGCCCATCGACTGGCCGTTTTGCATGACTTGGAGGAAGGCATTGACAACCACTTCACAGTCTGCGTGCCCGGTCAGCCTGACCAGTTTTTGATTTTGCCTTTTGGCCTGCATTGGTCAGAGGCCAAGGCCAGCGACATGATTGTGTTCAACGAAGCCGGGCAAACGCTGTCTGGCAACGGCGTGGTGGAGCTGTCTGCTCGCTGCATTCACGCCCCTGTTCACCGTCTGACCGGTGCGCAGGTTGTGTTGCACACTCACCAAACCTGGGCCATTGCCCTGAACATGCTGCAAGACAACCGCTTGCTGCCGACCACGCAAACAGCGGCGTTTTTTCACGGCCACATCGCGTATGACGACACCTACACGGGCTTGGCCGATTCAACCGAAGAGGGCGAGCGCTTGGCCACAGTCGTGGGCAAGCAGCAAATCATTTTCATGAAAAACCATGGCGTGGTGGTGACCGGTGACACGGTCGCCCAGGCTTTCCGGCGCCTGTACAAGTTGGAACGCGTCTGCCGCAATCAGATTTTGGCCATGAGCACCGGCCAGCCGCTGGCCGTTTTGAGCGACGAAGTGGTCGCCCGCGTGCAAGCCCCCAACCCGCATGACCGCCACCCGCGGGAAGAGCGCGAACGCTTGTTTTTTGAAGCCATGATGCGGGTGCTGGATCGGGAGCTGCCTGGGTATCGGGATTGAAGTAAAAATTTGCTTTTGCCCATGGGAAATCAGCGACAGTGGCCATTGAATCCGCATGAGATGCGTCCCTGATAGACGACCGCCAGCCCCTCCCCATTGCCCCCTACGCGCAACTGCTACGGGCCCTTCGGGCAACCATTTGCAGTACGCAGTCTCTGGGCCGCCGCGCAAACTCACTTCGCTACGCTACGTTCAAACAGTGCGCGGCTGAGTCGTTTCGCTGCGCGAGACCCTCACCCAGAGCCTTTGCATGCTTCGAGGCCGCATCAGACGCGCGCCGGGGGCGCTGGGGCTGGGCTAGCTTGGAAGTCAGCGTCTGCAGTGAGTGGCCTCCAAGCTAGGGCTCATTTTTGGAGGATGACAGGAGCGCGTGCTGTCTTTGCGGACTCAATTGACAAACCTGCTTAAGGTCATGCGTCCTCCACTTCGACACAACCAAATTCGCCCGCTCGTTCCGACAGAAGGCCAGTTGATGTGATCTCGCAATCGAATGTAAATGATGAACCGTCCAGTGCGGTGAATACAAAAAAATCTTCACGATCATCGATTGCAGCGCAGCTTGAAAGGCTACGCAACAACGCTTGGACTGCCGTAGCAGACAGATACTTGAACCGAAACTGTTGGCGCAATCCCATCTTGACCTAGTGGGCCTCAACACAATGTGTGGAGACGGAGTCCTGTCCTTCAACCTTGACATTTGTCGCTACAACATAGGCGTCGATACTCTCCAAGATTCTGTATGAAGCCTGGCCTTCGACCAATATTCCAACTACTTCAAACCTCATAGCTTCTCCAGAGATTTTGCATTTCGAGTTATGCAGATTCAAATGTTTTCAGTTTAGCCCGCCCAACTCCGCCTTTCACCCCTCAAGCAGAAACCTGCGTCGTCAGTTTCAACCCCAACGCCCGGCAAACCCGCGCGATGGTATCGAACCGGGGCTGTGAGTTGGGCCGCAAGGCTTTGTATAAAGCCTCGCGTGTGAGGCCAGCGGCGCGAGCCACTTCGGTCATGCCACGAGCGCGGGCGATGACGCCCAGCGCGTGGGTCAACTCGGACGAGTCATTGTCTTCCAGCACCTGGGTGAGATAGACAGAAATGTCCTCGTCTGTTTTGAGATGCTCGGCAAGGTCGAAATCTGGCAGTTCAGATATTTGGGTCTTTTTGCTCATCATTGCTTCTTTCATAGTTGATCTGGAAACTCGAGCGCCGCTGCCAGCTTTTGAGCCGTAGCGATATCACGCGCTTGGCTAGCCTTGCTTCCACCGCCCAGCATCACCACCAGAACAGCGCCCTGCTGTGCGAAGTACATGCGTCAGCCAGGGCCAAAGAAATCGCGCATTTCCATCACGCCATCGCCCACCGATTGAACGTCGCCCAAGTTGCCCCGTTGGGCCTTGTCAAGACGCCGTGCAAGCCGGATTTTGGTTTCGCGGTCACGAAGGCCGTCAAACCAAGCGTCAAATTCAGGTAGTCGCTTGACGATCACTATTTCTGGATTGTAATCACTTGTTCACAAAATTGCAAGCAGCCCCGAACCCCAAGCCTGCCCCACCCCAGCGCCCCCAGTGCGCGTCTGCTGCGGCCTCGAAGCACGCAAAGGCTCTGGGTGAGGGTCTCGCGTAGCGAGACGACTCAGCCGCGCATGTTTGAGCCATAGGCGAGTTTGCGCGGCGGCCCAGAGACTGCGTACTGCAGATGGTTGCCCCAAGGGCCCGCAGCGGTCGCGCGCCGGGGGTGCTGGGGCGGGGCAGGCGGGTTTGTGCGTCGACAGGGAGTCGACGCAATTTAGGTTGTTGGCACAGAGGGCAAATTGGGGTCAGAGCACAAAATTGCCGAGCCTTTGGCTCGCCCTGCGGGTGCTGCACAGCAATATTGTGATCTGACCCCAATTTGACCTCTGTGCCTGGTGGCTATTGCGCGCGGGAATGGCGAAGGCATGCCTCAGAAACGCAACACCTCCCTAACCCACCAATTTTTACCGCCGCACAGGCTTTTGCGTGTACGTCGGCTGCCGCTTTTCCAGAAAGGCGTTAAACCCCTCCTGCGCGTCGGGCGTGACGGTGGCTTCGGCCATGACTGCCGCTGCGAAATCATAGGCCTGCGCTTGCGGCATATCGATTTGGCGGTAGTAGGCTTGTTTGCCCATGGCTTTTGACAACGCGCTGCCGCGTGAGGCCCGCGAAATCAAATCTAGCGTGGCGGCATCGAGCTGATCAGCGGGGACGCAGCGGTTGATCAACCCCCAGTGCGCTGCCGTGGCGGCGTCGATGGGGTCGCCGGTCATGGCCATCTCGAGGGCGCGTTTGCGGCCTATGTTGCGGGCCACCGCGACCAGCGGGGTGTGGCAAAACTGGCCGGCTTTGCCCCCGGGAATGGCGAATTTAGCAAGCTCAGACGCTACCGCCAAATCGCAAGTGGCGACCAACTGGCAACCGGCTGCAGTGGCCAGCGCGTGGACTTTAGCGATGACGGGTTGGGCCATGGCCTGCATGGCGTCCATCATGGCGGTGCACACGTCAAACAGCTCGCGGGCTTGGTGCAGCGTGACGCCTGCCATGTCGCCAAAGTTGTGCCCCGCACTGAAGACCGGGCCGTTGGCAGCCAAAATTACCCCGCGCGCATCGCTTTGGCTGACCTGATTGAAAGCCTGCGTCAGCTCCAGCAGCATGGGCATGGCCAACGCATTGCGCTTGTCAGGGCGGTTCAGTGTGATGATGGTGAGGGGGCCGTCAACAGTGATGAGCAAATGGTCGAAGTGCATGGGCCGATCCTTTTTTTGAATTGCGAAGAAGGTAGACGCAAACAGTTTAGCGGGCTGTCGGGGAATGGGTAGCGATTGTGGGTGGCGGTTGCAGTTGGCGGTTGGTGGGTGGCGGCCAATAGATTTGAGCGTCAAATTCGCTTGAAAACCTGCAAAAAGCCGATTTTGAGATTTTAATACTCAAATTGGGTATTTAAACCTCGAAATTCGCTGATTTGCAGTAAAGTAGGCCTCTAGCTCTATAAAAATATAGATAGTTTGCTATCTATTTAATAGCAACCATCTTATGCACAAAACTAACCGTAGCTGCCCATCGCTTCGCCCAAGCGCGTCGGCGTGGCCGCAACCCAGCTCGGGTTGAACTTCAAACCACTTTTTGGAAACAGCAAAACAACGGTGGAGCCGAGTAAAAACCGGCCCATCTCGTCGCCCTGTTTGAAGTTGATGGGCTTGTGGTCATAACGCCATTCGCGCACCGAGCCACCGCGTGGCGGGTTCACGACGCCATGCCAGGTGGTGGCCATGCTGCCCACAATGGTGGCGCCCACCAGCGTCAAAACAAACGGCCCGCAGGCTGATTCAAACACACACACCACGCGTTCGTTGCGGGCAAACAGACCCGGCACACCGCGCGCCGTGGTCGGGTTGACTGAAAACAGGTCGCCTGGCACGTAAATCATGCGGCGCAAGCGGCCATCGCACGGCATGTGAATGCGGTGGTAGTCGCGCGGGCTCAGGTAAATGCAGGCGAAGTGGCCGTTGTCGAACTGCGCTGCCAATTTCGCGTCGCCACCGACCAGTGCGGTGGTTGAATAGTGATGCCCCTTGGCCTGAAAAATCTGGTCTCGCCCTATCGCACCCAACTGGCTGACGGCACCGTCCACTGGGCAGACCAAATCAGCCCTGGCCAGTGGCCGGGCACCGGCTTTAAGCGGCCGCGTGAAAAACTCATTGAAACTGGGGTAGCTGGCAATGTCGGGGTTGGCGGCTTCCGCCATGTTCACACCGTATTTGCCCACAAACCAGCGAATGATGCCGGTGGTCACGCTGCCCCAGCGGGCGCTGGCAATTGAGCCGCCAAACTCGGTAATGGCTTGCTTGGGCAACAGGTATTGCAACAGGACTTGTGAGCGCTCTGACAAGGGGATCTCTCGGGTGACCAACGGAGCCGCATTGTACTGGCGTAAAGTCGGGGTAAATGGGTCAGACAAACCCGCATCCTGATTCACCAAGGCACCCTTCGCATGAATGCTCCCGTAACGGCTGAACAGCACGAAGCGCTGCAAAAAGCAGAGCTGACCACCCGGCTCCAGCAGGCGCTGGCCGCGCACCTACCCGCACACGCCATGCTGTGGCACAGCGAAGACACCACGCCCTACGAATGCGATGGCCTCACCGCCTACCGCCAACGCCCCTTGATGGTGGTGCTGCCAGAAACATCAGGCCAGGTGCAAGCGGTGCTCAAAATCTGCTTTGCGATGAATGTGCCGGTGGTCGCACGCGGCGCGGGCACGGGCTTGTCCGGTGGGGCCATGCCGCACAAGCTGGGCGTGACTTTGAGCCTGGCCAAGTTCAACAAAATTCTCAAAATGGACGTGCTAAGCCGCACGGCGGTGGTGCAGTGCGGGGTGCGCAATTTGGCAATTTCTGAGGCCGCAGCACCCTTGGGTTTGTATTACGCGCCCGACCCAAGCAGCCAAATCGCCTGCACCATAGGCGGCAACGTGGCTGAAAACTCAGGCGGCGTGCATTGCCTGAAGTACGGCTTGACGGTACACAACGTACTGAAAGTCAGCGGCTTCACCATGGAAGGCGAGCCCATTGAGTTTGGCAGCGACGCGCTGGATGCACCGGGCTACGACTTGCTCAGCGTGGTGGTTGGGTCGGAAGGCATGCTGGCTGTGACCACCGAAGTCACCGTCAAGCTCATCCCCAAGCCGCAACTGGCGCGCTGCATCATGGCCAGTTTTGACGACATTCGCAAAGCCGGTGACGCCGTGGCTGCAGTCATTGCGGCAGGCATCATTCCGGCGGGTTTGGAGATGATGGACAAACCCATGACGGCGGCGGTTGAAGACTACGTGCACGCGGGCTACGACCTAAGCGCCGAGGCGATTTTGCTGTGCGAAAGCGATGGCACCCCCGAAGAGGTCGAGGAAGAAATTGGCCGCATGGTGGCAGTTTTGAACGCTTGCGGCGCAACCGCCATTGCGGTCAGCCAAAGCGAGGCCGAACGCCTGAAGTTTTGGAGTGGCCGCAAAAACGCTTTTCCGGCCAGCGGTCGCATCAGCCCCGATTACATGTGCATGGACAGCACCATTCCGCGCAAACGCCTGGCCGACATTTTGCTGGCCATTGCCGAGATGGAGAAAAAGTACCAACTGCGCTGCGCCAACGTGTTCCATGCGGGAGATGGCAACCTGCACCCGCTGATATTGTTTGATGCCAATGACCCCGACCAACTGCACCGCTGCGAGTTGTTTGGCGCTGATATTCTGGAAACCAGCGTCGCCATGGGTGGCACCGTCACGGGCGAGCATGGTGTGGGCATCGAAAAACTCAACAGCATGTGCGTGCAGTTCACCACTGAAGAGAACGAGCAGATGTTTGGCGTGAAACGCGCGTTTGATGTGAAGGGTTTGCTGAACCCCGGCAAGGTGATTCCCACGCTGAACCGCTGCGCCGAATACGGCAAGATGCTGGTGCGCGGCGGGCAGATCAAGCACCCGGATCTGCCCCGGTTCTGAGCAGACACCTCAGATGCTCGGAATTCGCGGCTTGGCCTGGTTGCTGGCGTTGCAGTCAGTGGGTGAGCTGATGTCGCGCGGCCTAAAGCTGCCGTTTCCGGGGCCGGTGATTGGCATGCTGTTGCTACTTATCGCGCTGCGCTTTCGCGTGGTGCGAGAGCCTGTATCGGTATGCGCCGACTTTTTACTCTCGCATCTATCGCTTTTGTTTGTACCCGTGGGCGTGGGCGTGATGACGCACCTGGGGCTGCTCAGCCAGTTTGGTGGCCGCATGCTGGTCGTGTTGGTTTTTTCCACGCTGATCGGGCTGGCCGTCACGGCGCTGGCACTGCAACTTTTGATCAGGAAAAGCGATGCCGAAGTTCGTTGAACTTTGGGTTTACCTGTCGGCCACGCCGTTGTTTGGCTTGACAGCCACGCTGGTCGTGTACGTGCTGGCGCAGGCTTTTTACGTGCGCATGCGGCAGGCCCCGTGGGCCAACCCGGTGCTGTGGACGGTGGTGGTGCTGGCCGGTGCTTTGCTGGCAACCGACGTGTCGTACCCCAGCTACTTTGCAGGTGCGCAGTTCATCCATTTCTTGCTCGGCCCCGCCGTGGTCGCACTGGCCTGGCCGCTGTGGACGCGCCGCGCCGAGTTGCGCAGGCGTTGGGGGGCGCTGCTGTTGGCGGCCTTGGCGGGCGGCATCGCGTCGGGTGGGTCGGCTGTGCTGCTCGGTTGGGCGGCCGGGTTACCGACAGATGTCATTCTGTCGCTGGCACCCAAATCGGTCACCGCGCCCGTCGCGATGGGGATTGCCGAGCGCATAGGCGGCATTCCGGCGCTGGCAGCGGTGTTTGCAGTGATCACCGGCATCGTGGGCGCGTTGTCGGGCAAGTATTTGTTCGATGCGCTGCGAATTCCTACAAACCGCAGCGGCTGGTCAGCCCGTGGCTTCGCATTGGGTACCGCGTCCCACGGGATTGGCGCAGCGCGGGCCATGCAGGTGAACGAGGACGCGGGTGCTTATGCGGGCTTGGCGCTGGGCCTGCAGGTGGTGCTGGCATCGTTGCTGATGCCGCTGGCGTTTCGGCTGTTCTGACGGTCAAAACAGATTGGCGTGGCGATGAACCGTGTCGATTCGCCCGCTGATCGTCTGACGCCCAACCTGACCGAGCCCCCGACATTCCCTACACCAGAGCACCTGACAAAGCCGCCGTCAAACCGGCCAATAAAGCGCCTGATTTTTCTGGACTGGGTGCGCATCGGCGCGTTTGGCCTGCTGGTGCTGTACCACGTTGGCATGTACTACGTGAGCTGGGACTATCACATCAAAAGCGCGCACGCGGGCAAGGCAATCGAACCGCTGATGCGCCTGACCAACCCATGGCGAATGGACCTGCTGTTTTTGGTGTCGGGTGCCGCCACCTCGTTCCTGCTGCTGCGCGAGGGCACCAGCGTTTTGCAGCTGCGCTTGCGTGCGCGGCGTTTGCTGATTCCGCTGCTGTTTGGCATGCTGGTTATCGTGCCACCCCAATCTTGGCTGGAGGTAATGCAGAAATACCAATACGCAGGCAGCTACGGCGATTTCATGGCGCTGTACCTCACAGGCTATGAAGGGTTTTGCAACGCGGCGGGCAAGTGCCTGGTTTTGCCGACCTGGAATCACCTTTGGTTTTTGCCCTATTTGTTCTCGTACACCCTGCTGCTGTGGCTGGGGCTGCGCAGGTGGCCCAATTTGCTTGAGCGGCTGGGCACGCAGATCAGGCGGGCCTTTGGCGGGCTAGGGGGCTTAGGCTTGTTGGTTTGGCCCACGCTTTACCTCGCTGTCACCTTGCTGCTGTTGCGACAGAGCTTCCCGCAAAACTATTCAGTGTGGGGCGACTGGTTTTGCCACAGCCAGTACCTGGCGATGTTCATTTTGGGGGCCGCGTTGGCACGCACGTCAAACAATCCTCATGGCATTTGGCCGCAAATGGTGCAATGGCGCTGGGTTGCGCTGACTCTGGCCTTGGTCGCCTGGATAAGCCTGGTTGCAGCACCGTGGTTGGCGCGCGAATGCCAGCTGCCCATGCGCAACATCGGCCCATGGGCTTACAGCGTGCAGCAGTGGTGCGCCATCGTCGCGGTGCTGGGGTTTGCGCAACTTCACCTGAACCACGATGGCCCGGCAAGACGGTATTTAACCCAAGCCGTGTTTCCGGTTTACATCCTGCACCAAACGCTGATTTTGCTG
>JANNCN010000091.1:0-6527 GCA_031386665.1 Rhodoferax sp. | reverse complement strand
GCGGCGTCTTGCATGCGCCCCTCTGCCAGCGCACTGCGCACGGCCGAGCTGGACACCCGCAGCGTGTGAACTTCGTAGCTGTTCATTCGCGCCACGTCAAAGCCTTGGCCGTCGGTGCGCGCATCGCCTGCTGCGTCCAGCATGGCGTAATCACCCGCACGTTTGCTGCCAAACCTGAAGTCGTCGCCCACCAAAATCGTTTTGGCGTGCAAGCCGTGAACCAGCACATCGTCAATGAACGCCTGGGGCGATTTGCCCGCCAGACTGGCATTGAACGGCAGCACCACCACTTGGTCGATACCGCAATGGCTCAAGTCCATCAGCTTGTCGCGCAGTGTGCCAATGCGCGCGGGGGCCAGGTCTGGCTGGTGATTGGCTTGGGCAAAATAATCGCGCGGGTGCGGCTCAAATGTCAGCACACAGCTTTGCAGGCCGCGCTGATGGGCTTCGCTGCACAGCAGGGCCAGCATGGCCTGGTGGCCCCGATGCACGCCATCAAAATTGCCGATGGTCAAAGCGCAGGCGCTTGCAATGCCGGGGTGGCGCAAACCCCGAAAAACTTTCATGTGGTGCCTTGTTGCATGGAGAGGGTCAAAAATGTTACTGATTTGATAGCAAGCCAGTGATTTTGGCAAAGCCCCAAGGGGCAAATTGTCATAAAAACAGGGTATATTGTCACCTAGCAGCACGTCCCAGAATCAGGTGGCGCTGTTACGTGACAAATGCATCTCGGTCAGTGGTTATGCAACCAGATTTTTGCAACCAGATCAATGGAGGCGTGTTTTGAAGGTCTTAAAGCTGTCAGCGCAGGGCTTGCCCCAATCCTGGATTTCGCTTGAGCAAGCGGTGATTCACTACGCCGCCGAGGAAGTGCGCTGGGAATCTGGCGGCGAAGTTGCGGTGTTTCATGGCGGGCACAACGCCATCACGGGCTGCCAGTCCATCATCACGGTGAACAGCATCATTGGCACCAAAGGCGTGCCGGCCATCAACCCGTTCAATTTGCGCCCCGGTCTGACCAACGGCAAGCTGTTTGCCCGCGACCGCAACATTTGCGCCTATTGCGGCGACCATTTTGTAGAGGAAGACCTGACCCGCGAGCACATTATTCCGTTTGCCCAAAACGGCATTGATGTGTGGATGAACGTGGTCACCTCATGCCGCGCTTGCAACCACCGCAAAAGCCATCGCACCCCCGAGCAAGCCAACATGCCGCTCTTGTACGCGCCCTATGTGCCCAGCCTGTGGGAAGACTTTATTTTGCGCAACCGCCGCATTTTGGCCGACCAAATGGAGTTTTTAATGGCGCATGTGCCCAAGTCGTCGCGGCTTTTGATTTGATTTTGATTTGACCTTGACGTTAGTTTGCAACTGCCTTGGCTCCGAACCTGAATTTGAGGCAAAAAAAGAAAAAAAGAACCTGCAGGTTCTTTTTTTCAAAAATAGGTCAAAATAGTCAAATTATGAACCAAATAGACCTCTAGCTCCCGAATAATATAGATAATTTGCTATGTATATTATAGCAATCTCAATTCACATTCACGTTGACATTCATACGGCCCCACAGACTGCCACACCCTCTGAAACTTGGAATACACCATGAACTCATTCACTCGAAGTATCGCAACCGCTTTCACTGCCTTTTGCCTGTCCTGCCTGATGAGCACCGCCGCGCTGGCGCAAGACAAAGTGGTCTACCACATTGACGATGCCGCCTTGCAAGCGACCAAAGGATTGCGCAATATCCGCAACCACCTCGATGTGGCACCTGACACCAAAATCACCGTGGTGACGCATGCCAATGGCGTTGATTTTTTGTTTGACGGTGCCAAAGACGCGAAAAATCCCGACATTGACTACGGCGCTTTGGTCAGCGCTCTCAAAGCGCGCGGAGTGACGTTTGAAGTCTGCGAAATCACGCTCAAAAACCGCAATTTGCGCAAAGAGATTTTTAATCTTGAAGCGAGCTTCACGCCGTCTGGCGTCGTGCGAATCGGGCAACTGCAAAGTCGTGAGAAGTTTGCTTACATCAAGCCCTGAACTAGCTAATTCTCCGTGCGCTCCATCAGCAAATAGGTGTTGTAAGCGTTCATTCGGTTGATCAGCCGAAACATCGGCAAGGACTCAAACTGCGACCAGTCTGCGCCAGCGTAGGCGTCTTCAAACGGGTCGAGGTTTTTGGCAGCCTGGCCCATGCTGGTGCGCAGATGGACGAGGTAATTGCGCGTTAACCGAATATCTTGCGCAGCCGCGGTTGATACCGGGCCGTGGCCTGGCACCATGACGGCGGGGCCCATGGCCAGCAGGCTGTCAAGCGCCTTGATCCAGGCATTGCTGTCGGCCTGGCCAATGAAGGGCAGCCGGTTGCGAAACACCAAATCGCCCGTGAAAAGCACCTTGTCTTGCGGCAAAAAAATGGCCAAGTCTTCTGGTGTGTGAGACGGGCCAAACGGCTGAATCACAAAACGAACGCCACCGATCAGCCGGTCTTGCTGGCTGTCAATCCACTCGTCCGCGCCAATCAGCCGGGTGTCTGCGTCAATCCAGGGCCCAAGTTCTTCACGCGAAGCTTGCAACCGCAGGCGCGCCGCGTCTGAACTCAAATAGTCTTGCGCCGCACGGTGCGCCACAATGCGCGCGCCCGCCGCCTTAAAGGCTTGCAAGCCGTAAATGTGGTCCGCGTGGTAGTGCGTCACGATGACATGTGTCACGGGCAGTGCGGTGACTTTGCGAATTTCAAGCAGCATGCGGCTGGCAAGTGCGGGCGAGCCCAAGGCGTCCACCACCACAACGCCGGTTTGCGTGATCACAAAACCGGCGTTGGAGATGAAATTTTGATTGGCGCTGGACCCCGCTTGAGACAGGCCTTCGAGCACCCAAACTGCGGGCGACACCTTGTGCGCCACCACTGCGGGCAGAGTCGCCGAGGCTGACGCCAACACCGCCGTCTGGCCCTGCGCCACTGGCCCGCCCAGGGCGATGGCACACACCAAGCTGCGCCAGGCCAAGCCCGCCAGACGCCGAAGCGAAACGTCCCTTTGATCTTTCACAGGGGCGGTCCTCACCGCCATCAAGCCAGCGTATCCGCCCAGATGTTGGTGGCCCACCCCATAGCATAGGCACCTTCCAGTGCATTGGCCGCGCTGGACACGCCGCCTGAGCCCGCAATCGTCACCATGGTCTTTTTGTCGGCGTCGTATTTGTGGACGCTCGCCACATGCACCACCTCGGTTGCGCTCACAAAGCTGTAGCAGGTGTTGTTGTAGATCGGCGAATCGTTCGGGGTTTGGCCCGTCAGCAAGGCGACCACAGCGGCGGCACAGGTTTTGCCATGCTGATTGGCCATGTGGCCCGACTTGGGCATGAGGGGCGCAATTTGTATCGCATCGCCCAGCACATGGATGTTTTTAGCGGCTTTGGACTCAAAGGTCAAAAAGTCCACCTCGCACCAGCGCTTGTTGGCAGTGGCCAAACCGGTTTTAACGGCAATGTCGCCTGCTCGCATGGCGGGCAGCACGTTCAGCACATTGGCCCTCAGGTCGTCATTGAACTCAAATTTCAGCGTGTTGGTGACGGCATCCACATCGAGCACCGTGTGTTTGGGGCGGTATTCGATGATGCCTTTGTAGCGCTCGGCCCAGGCTTTTTTGAACAGGGGCCCTTTGGAAGTCACGTCGTCATTGGCGTCCAAAATCAAGACTTTGCTTTTGGGTTTAGCCTGGGCGAAGTAGCTGGCAACCTGGCAGGCCCGCTCATAAGGACCGGGCGGGCAGCGGTACGGCGCAAGCGGTATCGACAGGGCGTAAACGCCACCGTCCGGCATGGCCTCAAGTTGCTGGCGCAGCGCCACGGTTTGAGCGCCCGCTTTCCAGGCGTGCAGTACTTTGTCTTGCGCACCAGGTTTGTTCAGGCCCGGCAATGTATCCCACATGAAGTCAACGCCAGGCGACACGATCAGCCGGTCATAAGACATTTCAGCGCCGCTGGCCAGTTTGATGCTGCGTTTGTCCGGGTCAATCGACGTGACCAGGTCGCGCACGACATTCACGCCGTGGCGCTTGACCAAGTTGTCATAGGAAGTCGTGATGTCGGCCATGGTTTTGCTGCCACCCAACACCAGATTGGAAATCGGACACGACACAAATGCTGCATTGGGTTCGATCAAGGTGACTTTGATAGCGTGGTCTGACCACATGCGCACGTACTTGGCCGCCGTGGCGCCGCCAAAACCACCCCCAATGACCACCACTTTGGGACCATCGCCCATCGATGCGCAACCCGACAAAACACCCGTGGTGCCCACAGCGGCAAGCAGCGACCCCGCGCCTGCCCGTTGAATCAATTGACGACGTTTCATGGTGGCTCCTTATTGTTTTTGAGCCGCAAAATAGCCGGCCAATTCATCAATTTGTTGATCCGAATACCCTTTGGACAGCTGGTGCATGATGGTCGCAGGGCGGGCACCGGATTTGAAGTCCTGCATGCTTTTGAGCAAGGCCGCTTTGGGCTGCCCAGCCAAACCGACCATGCCAGCCTGCGCAACGCCGTTCGTGCCGTGGCAGGCAGAACAAGACGCGGCCATGCTGCGCACTTGCAAGGCGTCAGCTTGGGCCCAATTTGACACAGCCACTAACGCGAGCGTCAGCCCCATGAGGTGTCGTTTTTTCACTTTAAATCTCCAGTTTTAAGAAGTTTTCCCAAAATACAACACTGAGTTTGCTGAAGGCTTTCCCCGATTCCCTCAACATGAATTTGCCATTACTTATATAAACGCATATTAATAACCTAACCAGCACAATCGGCGGGTAGTTTCCCTTGGGTCTTCAGTGCGCTTCGTCCCAATTGACACCTACGCCCACTTCCGCCAACAGGGGCACTTTCAAATCGGCCACACCCGCCATCAGACGCGGAATCTCGGTTTTTACCCAATCCACCTCGGCCAATGGCACTTCAAACACCAGTTCGTCGTGGACTTGCATGATCATTTTCGTGGCGCGCTTTTGCTCGTCCAGCGCATTTTGCACCGCCACCATGGCCAGCTTGATCAAATCTGCCGCAGTACCCTGCATGGGCGCATTGATGGCGGCGCGCTCCAGTCCGGCCAACAGAGCGCCCTTGGCGTTAAAAATGCCTGCCAACTGCAAACGTCGGCCCATCACGGTTTCGACATAGCCCTTGGATTTGGCGCTCAAACGGGTTTCGTCCATGTACTGCTTCACGCCGGGGTAGCGGGCGAAGTATTTTTCAACAAAGTTTTTAGCAGCCGTGTTGTCAATGCCCAAAGACCGGGCCAATCCGTATGCGCTCATACCGTAAATCAAACCGAAATTGATGGTTTTGGCATAGCGGCGCTGCTCTGAGGTGACTTCATCCACCGCCACTCCAAACACTTCGCTGGCGGTGGCGCGGTGCACGTCCAACCCTGCATGAAAGGCTTTCAAAAGCGACGCATCACCGCTGATGTGCGCCATGATGCGCAGCTCAATCTGGCTGTAGTCGGCGCTGGCAATCACGCAACCCGGGGCCGCTACAAAGGCTTCGCGCACCCGCCTGCCCTCGGCTGTGCGAATCGGAATATTTTGCAAATTGGGGTCGTTGCTGCTCAAGCGCCCGGTCACCGCCACGGCCTGCGCGTAATGCGTGTGCACGCGGCCCGTGCGGGGCAGCGCCAGCTGCGCCAGTTTGTCGGTGTAAGTGCCTTTGAGCTTGGCCAAGCCCCGGTGTTCCAAAATTTTGGCAGGCAGCGGAAAGTCCTCCGCCAGTTTTTCCAGCACTTCCTCGTCTGTGCTGGGCGCGCCTGTAGCGGTTTTTTTGACAATAGGCAAACCCAGCTTGGTGAAAAAAATGTCGCCAATCTGCTTGGGGCTGGACAGGTTGAAGGGCTGGCCCGCCAGTGCGTGGGCTTCTTCCTCCAGCTTCATCATGCGCTGACCCAATTCGTGGCTTTGCGCCGCCAGCATCGGGCCGTCAATCAACACGCCATTGCATTCGATGCGGTAAAGCACTTCGCTGCTGGCGATTTCGAGTTCATACACAGCGCGCAACTTGGCGTTCGCCTCCAATTGCGGCCACAGCGCCAAATGCACATCCAGCGTTTGGTCCGAGTCTTCGCACGAATACTCGGCGGCTTTGTCAATTTCAACTTGGTTGAAGGTGATTTGGTGCACGCCTTTTCCGCACAGGTCTTCAAAACTGATGCCAGTGCGCCCCACATGGCGCAGTGCCAAGCTGCTCAGGCCATGCGGTTTGTGCACTTCCAACACATAGCTTTGCAGCATGGTGTCGTGCGCGTAGCCTTGCACTTCGATACCGTGGTTGGCAAACACATGGCGGTCGTACTTGACGTGCTGACCCAGCTTTTTGTGGCGCGCATTTTCAAGCCAGGGTTTAAGTTTGGCCAGCACCTCGTCGCGCGCCAACTGAGTGGGGGCACCGGGGTAATCGTGCGCCAGAGGAATGTAGGCGGCTTCACCGGGCGTGACGCTCAGGCTGATGCCCACAATTTGGGCGCGCATTTCGTCCAGCGA
>JANNCN010000080.1:0-14088 GCA_031386665.1 Rhodoferax sp. | reverse complement strand
GGGGCTGGACAACTCGCAAGTCAAGGTGCTGGCCGAGATTCAGCTTGAAAAAATACTCGCCACGTTGGCTGATTCGCAGCCCGACATTGCGGTGATTGACTCGATTCAAACCGTTTACTCAGACCAATTGACCTCGGCCCCTGGGTCAGTTGCCCAGGTGCGAGAGTGCGCGGCGCACCTGACGCGCGCGGCCAAAGCCAGCGGCGTGTGCATCGTTTTGGTCGGCCACGTCACCAAAGAAGGCGCATTGGCCGGCCCGCGCGTGTTGGAACACATGGTAGACACCGTGCTGTACTTTGAAGGCGACACGCACAGCAGCTTCAGGCTGGTTCGCGCCATCAAAAACCGCTTTGGGGCGGTCAACGAAATCGGTGTTTTTGCCATGACCGAGAAGGGTCTGAAGGGCGTCAGCAACCCGAGCGCCATCTTTTTAAGCCAGCACAGTGAGCCCGTGCCCGGCAGTTGCGTGATGGTCACCCTTGAAGGCACGCGCCCCATGCTGGTCGAAATTCAGGCCCTGGTGGACAGCGGCGGCCCCTCGCCCAGGCGCTTAAGCGTGGGGCTGGACAAAGACCGGCTGGCCATGCTGTTGGCCGTGCTGCACCGCCACGCGGGTGTGGCTTGCATGGACCAAGACGTGTTTGTGAACGCGGTAGGTGGCGTGCGCATCAGCGAGCCGGCAGCTGACTTGGCAGTGATGTTAGCGATTACTTCAAGCCTGCGTGGCAAGCCCTTGCCCAAGGGCTTTATCGCCTTTGGTGAGGTCGGCCTGGCCGGTGAAGTGCGCCCTGCGCCGCGCGGCCAGGAGCGCCTGAAAGAAGCCGCCAAACTGGGTTTCAGCGTGGCCATCGTGCCCAAAGCCAACGCGCCCAAAAAGTCAGGCGGCAAAGAATTTGAGGGCATGACCATCCACGCGGTGGAACGGATTGAGCAGGCCATGGAGCTGGTGCGAGGGCTGGGTTAGGGAAGCTCTGCATAACTCATCGCGGAATCGTGTAGTGCCGGATCGGGATGGGATGCAAGGCGGTTTTTGCAGCAAATATCGGGAATACTTGCAAGAAAACCAACGCCGCAGACCGCCCGAGGCCGGACTATCACGAACCGCGAGGAGTTATGCATAGCTTCCCTATTTCTGCAAACAGGTCGTCGACTTTGTCGCGGCAATGCCATTACGGGCCAGTTTGACCTGATGATTGCATTTTTATACAATGCAATCATTGATATCAACATATAGACGAAAGAATCAATGTCATCAATAACCATACGCAATTTGCCGGAGGAGACGCACCGCGCTTTGCGTGTGCGTGCTGCGATGTCAGGGCGCAGCACAGAGGCCGAAGTCCGAGCCATTCTGGAAAGCATTGCACGGCCAGAAGGCCGCATCAAGCTCGGTTCTTTGTTGGCGGAAATCGGCCAGCAAGCAGAGGGCTTTGATCTTGAGTTCGAGCGTGACAAGTCACCCACAGAACCGATGAGTTTTGAATGATTCTCCTTGACACCAATGTCATTTCTGAGCCACTGAAGCTCAACGCAGATGGAGGTGTGTTGACTTGGATCGACGCTCAAATTATCGAAACGCTTTACCTTTCAACAATCAGTTTGGCCGAGTTGCGTTTCGGTATTGCGGCGCTGCCATTGGGCCAAAGACGAGACACACTACTGACCAGTCTGGAGCAACGCATTCTGCCCCTGTTCGTAGGCCGCGTCCTGCCCTTTGATACCGCCGCCACCGAAGCCTACGCGACACTTCGCGCACGGGCGCGTGCTCAAGGCAAGGCTATCGCGCCTACAGATGGCTACATTGCTGCCACGGCAGCCACCCACGGTTTGATCGTCGCCACGCGAGACACCAGCCCTTTTGAAGCGGCAGGGTTGACGGTGATCAACCCTTGGAATACACCGCACTGACGGATAGGCCAAGGTAGGCAAAGTCGGGCTTGGTTAAATTCAGTCGAATTCGCCCGTATTCGTCCAAACCCATCCAAAACTACCACAATTGTGGTAAATTGAAGCAAAATTCGGAAACTTGACCGAATTATTGATATAATAGTTCTCTAGCTCTCGAATAATATCATTAGTTTGCTATATAAAATATAGCAATTAACCCTATCCAAGCCGCCATGCAACTGCAAAAAGTCCTGATTCCCATTGGCGCGGTGCTGCTGGTCGCACTGGCTTACAACGCCTATGGCTGGACGGGCGTGGCCATGGTGGCCAGTGGCATGGTGATGTGGTTGCTGTTGCATTTCACCCGGCTGATGAAGGTGATGACCAACGCCGCCAACCGTCCCAAGGGCTACGTGGGCAGCGCTGTGATGCTGAACGCCAAGCTCAAACCCGGTGCCACCTTGCTGCATGTCGTGGCCATGACCAAGTCGCTGGGCGAGCCACTGAGCCCGCCGGACCAGCAGCCCGAGCTGTTTCGTTGGTCAGACGGAGGCCTGTCGCACGTGACTTGCGAATTTTTGGGCGGCAAGCTGGTGAAATGGGCGCTGGTGCGGCCTGAACCGGCGGCAGATCAGCCTGCCACGCCAGTTGTCGATGCGCTCACCGCGCCAAGCGGAGCATTGGCAACTGAACCGGCCACCGAGCACCTCGCCAAACAGGTCGCAAATTCTGCCGCAGTGCCAGCCGCAGCCCTGGTCGCACCGTAAAATCCAACGGCTGGCAGGTGCGTGAACCTGCTTTTCCCGCACTTCAAGGAAGCCCCATGACGACAACCCCGAGCGCAGTTCAACCCCCTTCCATGTCCGACCGCGACGGCAAAATCTGGATGGACGGCCAGATGGTCGAATGGCGCGACGCCAAAATTCACGTGCTGACGCACACGTTGCACTACGGCTGCGGCGCATTTGAAGGCGTGCGCGCCTACCATTTGCAAGATGGCGGCACCGGCATTTTTCGGCTGGAAGAGCACACCGAGCGTCTGTTCAACAGCGCGAAAATCTTGCGCATGAAGATTCCCTTCACGCAGGCTGAGGTGATGCAGGCACAGCTCGATGTCGTGAAGGTCAACAAACTGCCCAGTTGCTACATTCGGCCCCTCACCTGGATTGGCGACAAAAAACTCGGCGTGTCACCCAAGGGCAACACCATTCATTTGATGGTCGCGGCCTGGCCGTGGGGCGCTTACTTAGGCGACGAGGGTTTACGCCGTGGCATTCGGGTCAAAACTTCCAGCTTCACCCGCCACCATGTCAACATCACCATGATTCACGCCAAAGCGGTGAGCAACTACACCAATTCGATTTTGGCGAACATGGAAGCCACGGACGAAGGTTACGACGAAGCCTTGCTGCTGGACCCACAAGGTTTTGTGTCTGAGGGTGCGGGCGAAAACGTGTTTGTGGTGCGCAAAGGCGTGGTGTACACGCCCGACTCAAGCGCTGGGGCGCTGAACGGCATCACCCGCAACACGATTTTTTCGATCTGCCAAGATTTAGGCATCAAGCTGGTTGAAAAATCCATCACCCGCGACGAAATTTACATCGCCGACGAGGCGTTTTTCAGCGGCACCGCAGCCGAAGTCACACCCATTCGCGAACTCGACCGGGTCGAAATTGGCAATCGGGGCGATGGCGGCAGCCGCGGCCCCATCACCGAAAAAATCCAGGCCGCGTTTTTTGACATCGTCAATGGCCGCAACCCCAAATACGCATCATGGCTGAGCCGGGTGGCCGCATGAGCGCCCCGGTTGAGCTGCTCGCCAGCGACCTGAACCACCAAGGCGGCGTGTTTTGCCCCAGCCCCTTGGCGCACATGGCCATCTGGAACAGCCACCCCAAGGTCTACCTGGACGTTGGCAAAACCGGCCAAGGAAAGTGCCCCTATTGCGGCACGGTTTACAAGCTCAAAGCCGGTGAGCGCTTTGACGCCAATCATTGAACGAAAATTAATTGGGGTCAGATTCCAATTAATTTGTCACCCAATCAATCGCGGCTGAATTTAATTGGAATCTGACCCCAATTAATGGCTGCTTCACCCCCACCTGTTCGCAGCCTGGTCATAGCGCCGCAGTGGATTGGCGACGCGGTGATGACCGAGCCGCTGCTACGCCGCTTGCATGCACGGGGCGAGCGGCTGACGGTGGGCGCACTGCCCTGGGTGGCACCGGTGTACCGCGCCATGCCGCAAGTGGCTGAGGTGGTGGAGTTTCCGTTTCAGCATGGTGGCTTGCAGTTCAAATCGCGTCGGGCCTTGGCCAAACAGCTTGATGGGCAGTTCGACGTGGCCTACGTTTGCCCCAATTCGCTCAAAAGCGCCTTGTTACCTTTCTTGGCCAGCATTCCAAAGCGCGTGGGCTATTTGGGTGAGGCACGCATCGGTTTGCTCACCCACCGCTTAAAGAACCCGTCAAAGAGTGCCCGCGCCTCGATGGTGGCGTTTTATTCGGCCTTGAGTGGCGACACCGAGCTGGAGCTGGATCGCCCGCAGCTTCAGGTCAACTCTGCGCTGGTGGACACGGCCTTGGCTGAATTGGGCGGTTTGGGTGAGTTGGGCGGCGTCTTGCCCGCTGGCACTGCCCTCACGCACGGTCGCTATTACGCCTTCGCACCGGGCGCTGAATATGGCCCCGCTAAACGCTGGCCGTCCGCGCACTTTGCGGATTTGGCGCAGTCGCTTGACCTGCCGGTGGTGTTGCTAGGTTCAGGCAAAGAGCAGGCCCTGTGCGACGAAATTGCCTCCGCCGCGAATGCTAAACGGCCTGGTGCGTGCCTCAACCTGGCCGGAAAAACATCGCTCGAGCTGGCTTTTTTTGTGATTTCAGCCGCGAAAGCGATGGTCAGCAACGATTCGGGGCTGATGCATGTGGCCGCCGCTTTGGGGGTGCCACAAGTGGCGATTTTTGGCTCAAGCAGCCCGGTGCACACGCCACCCTTGAGCGACCGCGCCACGGTGCTTTGGTTGAAGTCCGACCCGGCTTACCAACCACCTTTGACCTGTGCGCCGTGTTTTGAGCGCGTTTGCCCTCTGCCGTCAGACCAGGGCCACATGCGCTGTTTGAACGACATCAGCCCGCAACGGGTAGCAAGTTGCTTGCTTTAGTCTGCTGATTCCATTTCCAAATCTTTCGTGAAATAGGCGCATCGCCCTGCGCGAATGTTTTGGCGATGGAATGAGGCCAAAAAAAAGCCACCTGTGTTTAAACAGGTGGCTTTGTCAAAGTCCCGCAGGGGGACGTCGTTGGAAACTCGGTAACGCCACGAATTTTTGGGTCGGGAGCGAAAACTTGTTTAACACGGGGTTAGCGCTTGTTTGGCGCCTGCGTTAATAAACTGTGACAGCAGTGAAAGAACTGTAATTCGCAGGCAGTCTTCGGTCATCCCCCCAATTGGGTAGAAAACTGCCCAATGCGGCAGAAAACACACGGTTTTCAGGCCGGATTTGTTACCGATTGCAAGAATTGCCTAGGCGACTGGCGCTTTGGGAGGCACCTCAAGCGGCAATTGAATCGAAAAACAGGCACCGCCGCCATCCCGGTTGTCGCAACTGACACTGCCGCCGTGCCGGGTGGCGATGGCTTTCACCAACGCCAATCCCAAACCAACGCCGCCGCCTTGTTCTGACGCACCGGGCAGGCGGTAAAACGCCTCAAAAATGCGCTCTTGGTAGGCCTGTGGCACACCGGGGCCGCGGTCGCAGACCTTGATGAGCGCTTGGCCCGCCACGTTTTGCAGGCTGACCGACACCTCGCCCGCACCGTGGCGGCGCGCGTTTTCCAGCAAATTGCGCAGGGCGCGGCGCAACAGTTTGGCGACGCCCTTGACTTTGAGCTGCGGGTCAGGTGCAGTCGTCGCGCCCAAACCACCCGGCAGGTCAGAGGCGTTGGTCGAGGTGAACGCCCCACCGGCCACGCTTGGCACACTGGGCTCTTGGACGTCAAGCTCAGCCCCCACCCGCGCGCATTCCTCCGCCGCCAAGCCAATCAAGTCCAGGGTCTCGACGGTTCCCATGTCAGCTTCTTGAGCATCGAGCCGGCTGGCGAGCAAAATTTCTTCAATCAACTGGTCAAGTTCGGTGATGTTGCGGGCGATTTCGGTCTTGAAGGCCGTCGCGGTCGCACTCTCGGCGGGCTGCTGGGGGCTCACGCTTTGCATCAACTCCAGCCCCATGCGAATACGCGCCAGCGGAGAGCGCAACTCGTGCGATGCATTGGCCAGCAGCGACTTTTGCGACGCCAACAAGGCCTTTTGCGAATCGAGCAGGGCTTTTTGATCTGTCAACAAGGTCTGGATTTGTTGCGCCGAATGGTTGAAGCGCTGTGCCAAAAAGGCCACTTCGTCTTGTCCCGTTTCAGGTAGGCGGGTGGACAAATCACCATCGCCCCAGCGCTCAACGCCTTGTTGCACGGCTTCGAGCCGCTTGGTCAGCCGCCGCACGATGGGGTAAGTGCCCACGGCCACCGCCAAGGCGACCAGCGCCAGCATCCAGGCAAAGTTGAAGGGCAAGCGCATCATGCCAGGTGGGCTCATTCGGCCGCCTGAAGAGCGACCGTCCGGTGAAAAGCCCTCCGCCGGCCGGCCAGGGCGCGGCAACTGAATGAAAAGCTGGGTGCCGTCGCGCATGGGCACCAAAAACTCGGCCCCTTGGCCCGGCAGGCGGCTAACCCTCAGCGGCGCTTGGCCCAAAATTTCGCCCGCCTGGTTGCGAATGATGATTTCACGCCCTGGCCGCTCGGCCCGCTCGCGTTCGCGCTCGGCGCGCTCGCGGTCTGACTCAATTTGCCACAGCGCACTGGCCACCAAAGCCAACACTGCCACGGCCGCCACCACCGCCAGCCAAATGCGCAAATACAGCCGCTGATGCAAAGGCGTTGTCATGCTTTAGTCTTGCTGGCGGGCAAACACGTAACCGACGCCGCGCACGGTCAAAATTCGTTTGGGGTTTTTGGCATCGACCTCGATGGCGGCGCGAATGCGGCCCATGTGCACGTCGATGGAGCGGTCAAAAGCGTCCAGCTCGCGCCCGCGCACGGCTTCCATGATTTGGTCGCGGGTCAGCACGCGGCCCGCCCGCTCGGCCATGGCGGCCAGCAGGTCAAATTGGTAGGACGTCAGGTCGCAAACTGCCCCTGCCACCGTCACCGTTCGGGCATCGCGGTCAATTTCCATCGAGCCAAAGCTCAATTGCGGCGTCACAGGCGCAGCCCCCTCGGTGCGCCTGCGCAGCACCGCGCGCACGCGGGCCAACAGCTCACGCGGCTCAAACGGCTTAGGCAAATAGTCGTCAGCGCCGATTTCCAGGCCAATGATGCGGTCCATCGGGTCGCCCTTGGCCGTCAGCATCAGCACACTGACTCGCGCCATCGGGCCGGGCAGCGCGCGAATGCGACGGCAAACCTCCAGACCGTCCAGATCCGGCAGCATCAAGTCCAGAATCACCAAATCCACGGCGTCGGCGGTCGCGTTTTGCAAATGCGCCAAACCCATTTGCCCCGTGGGCGCGTGGCTGACGGTATAGCCCGATTGCCCCAAGTACTGCGCCACCATCTGGGCCAGACGAGCGTCGTCTTCAATCATCAACAGGTTTTGGGTCATATCAGTGCAGTCTAATTCGCGGGCGTTTCAGGTGACAGCACGCATTGGCAAGCAGCGGTAAAGTTAAGTAAACCGCTCAGGCCTTGCAAACCATGCCGTCGGCAAATTGTTGAACGCGACAAACAATCAAAAACAATAGCATACTATCTATATTATTCGGGAGTTAGAGGCCTATTTTATCAATAATTTGGTCGTTTTTGACAAATAATAACCTGCAGGTTCATTTTTACCCATTAGGAGCCCCATGCGCATCTGGACACTTCCCATCACCATTGACCACCTGACTGCCATCCATGTCGACACCGCCGTGGCGCAGTTGGGCATTGAGTTTCTGGAGGTCGGCGACGACTTTGTGAAAGCCCGCGTGCCGGTGGACAAACGCACCCGGCAACCTTATGGCATTTTGCACGGCGGCGTCAGCGTGGTGCTGGCCGAAACCTTAGGCTCGTGCGCGGCCGCGTCATGTGTGCCCGCAGGCTACCGCTGCGTCGGGCTGGACATCAATGCCAACCACATCAAAGGAGCCACCACCGGCTGGGTTACTGGCATTGCCCGCCCTGTGCACGTGGGCCGCACCACCCAGGTTTGGCAGATTGACTTGAGGAACGATGCGGGCGATTTGACCTGCGTGTCGCGGATCACGATGGCGGTGTTGGCGCCGAAGTAGCGCCCCCACGGTTTCCCACTTCGTGCGGACGCTGCCCCCGCGAGGCGCCGTAAAAGCAAACCCCTTCAAACACCTCGATCTGCGTAAGACTTCAGTTCTTCTGGCGAGATGGTCTTTGATGCGACCAACTGATAATGTTTTTCATCCACAACTTTGATCACGCCATCGACCACAGTCAGCTCGAACATCGCGATTCGCTGATCCGACATGAACTGCGCGGATACCGGGCGACATACCAAATTCTTGAAGACTTGGTCACAAAATGCTACGTCTTGCTGTGTCTGAACCACACCATGTTTGTCCGACCCGCCTTTGGCTTGCACTGGTACCACAAACTGACGGCCATGCCTGTCTATGCCGACATAGACTTCATCAATTTCTATCTGCCCGACGTCCCTCACTGTGGTTCGCAAATGGTTTTGCAATGAGTACGCTGTGATGCCCAAGAAAATGTCAATGAGGCGGTTATACCGAACCTTTGCCAGCAACGCTTGCTCGTCACCCAGCGCGTAGGCCGCAATAATCTGAGGAGTTGAGTCAGGCACCTTGATGGTCAGGAGTTCTTCACGCGGCACGATGCGATTTAGTTTCACCAAACGGAATCGATACTTTGCGCGACCTGCACCTTCAATAATCCATTCTTGACCAACTTCAGCCGTCGAGAGGATGCTTTGAGGGAGTTCGTTGCGGTAGCGAAATGAATAAATCAAATCGCCTATGTTTTTGGGGAGTTTGATGCCCAACTCCATCGCGATGCCCTCTAGCTCCTCTCGCGTGAATTCGAATGACTCGCCCTTTTCTCTGTAATGGTTGCCAAACACTTTGGCAATGATTGCCGAGTAGCGGTTTTGAGGTTTTGAGGTTTTGGCGCAGCCTCCACCGGGGCAACTGCCTTAGATTTTTTGATCGCTTCAGGCATACACTTCTTCAATGTCCAAGCTTGTCCGATCAAACACTTGCTTGCGGGTTCGCTGCGCAATCACGTTCTTGGCTACGCCGAAGTGCTGCGAAGCATGCCACATTTGAAAGCTCAAGAGGCGTTCGTCGCCGGTCGCCACCATCTGTTTTGGCTTCTCAGGGGTCCGTCCCAAAGCGGCGATGATTTGAGATGCCACCGCCCTGCCCAGCAGAGGCGGAACACTGTTGCCTATTTGTCGGAATCCGTGCCACTTTGTGGTGTGAAACCTGAACCAATCTGGGTAAGAGTGCAGCCGAGCGGCTTCGCGCACCGTTATAACACGTGGCAAAACAGGATGTATAGGCCGTGGAGACGTAAATGCGCCGCGCGCGCTGTCGGTACCTGCACGAAGCGTGTTGCAAAAGCCATCGGGATGCAATTTTTTGAACCGACTGATGGGTTCGGTACTGCCGTTTTCCGTAGCGAGAAAGCGGTGCTGCGACAGCGCCGAGTGTTCCGTTCGCATGCTGGAGGTCAAAAGGTTAAGCTTGAAAAAGCGGTTGTAACCAAAGTCTGAAGGATCGGGTGTCAAACCACGCATCCGCTTGGAATATTCGGTTTTGCTCGTCCACGAAACTGCGACCGAGTCCGATGCCGCTAGCTGAGAAAACTGGTTGGCATCTGGCAAATCACCAATCGCATCTGCAACACATGGGCTTTGACTGGCAGTTTGCGGATACCTTGGCAAATTCATATCGGTACGCGCGCCGATTAAAAAAAGGCGCTTTCTATCCTGTGGAACGCCATAGTCTGAAGCGTTCAGGACGCGATACGGCAACAGCACCTGATAACCTGCTTCCCCTAACGCCACGATCAACTCATCAAGAAACTGCACATGTTTGCCTAAGGTGAGTCCTTTGACGTTTTCAAAAACGCAAAATTTAGGCTTCAATTCACTGACCAGGCGAACATAGTGGAAAACCAGCTTGTTCCGCTCGTCATCCAACGCGCGCTTGCCCATCAATGAAAACCCCTGACATGGCGCACCTCCAAAAACGACATCTATGTCTGCTTTTTCCAAGCCCGAGCGACGGCGAATTTCAGCGCCTGTTAAATCAACAACCGAAGCGCAAATAACCTTGGTATTTGGAAAATTGAACTCATGCGTCGCGCAGTGGATGGGGTCAATTTCAACGGCAGCCTCTATGTCAAATCCCGCTTGCTCAAAACCAAGCGACAAACCGCCTGCACCGGCAAACAAATCAATGCCTTTGGGACGAAGGTTATCTACATAAGGACGGCTCATTGAAATGGGGATCTGTGGTTATTTACAGTATACAGAAATCAGGCAACTGCTTCGTCGGCCGCCGCTGCCAGCCGCGCACTTTTCCAATACACGTCGTCACCCACAGTGCCATCGGTGCGGTAGCGGTTGAGCACGCGGGCTAGGACGAACATCAAATCGGACAGGCGGTTCAGGTAATGGCGCGGGGTGTCTTTCAGGGGTTCGACGGCTTCCAGCGCAACTACTGCGCGTTCGGCTCGGCGCGCGACGGTTCGGCACACGTGGGCTTGGGAGGCGGCGCGGGTGCCTGCGGGCAAAATAAATTCTTGCAAGCGTGGCAGGGCTTCGTTGTGCTCTGCCAGGGCTTCGTCCAGCGCCAGCACGGCCTCGGGTTTGAGCAGTTCAAACCCGGGGATGGACAGCTCGCCGCCCAGGTTGAAAAGCTGATGCTGAACTTCAACCAGCAGCGTGCGCACACCCTCGGGCATGGGCTCGCACAGCAGCAGCCCCAGGTGCGAGTTGAGCTCGTCCACGTCGCCCATGGCATGCACCCGCAGCGCGTTTTTGCTGACGCGGGTGTTGTCGCCCAGGCCGGTGGTGCCGTTGTCACCCGTGCGGGTGGCGATTTGGGTGAGTCGTTGTCCCATGCTTGGCCTTTGTGATTTGCGTTGGAGAAGGGCTGAAAATGATTGATTGCACATTATCCGGGAGCCTTGGCTGTGCGTTGCAACCTGGCGCATTGGCGCTAATTTGGCTGCGGGATTAAACTATTCAGTCATCTCAAGTTGTGTCAATACTCTTCAAGGTCGCCCCATGAACGCACCCACCAGCCACCAGCACCTGTTGCCTGAAATCAACCAGCGGGTCGTGCCGCAGGGTTTGATTGACGCGCTGAAAGCTCGCTTTGGCACCAATTGCTCGACCGCGTTGGTGGTGCGCGAACAGCACGGGCGCGATGAATCGTCGTTTTCGGTACCACCGCCCAGTGCAGTCGTGTTTGCCGAAAGCACCGCCGATGTCGCCGCCGCCGTGACACTGGCAAACCAATACAGCGTGCCGGTGATTCCGTTTGGTGTGGGTTCGTCGCTGGAGGGGCATTTGCTGGCGGTGCAAGGCGGCATCAGCATTGACGTGAGCCGCATGAACAAGGTTTTGAGCATCAACGCCGAAGATTTGACCGTGACGGTGCAGCCCGGCGTGACCCGCAAACAATTGAACGACGAAGTGAAAAGCACCGGGCTGTTTTTTCCGATTGACCCCGGTGCCGACGCCTCCATTGGCGGCATGAGCGCGACCCGCGCCAGCGGCACCAACGCTGTGCGCTACGGGACGATGCGCGAAAACGTGCTGGCGCTCGAAGTGGTGACGGCCGGCGGCGAGATCATTCGCACTGGCACGCGGGCCAAAAAATCCAGCGCGGGGTACGACCTGACGCGGCTGATGGTCGGCAGTGAGGGCACGCTGGGCGTGATGACCGAGATCACCGTCAAGCTGTACCCGCTGCCGGAGGCCATTTCTGCGGCGGTGTGCTCCTTCCCCAGCATCGAAGCGGCCGTGCGCACAACGATTCAAATCATTCAAATGGGCATTCCGATTGCGCGGGTCGAGCTGATTGACGTGAACTCAGTGCGCATGGTGAACGCCTACGCCAAGCTGGCTTTGAGCGAAGAGCCGCTGTTGCTGATGGAGTTTCACGGCAGCCCCAACAGCGTGAAAGAGCAAAGCGACACGGTGCAAGAAATTGCCAGTGAATTCGGTGGCCGCGCCTTTGAATTTGCCACCACGCCCGAGGCGCGAACCAAGCTGTGGACGGCGCGGCACAACACTTATTTTGCTGCTGTGCAAAGCCGCCCTGGCTGCAAGGTGATTTCGACCGACACCTGTGTGCCCATCAGCCGCCTCGCCGATTGCCTGCTGGATTCAGTGGCCGAAGCCGATGCCAGTGGCATTCCGTACTTTTTGGTGGGCCACGTGGGCGACGGTAATTTTCACTTTGGCTATTTGCTGGACCCGAACCTGCCCGCCGAACGCGAAACCGCCGAAAAGTTGAACCACGCTCTGGTCAGCCGCGCCCTGGCGCTGGAAGGCACCTGCACGGGTGAGCATGGCGTGGGGCTGCACAAAATGGAGTTTTTGGTGACAGAAACCGGTGCCGGGGCGGTGGACATGATGCGCACCATCAAGCGGGCACTAGACCCGAAGAACATCATGAACCCAGGCAAGATTTTTACGATGTAAAACGGCATTTTTTACCACAATTGTGGTAAATTTGGCTTAAAATCGGTGTTTTTCTGAAATTGCGAACAAAATAAGCCTCTGGCTCTCGAAAAATATAGATAGTTTGCTATATTAATAATAGCAATTGCCGTTTTAACTTCAGGTGTCACAACCCACTTGAGCAAGGCCTTTGGGCCGAATCCCGCGCTTGATCAAGCCGCCACCAAGCTGTCATGCTGCTCCAACTGGGCAGCCAGCGCTTCGGTGATTTTTTGGCCGGTTTGGCGCTCGATAAACAGCCATTGGCCCGCCGGGTTGATTTCCAGAAAAACGTGGCTGCCGTCGGGTCGGCGGCGCATATCGATAGCACCGTACACCAAGCCCAGGCGCTTCATCAGTTGCAGCAGCTTGGCCTCAATGTCGCTCGGCAGCTTGGCAGGCTCGATCCGCGCGGCCGCAATGTCCATGCGAAAGTCCACTTTGTAGGACGTGTCTTGCGAATGAATGGCAGCGGCAAAAATTTGGTCGCCCACGATGGTGATGCGCAAGTCCACGTCGGCCTCGATGTAGCTTTGAAAAATAACCGGCGCGTACTTGACGTTGTCCAGCTTGTCCAGCTCTTCCGCACGCAAGATGCGGGTTTCGCGCCAGTCGGCTTCAGTCGCTGAAAACGCTTTGTAAATGACTTTGCCCACCCCCAGGCGGCTGACAAAGTCGCGCGCGGCCTGCGGGCAGTTGGAAATCAGAGTTTGTGGAATTTCAAAACCCAACTCGCCCGCTACTTTGAGCTGAAAGGCTTTGCGGTTGGCCACCATGTCGCGTGCAGGCTCGTTGATCCAAAACGCATCAAGCGATTGCCACAGGCCATACAGCGCTTCGTGGCTTTCGCTCAAGGCAAAGTTCTGGTGCGCCGCGCGGCCCACTTGCGCGCCAACTGTCGGCTGCTGGGGCCTGCGCCACCAAACCGCCCCGCAATCGGCCAAATCCAGCCCGGTATCGTCGCAGCCAAAGGTGAACTGGTTCGCACCCGCGCTATCGTACTGCATGGCCAAGCACAGATCCAGCGGAAAACGCGCCAAGTCCAGCATACGTGTGGCGGCCCCCCGCCGCGACAGTTCGACCATGACCGACTGGGCATGCTCGTCTCGGTGGTGTGAAATAACAAGAATCATGGTGGGCCTCGGTTGGGTAGGGTCGGGTTGCGTTGGGTTTTTTGCGCTTTACATGCCGGTGTGGTGCTGATACTGGGCCATCAGGGCCTCGTACTCTTGCTCCAAACCTTCGGCTTCGGCGCGGTCCTGGTCGCCCAAGAGGCCCTGGGCATCGCCCTGCGCGTACTCGGTCAGCACCGCTTCGAGTTCGCTGATTTGCTGCGCCAGGGCTTGCATTTCAGCCTCTGCCGCTTGGGGAAAGCTCTGCGTCCAGGCCATCGAGTGGTGCGGCGTGGACAGCACGAACGGCACGCCCGAGCGCCCTCCGCCAA
>JANNCN010000071.1:0-24725 GCA_031386665.1 Rhodoferax sp. | reverse complement strand
ACGCCCAGCAAAATTGGCAAGGCCAACAGCAACTTGGGGCTGTGCGACACGTTCAGGGCCAGCATCACGCCCAAAATCGCAATCGCGGTCAGCAAGGACTTGAAGCTTGCCCACAGCATTTCAGCAAACAAAACGTTGTCCAGGCTGACGGGCGCGTTCATAATCCCTTCCCAGGTTTTTTGCACGTGCATGCGCGAAAACGCAGAGTAAAGCGCTTCGAACGACGCCGCGTTCATGGCGCTGGTGCAAATGTAGCCACCGCCCAGGTAAACGATGTAGGGCACCATCACGTCACCCAATTTGACCTGTCCCACCAGCGCGCCCATGCCATAGCCAAAGGCGACCAAGGCGATCAAGGGGTCGGCAATGTTACCCACCATGCTGGGAATCGCCAGCTTGCGCCACACCAACAGATTCCGCAAAAAAACCGGCCACCAACGTGCCGACAGTTCGGGGGCGCGCCAGATGCTCTGGCCCTTCTTGGCTAGCGTCATGCGTCCTCCCTGATCTGGCGGCCCGTCAGTTTCAGAAACAAATCTTCCAGGTTCGCGGGCCTGTGCAAGGTTCTCAAATGGGGGTGTTGGGCCAAGCCGTCCAGCAGCTGTTTGGCGTTTTGGGTGTAGAAAAACACGGTTTCTCCGCTCACCTCAGTGCGCGCGGCGAGCTGCTTCAAGGGGGAATCCGCCAACGCCAGTGCGCCTGTGCCATAGACCTCGACCACATCGGGCTCCAGGTGCTCGGCAATCAAATCGCGCGGGCGCCCTTCAGCAATTTTGCGACCATGGTCCAGCACCAGTAGGCGCGAACACAAGCGCTCAGCTTCGTCCATGAAATGTGTGGTCAGCAGGATCGACTTGCCTTGTTGCACCAAAGTTTGTAAGCGCTCCCACATCAAATGACGGGCCTGCGGGTCGAGGCCAGTGGTCGGCTCGTCGAGCAGCAACAATTGTGGGTCGTTCACCAAAGCGCGGGCCAATGACAAACGCCGTCGCATACCACCCGACAGTTCCCCGGGTTTGGCATCGGCTTTGTGGGTCAACGCAGCGAAAGTCAGCAGTTGCGGAACCCGGGCGCGAATGTCGGCGTCCTTCATGCCGAAATAGCGGCCATAGACCAACAGATTTTCAGCGCAACTGAAGTCGGGGTCCAGCGTGTCAAATTGGCTGACCACCCCCAGCTGCGCCTTGATCCGCAGGGCGTCTTGCGGCATTTGCAAGGATTGCGCTGCACCAGCTTGCGGGTAAAACGCAATGCTGCCGCTGTCGGGCACCGTCAAACCCAGGCACATTCGGATGGTGGTGGTTTTGCCAGCACCGTTGGGGCCAATCACGCCCAAACACTCGCCCGGCGAGATGTCAAACGACACGTCATTGACCACGGTATTGGTGCCATAGTGCTTGAGCAAATGGCGGGCTTCGAACAAAGGCTGCTTCATGCAGACATTGTCACTGATGGTCTAGTCAAGAGCGCCTCGCCGACTTCAGAACCGCAAACGGACTGGGTCAGGGCAATCGGAAAGCAAATGCAGGCGCAGGACGTTTACTCAAGTGTTTTGCAGCTGCTTACCGAAAATTGCCTCCAAACTGCGGTAAATTCAAGCCATTGGCCAGGTTTCTTGGTTAGCGGCAATTCGCCTGATCACTCACTGCCAAACCCCACTCCAACCGCTGACTTCCCTTTTTTGCCAAATGACGCGACCCTTTCATGAGTGACTTCGAATTGAAAGCCAAATCGATCCAGCCTCACGCCATGGGTGTCGATGCCACGGTGACTGGTTTGCAGACCGCGCTCGCAGAAAAAGACATTCTGCTGAGAGCGACTTTTGAAAGTATCAGCCAGGGTGTGATAGTGGTCGGGCCAGACAGCCGGGTCAGCGCCTACAACGACAAAGCCTGCGAGTTGCTTGATTTGCCTGCCAGCGTGCTGGACAAACACCCGACCCTTGCCGAACTGTCCCAATACCAGCTGAGCCGGGGCGATTTTGGCCCGGATGTGGAAAAAAACATTCCAGTTTTGCACCACTACCTGCAGCAGTCTCGTCGCCCTGATTTGCCGCCCAATTACATTCGCAAGACCCGAAGCGGGCGCGTGCTGGACGTGCGCACCCAACCCTTGGCCACGGGTGGCCTGGTGAGAACCTTCACCGACATCACCCACCAAACCCACACCGAAGAGGCCAGAGAGCGGCTGCATGAGCTCTTGAAAGCATCACAAGCGATCGCTCAGGTCGGCGGATGGGAGGTCGACCTGGCGGCCAACCAGGTGGTATGGACAGACGAGGTGTATCGCATGCTGGACAGCGAGGCAGGCACCTTCGTTCCGACAATGGCCAACGTCATGCCGTTTTTCACGCCCAAGTCGACTGAGCAAGTTGGCGCGGCGATCAAGGCCGGGTTCAAAACCGGGCAAGAAATTCCGCTTGAAATTGAAATGATCACTGCCAAGGGCCGCTCTATCTGGGTTCAAGCCAAGGGCCGTGCTGTCAAAAAGGATGGTCGCCTGACCAGTTTTGTGGTCATGGTGCAAGACGTCACCGCACGCAAGCTGGCAGAGCAAGCGCTACAGGCCAGCGAAGAGACTTTCAAGAAGATTACCGCGCAGGTGCCGGGCATGGTGTTCAGGTTGCGCCTGGGGCTGGATGGCACCCGCGCCTACACCTTTGTGAGCGAAGGCGTGCGTGACCTGTATGGCGTGTCCCCCGAGGCCGTCATGGCCGACAACAAGTTGCTCGGCAGTTTTCGCCACCCCGACGACGGCGAGGTGATTGAAGCAGATTTGGTCACGGCGGCCAAGTCACCCCTTCCCATGCTGTTTCAGTTTCGCATCCGGCTTGCCGACGGCACCGTCAAGTGGCTGCAAATCAGCTCAATCTGCGTCTCGCAGGACGACGCCGGCCAAGAACGCAGTGGGGTGATGACCGACATCACCCAACGCAAGCTGGCCGATGCCCAACTGCAAGAAAGCGAAGACCGCTGGAAGCTGGCGCTGGACAGCACCGGTGACGGCGTGTGGGACTGGTACATCCAGTCTGGGCGAGAAGTTTATTCAAAGCGCTACAAAGAAATGTATGGCTACGGCGAAGACAAAATCTGGCAAACCGCAGACGAGTATGTCGACCTGGTGCACCCCGATGACAAAGCGTTGATGCTGCAAAACCAGCAAGAGTACTTTCAGGGCAAGTCGGCCACTTACCAAAACGAGCACCGAGTGCGTTGTGCCGATGGCTCCTGGAAATGGGTTTTGACCCGGGGTATGGTCATCAGCCGCGATGCGACAGGCAAACCGCTGCGCATGATCGGCACCCACACCGACATCAGCAGCCGCAAGTCGGCTGAAGCGCTGGTTTGGCAGCAGGCCAACTTTGACGCACTGACGGGCCTGCCCAACCGCCGCATGCTGCGCAAACGGCTCGAAGACGACATGAAGGCTTGCCTTGCCAACGGCCAGCGACTGGTGATTTTGTTCATTGACCTGGATCACTTCAAAGAGGTGAACGACACGCTGGGGCACGACAAAGGCGACATGCTGCTGATTGAAGCCGGTCGGCGCATTCGCGAGCGACTGCGAGACGCAGACATTGTGGCGCGCATGGGCGGCGACGAGTTCACCGTGGTCCTGAGCGACATGGCTGACAACGGGCGCACGCAGCGCATTGCTGAAGGAATTTTGGGCGCACTGTCCACCGTTTTTCAGCTCGATGTCGATCAAGTGTTCGTGTCGGCCAGCATCGGCATCACCAACTACCCGCAAGACGCGAGCGAGGTCGAAAGCCTGTTCAAAAATGCCGACCAGGCGCTGTATGTGGCCAAAGGCGCGGGGCGCAATCGCTTCAGCTTTTTCACGCCCGATCTCAAAGTGGCCGCGCAAATGCGCTCGCAATTGGCGCAAGACCTGCGCCTTGGCATGGCAAACAACCAGTTTCACATCTTGTACCAGCCCATCGTGGAACTGGCCACTGGAGCCATCCAGAAGGCCGAAGCGCTGATTCGCTGGCAACACCCGACGCGCGGGCAAATCAGCCCGGCTGTGTTTGTGCCCATCGCTGAAACCAGCGGCTTGATCATCGACATGGGCGACTGGGCGTTTCACGAAGTGGCGTTGCAAACCCGCCGCTGGCGAACCCGTTTTCAGCCGAATTTCCAGGTCAGCGTGAACAAGTCCCCGGCGCAGTTTCACCATGACGGCGGCTCCAACCAAGCCTGGTTGGATCACCTGGAAGAACTTGGCCTGCCCGGTGAATCCATCGTAGTGGAGATCACCGAAGGCCTGTTGCTGGAAGCCAGTGCCGGGGTGAACCGCCAATTGCTGGAGATGCGCGATGCCGGCATTCAGGTCTCGCTGGACGACTTTGGCACGGGGTATTCGTCTTTGTCTTACTTGCAAAAGTTTGACATTGACTACATCAAGATTGACCAGTCGTTTGTGCGCAATCTGAAAGCCCATTCAACCGATCTGGCCCTGTGCAAAGCCATGATTGTGATGGCGCACGAGCTGGGTATCAAAGTGATTGCCGAGGGCATCGAATCGGTACAACAACGTGATTTTCTGATGGCAGCGGGTTGCGATTTTGGCCAGGGCTTCTTGTTTTCAGGGCCAATGTCGCCGCTTGAGTTTGAAGCGTTCATGGAGCGGCCTTTGCCTGTTGAAGGCCAGCCCGCGTGAGCGACATCGCCAAGAAGTCGGGCGATACTGCGCTTAGGGCCGGCGCAAAGGTTCGAGTGGTCGAAGAAAAGCTGCTCTCAGACAATTGGTATGTTCTGAAAACCACCAGTTTTGATCTGCTGCGCCAAGATGGCACCTGGCAGCGCCAAAGCCGGGAAACCTATGACCGGGGCAATGGCGCGACGATTTTGCTTTACAACCGCGCCCAGCAATCCGTCATCTTGACGCGGCAGTTCCGCTTTCCCGCATTTGTCAACCCTCGCGTCGGAACGCCAAGCCGTGAGTCGGGCGGCTCAACCACCGACGGCATGCTGATCGAAACCTGCGCAGGTCTGCTGGATCAAGATGACCCGGTGACTTGCATTCAGCGCGAAACCCAGGAAGAAACCGGTTACGTTGTCAGCGATGTGCGCCAGGTGTTTGAGGCCTACATGAGCCCTGGCTCTGTCACCGAACGGCTGTTTTTCTTTGTTGGCGAATACCAGGCCAAAGACAAATTGTCAGCCGGTGGCGGCCATCCCCATGAAGGCGAAGACATTCAGGTGCTTGAGATGCAACTGGACGCCGCGCTGGCCCTGATCGATTCAGGCGAGATTTGCGATGCCAAAACCATCATGCTGTTGCAATACGCCAAGCTGCATCACCTCGTTTGAAACAATTTGCTATAATATAAATAGCAAACTATGTATATTATTAGAGAGCTAGAGACCTAAAACACTCATATTTTGGCAAAAAATGAACCAAAATCACAAAAAAGAACCTCCAGGTTCTTTTTTGGTAAAAAGACGCTCTTTTTGACTCACCTCGACCCGAGCACGGCCCATGCCCTTGGCCTGGTACAAGGCCGCGTCGGCGCGAGCCATCAGGGCTGTCAGGCTGGCGTCTTGGGCTTCCAGCAAGGCCAACCCAGCGCTGAAATCGACCCGGTTGTGGGGGGCAGTCAGGCAGGCTGTGGCCAAGGCCTGGCGCAATCGGCGCTCAAATAGCAAGGCGGCTTCTTGCGTTGTTTGCGGCAGCAACAGCGCAAATTCTTCGCCACCCACGCGAGCGGCCAGGTCGCTGGTGCGCCGCTGGCTGCCCAGCACTTCGCCCACCATAGAGAGAACCCGATCCCCCGCTTCGTGACCCTGGGTGTCGTTGATTCGCTTGAAATGGTCTAAATCCAGCATCAGCAGCGCCAGCGGCGTGCCGTGCCGCCTGGCTTGGTCAAACAAGGCAGGGGCGCGTTCGTCCCAGCCATGGCGGTTAAGCAAATGGGTCAGACTGTCGGTGTAGACCAAGTCCCGCAACTGGGCTTCGGCCTCTTCGCGCCAGGCTACCAAAGTGGCAATGGTTGCCAAAACCAAAGTCACATTGGCCGCCAGCATGGCCACCACATTGACCGGGTGCGGCGTGAGAAAACTGGGGTACAAGTCGGTGAAAAAGACCGCCATCACGGTGCGCGCGGCCGTGAAAAAAGCCATGGTCAGGCTGCAACCCAAAATCACCCAACGCCAGCGCCCGCCAAGCCGGGTAGCAGGCCAAAGCGTGGCCCATGACACGATCAGCAATTGCAAAATCATCATCACATTGGCCCAGGCCGTGCGGTACGCAAAACTGTTGCTGAATACGAGGTAGCCCAAGGGTGCCGCGACAATCAGGGCCAACAGCACGGACTCAAACCGTCTTGGGCCCAGCCAG
This sequence comes from Rhodoferax sp., assembly GCA_031386665.1. Taxonomy (GTDB): domain Bacteria; phylum Pseudomonadota; class Gammaproteobacteria; order Burkholderiales; family Burkholderiaceae_C; genus JANYCG01. The sequence goes on along the minus strand of JANNCN010000071.1, from coordinate 18,383 downwards.
CCTTGCAAAGCGCGAAACATCAACCAATGACCCACGGCAAACAGGCTGACCGACGCTGCGGACAGCAGTCTGTCAGCCAAAGTTTCGGGCCACAGGCCAGACAGCACGATGCTAATCATCGCCAAGGCCTGCACCAACAAGGCATTGCGTGCGCTGGCCGCCGCCACACTGAGCTGGCGGCCCATGATGAGGGGCAGCGTGGCGGCCATCACCATCAGGTTGGCTGCGTTCACCACCAGCAGAGATTCGATGTCCAACGCCATAGTTTCAGGTCAGTTTGGGGCTATTCCCCAGCCGACTCATTCTTTATTGAAAGGCCACTTCGGCAAAACTGCGCAGCTTTCGGCTGTGCAACTGGTCAACGCCTTGGGCGCGCAGTAGCTCAACCGCCCGAATGCCAATGCGCAGGTGCTGGTCCACCCGCTCGCGGTAGAAGTGGTTGGCCATGCCGGGCAGCTTGATTTCGCCGTGCAGCGGCTTGTCGCTCACACAAAGCAGCGTGCCGTAGGGCACCCGAAACCGAAAACCGTTGGCTGCCAGCGTAGCGCTTTCCATGTCCATGGCGACCGCTCGGGTTTGGCTGAAGCGGCGCTGCGGGCCGTTGTCGGGCAGCAGTTCCCAATTGCGGTTGTCGGTGCTGGCGACGGTGCCCGTGCGCATAATGCGCTTGAGGTCGCTGCCGCTCATTTGGGTCACGTCTTTCACCGCGTCTTCCAGGGCCACCTGCACTTCGGCCAGGGCCGGAATGGGCACCCACAGCGGCAGTTCTTCGTCCAGCACGTGGTCTTCGCGCACATAGGCGTGGGCCAGCACGTAGTCGCCCAACTGCTGGTTGTTGCGCAGGCCCGCGCAGTGGCCCAGCATGATCCAGACATGCGGGCGCAGCACGGCAATGTGGTCGGTGATGGTTTTGGCGTTGGCGGGGCCGACCCCAATGTTGACCATGGTGATGCCACCCCGGTCCGCGCGCAGCAAGTGGTAGCCCGGCATTTGGGGCAGGCGCGGCGGCTCTTTGCCCAGCTCATCACCTGGCAGGGCTGGCAAACCCACACGCCGGGTGATCACATTGCCGGGCTCTACAAACGCCACATAGTCGCTGCTGGGGTCGTTCATGGCGTCATGGCCCAAGCGGACAAACTCGTCAATGTAAAACTGGTAGTTGGTGAAGAGGACAAAGTTCTGAAAATGCTCGGGCGCGGTGCCTGTGTAGTGGCGCAAGCGGTGCAGAGAATAGTCAACTCGCGGTGCCGTGAAAAGCGACAGGGGCTGCGCGTCGCCGGGGCGGCTTAGGTAAGTGCCGTTGGCAATGCCGTCGTCCATGGCGGCCAAATCGGGCAGATCAAACACATCGCGCATCAGTTGGCGGCGCTGGGGCGACAGGCTGCCTTCAATGTGATCGTGCTCGGCAAACGAAAAGTGCACAGGAATTGGTTGCGTGCTAGTGCCGACTTCCAATTCAACCTGGTGGTTTTCAATCAGCAGGCGAAACTGCTCCAGGTAATAGTCGGCGTACAAGTCGGGGCGGGTCAGCGTGGTTTCAAAACGGCCAGGACCCGCGACAAAACCAAAACTCAGGCGCGCGCTGTCTGAGGTGTTGCGCCGCGCAACGGTGTCGGTTTGCACCCGCACAAACGGATAGCAAGCCCGCACATTGCCAGGCAAGGTCTCGCCCGCCACGAAGCGCTGCATGGCGCTGCGCAGATGCGAAAGACTGGCGTCGTAAATCTCGCGGGCTTTGGCCAGGGCGGCGGCTGGGTCGGTAAAACGTGAAGGTGCGATGAAGGTGGGTAAATAAGGCATGGGGTGTATTGTTTCAGATAGCGCGGCGTCTGACCGCCCAGTGCTGCCAAAAGTCAAAAAACACGAGATTGACCCCCGGTGTCATACTTGGCGGGTTGCCGTTTGGTTTCCATTGTCTCAACGCCCTGTTACAACGCATCGACCATGAAAAAACAATCCGGATGGGTTCAAAACACGCTGCTGACTTTGCTCGGCGTTGTTGCGGTAGTCGCAGGCGTTTTGTTGTACATCGGCATTCCCCAGAACGCCGCCGGTATGGCTGCCAAGAGCATTTGTTCGGCGGCTTTTGTGGCTGGGCGGCCGTTGGCCAACTTGCTGGAAGATGATGTGCTGCCGGCCAGCCCGGTCTTGGGCCTGATTGGCATCGACGTGCGGGCCGCAGAAAGCCGAGTCCACGCGACCTTTGCGGGCGGGTTCCAGCGCAGCGCGACTTTGCTGCCCAATCGGGGCTGCGTGCTGGATGTGGATGGCGCGAACCCAGGCAGGCCCCTCCCATCCGCCCAGAACCAAGTCGCCAAGTCCAGCCAGCCCTGGCCGCAGGGCGACATGCCCCTGGCGGGTGCCGACTGGGGGCCAGGCGTCAACGCAGCGGCCTTGCAAAAAGTGAGCACTCAGGTTTTTGTAGGCGCGGGCGACCCCCAGGCGGGCAACGCACGAGGCTTTGCCGTTTTGCACAAAGGACGCTTGCTGGTGCTCAAAACCGCGCCCGGGTTTGCAACCCACACCCCATTGCACGGCTGGTCCATGACCAAAACGGTGACGGGCATGCTGATGGACAAATTGAGTGCAGAAACCGCCTTCAACCTCGACACCCGGGTTGTCGATGCCTTTCCCAACGCTCGCGAACCCGGCTGGCTGGGCAAGTGGCGCACAGACGCACGCAAAGCCATCAAAGTGTCCGACCTGATGTACATGCGCGATGGCTTGGCCAGCACCGAGGACTATCAGCCTTGGGGCTCCGTTCCCAAAATGCTGTGGGGCCGACCCGACGCCGCCGCCTTTGCGGCTGAAGCGCAGGCAGAAATCGAATCTGGCAGCCGGTGGCGCTATTTGAGCCAGAGCGCGAATTTGCTGTCGGTCGTAGCACGCGGTCGTTTTGCGAACGACGCCGACTATTGGGCTTACCCGGCTCGCGCGTTGTTTGGCCCCATTGGTGCCACCACCGCTGTACTAGAGACCGACACCAGCGGCAACTGGGTGGGCTCAAGCTACCTGTGGGCCAGTGTGGGCGACTGGGCGCGGCTGGGCCAGCTGATGCTGAACGATGGTCGCTGGGGCGCCTCCAAAGAGCAGCAAGTGCTGCCACCGGGCTGGCTTAAACGGGCCAAGACGCCATCAACCCCTGACGGCGCAGGACAGGCTTATGGGGCGCAGACCTGGCTGTATGGCCACCCGACCGAGGGCCGTTGCAAAGGGGTGGGCCTGCCCGAAGACACCCTGGCGATGGGCGGACATTGGGGCCAGATGGTCGCCATGGTTCCCTCGCGCGACGTGGTCATCGTGCGCTTGGGCTGGACTTTCAACCGCAACCAGTTTGATGGCTGCGCCCTGATTGCCGACGTGTTGAAGGCATTGCCGGGCTAGACTTTTGTGCTGGCCTGCTGAACCACGGGCTCCCGCATCGTCACAAATTCTTCGGCTGCGGTGGGGTGAATGCCAATCGTCGCGTCAAAGACAGCTTTGGTGGCCCCGGCTTTCATGGCCACGGCAAACCCCTGCACAATCTCGCCCGCCTCGGCCCCAACCATGTGCAGGCCCACCACGCGGTCGGTGGCGTTGTCAATCACCAGCTTCATCAGCGTGCGCTCGATGCTGCCGCTCAAAGTGTGCATCAGCGATTTGAATTCGCTTCGAAAAATGGTGATGTCGCCAAACTCTTGCCGCGCGTCGGCTTCTGAAAACCCCACGGTGCCGATATTGGGGTGGGTGAAAACCGCCGTCGGAATGTAGTGGTAGCTCATGCTGCGTTTGGGCTTGCCACCCAGGGAGCCAAATAAAAAATCCACCAAGACCATGGCCTCGCCCAGCGCCACAGGGGTCAGTTGCACGCGGGCTGTCACGTCGCCCAATGCAAACACCGATGGCAAGTTAGTCTGGTAATCCTCGTTCACCACAATCGCCTTGTCGCGGCCCAAGGCAATGCCCAAAGCCTCAAGCCCCAAGCCCTTCACGTTGGGCACGCGACCCGTCGCATAAAGCACCGTGTCAGCCAGCACCATGCTGCCATCGACCAAGGTGACCTGCAGGCCATCTTTGCTGCGTTCAATGCGGGCCACGTCGGCGTTCAATTTCAAATCAACACCGGCTTTGACCATCTCGCCACCCATGAAGCCCCGCACTTCGTCGTCAAATCCGCGCAGCACTTGCTCCGCCCGGTAAAGCTGGGTGACTTTCGAACCCAAACCATTGAAGATGGACGCGAATTCGCAGGCGATGTAGCCCCCCCCCACCACCACCAGGCGCTCGGGAAAGGGCTCCAGATCAAACATTTCATTCGACGTGACCACGTGCTCACGCCCTGCCATGTCGGGCACTCTGGGGGTGCCACCGGTCGCCACCAAAATGTATTTGGCACGGTGCTGTTTGCCGTTGATCTCAACCGTGTGCCCATCCACCAAGCGGGCAAAACCGTTGACCACGGTCACGCCCGCGTTGGTCAGCATCGTCAAATAAATGCCATTCAGGCGGCTCAATTCCTTTTTTCGATTGGCCTTCAGGGTCGCCCAATTGAGCTTGGGGGCGTCGCCCTCCCAACCAAAACCATGCGAATGCTCAAAGGCTTCGGCAAAATGCGCGGCATACGAATACAGCTTTTTGGGAATGCAGCCCATGTTGACGCAAGTGCCGCCCAACATGGCCGTGCCACCGGCTTCGGCCATGGCAACGCGAGCACCGCGTTGGGCTGCCATGCGGGCAGCACGCACGCCACCGCTGCCGCCACCAATGACGAACAGGTCAAAGTCAAAAGTTATCATGCATTTCTCGTATTTCAGGGGTAATTCGGCGGGTTTGGGTTGCCATGAATTGCATTTGGATGCAATTCATGAAGAACCTTCAAGCGCTAAGTCTACGGCCAGTGCTGCGACAATCTGACAGTCGACTTTGACCTGCCCTATTTTCAAAGAGGTTTTCTGTGAACGTTCAAAACACCCTGCGTTTGGTTTTGATGGCAAGCGCCCTGTCCGCTGCCCTGGGCTGCACAGCCCAAACAACGCCCGCAGCACCCGCCGCTGCTGCGGCCGCCACCGCCAACCCAGTGCTGGAAGCCGCCGCCAAAGAAGCCGGAGCCGTGGTCACACCCACAGGCCTGGTTTACCGTTCACTCAAAGACGGTACGGGGGCCAGCCCCAGCGCGACTGACAAAGTCAAAGTGCATTACCGTGGCACCTTTCCTGACGGCAAGGAATTTGACAGTTCGTACAAGCGCAACGAAGCGATTGAATTTCCGCTCAATGGCGTCATCAAATGCTGGACCGAAGGCGTGCAGCGCATGAAGGTGGGTGGCAAAGCCAAACTCACCTGCCCGCCTGCCATTGCCTATGGCGACCGGGGCGCTGGCGGCGTGATTCCGCCCAAGGCGACGCTGGTGTTTGAAGTCGAGCTGCTGGCCATTGCAGGCGGGCAGGGTTAAAAGCTTAACCTGACTTGGCGGGCGCCTGAAGCATGCGCCCCATCATCTCGTGCAGTTTGTTGACCGCTTTCAACGGGCGCACCATGACCTTGAAATTCGTGATCTGCCCGCTCTCGTTCCAGCTGATGATGTCCACGCCGTTGATGGTGATGCCCTCGACCGTGCTTTGAAATTCCAGCACTGCTGACGTGGGGCCACTCCATTCATTCAAGTACGTGAAGCTGTCGTTGTTCAGCACATGCATGGCGGCCATCAGGTACTTGAAGGTGATGGGTTTGCCCAACTGCGGCGTGTGCACCACGGGCGATTCAAACACCACGTTGTCATCCAAAATGGCATTCAAGACCTTGGGATCTTTGGTTTTGACCAATTGATGCCATTGGGCCAAAGGCGAAGCGCTTGCATTGGGGGTCATGTCGGGTTGATCCTGAAATTTCATGCTCGAATGGGCTTGATTTAACATTCTATGGCTTTGCCAGTTGGCCCTTGCCAGTCAACAAGGCGACAACGAACCTGCCCCACCAGCCTCTCATTTTGCTTTGCCAAACCCTCATGACCCCCCAGCTTTCGATCAACCACCACATCGCCACCATCACCCTGCGCCGTCCAGAGCAGGCGAACCGGTTGACCCCGCAAGATTTGACCGTGTTGGCTGGGCACATTGCCACCGTCAACAGCACGCCGTCCGTTTGGGTGCTGCGTATTGAGTCAACCGGCAAGTACTTTTGCAGCGGTTTTGACATCCACCAGATAGGCCAAGCCGGGGGTTCTGAGGCGAATGTGGCCTTTGACGCGCTGGTCAACGCCGTGGAAGACGCCCGCCCCGTCACCCTGGCCATCCTGCAAGGCGGCGTGTACGGCGGCGCCACAGATTTGGCGTTGGCCTGCGACTTTCGCTTGGGCACACCCCAGGTGGACATGTTCATGCCCGCCGCTCGCTTGGGTCTGCATTTTTACCAGCGCGGTTTGCAGCGTTTTGTCTCGCGCTTGGGTCTGAACACCGCCAAACGCCTTTTTTTAACGGCTGAAAAAATCGACGCCAACGCCATGCTGGCCTGCGGCTTTTTGACGCAACTGGTCGATGAAGCAGATTTGCTACCCGCCGCCAATGCATTGACCGACACCCTGGCCAGCATGGCGCCCCTTGCATTGCTGGGCATGAAAAAACACCTCAACACACTGGGGCGCGGCGAGCTGAACATGGCTGAACTTGAGCAAGACATGGCGCGGGCAGCAGGCTCGCAAGACTTGCGCGAAGGCGCGGCAGCTTGGGCGGCCCGACGCCTGCCGAAGTTCACTGGGGAATGAGCCGTCGCGGGCTAAATTGACGCTGAATGGCTGGTGGCAAGAAATCGGGAAAATTTGAAAGTCATATCACCGGTGATATCGTTTTTTTCAAAAACCTTCAAAATTTCGAAAATACGAACCAAATAGGCCTCTAGCTCTCGAATAATATAGTTAGTTTGCTATATTTAACATAGCAGACTTGCGGCCCCGCTCCACATCGACCCGCTGCAACAAAACCAGGCCAATGGCAAACAGTACTGCGGTTGAGGCGATGGCAATGCGCTGATTGCCCGCCGTGGCCCAAGTGATGAGGCCATAGGTCAGCGGCCCCACGATGCTGGCCAGGCGGGTGGCAAAAGTCCACAACCCGAAGAACTCACCCAACTGCTGGGGTGGCGCAAACATGCCGGCCATGGCGCGACCAACCGATTGGCTGCTGCCCATGCTAAAGCCCGCGAGCGCCGCTGCATACCAAAAGCCGCCTTTGGTGGTGGTCAATGCGGCAATGATGCAAGTGGCGATCCAGCAGACCAAGGTCAGGCCCAAAGTGGCCTTGTGGCCAATTCGGTCTTGCAGGTAGCCGCAGCCAAACGCGCCCAGTGCCGCAGCGATGTTCAGCACAAAAATCAACACCATGGTTTCGGACTGCACAAAACCAATCACCTGCTCGGCGTAGATGGCTGCCAGCGTAATGGCCACCGTCACGCCACCCTGGTAAAACACAGCACACACCAGCAGGCGGCTGAAGTCCTGGTAGCGCTGGGCCTGCCGGTAAGTTTGGCGCAATTGCACAAATGATGCTTTGAACGACGCGCTGAATGAGCGCTTAGACCCACCGACCTGCAAATGGCTTGCCTGCGGCTTGGCCCGCTCTTGCAACAGCTTGAACGTCACCAGCGACGCCAATCCGTAAATGGTCGCGGTGATCAGCATCGTGACCGGTACAAAGCGGTCCGCGCTGATGCCCTGCTGCCCCGCCCAAATCACGTACCCCAAAGAAATGCCCAGCGCCAGCATGCCGCCAAAATAGCCAAAACTCCAACCCCAACCACTGACTTTTCCCAAGGCTTCAGGGCGCGCCAGTTCGGGTAAAAACGAGGCGCTGAGCGATTCGCCAATACTGTAGAAGGTGTTGGACAAAATGATCAAACCAACGGCCAATGCAATGCTGCCGGGCCCAGCCAAGCCCAAGGCTGCGGTGCACAGCACGCAGCCAGCTGTTGACACCATGAGTAGCTTCTTTTTGCAGGCCCGCTGGTCGGCGTAGACCCCTAGGCTGGGCATGATCAGCATGACAGTGGCATACGAGACACTCAGCGCCGCCGTCCACGCGAACGTGGCCCACTGGGCACCCTTGGCAATGCCGCCCACAAAGTAGGCTGCAAAAACCGCCGTCAACACCACCGTGGTGTAGCCCGAATTGGCGAAGTCGTACATCGCCCAGCCAAAAACCTCGCGCTTTTTGACACCGGGGTTGAGTGCGTCTTGATTGAACAGCGGCATGGCGAACCTTTCGAGCGACCTGAACGTGAACTGAACGTGACTTGGGTGTCTGTGCCGCAGATTATGGGGCGTGGCCCGCAACGTTTTGAAAAAAATGCCATACTGCCACGCCCTTGAAATTCCAAGATTTGGGCGCACCTTCAAAAAAGTCAAATGACAGTAAAGCAAGATTCAAAAAAGAGTAACGGGGACACCTATTCATGTTGAAGTTCACCGACTGCAATGCGGCAGCGCAGTTTTCAGCGCCAGAAGCCGCGATGGCTCTCAAAGGCATCACCCGGGGGTTCGAGAAGGAATGCTTGCGGGTGGACGCGTCGGGTCGCCTGGCGCAGACGTTTCACCCTCAAGCGCTGGGTTCCAAATTAACCCACCCCTGGATCACCACCGATTATTCCGAGGCATTGCTCGAATTCATCACGCCCCCGTCTCAAGACCGTGATTTTCCACTGGCTTTTTTGCGCGACATTCACCGGTTTGCGGCCAGGCAATTGCAAGGTGAAACGCTGTGGGCCAATTCGATGCCCGGCGAAGTGGGCGATGACGCCGACATTCCCCTGGCTGATTACGGCACATCCAACAGCGCGCGCATCAAATACGTTTACCGCAATGGCTTAGGCTTGCGCTATGGCCGCCAAATGCAGACCATTGCAGGCGTGCACTACAACTGGTCGTTGCCGCAAGCATTCTGGAGCGCCCTGTACACCTGTTGTGGCGCAACAGGTGATTTGCAAGACTTCATCAGCGAGCGCTACTTTGGTTTGATTCGCAACTTCTTGCGCTACAGCTGGCTCATCCCCTACCTGTTTGGCGCGTCCCCAGCTGTCAACAGGTCTTTCTTACGCGGTCACGCCTCTGATTTGGTGCCCCTGGGCGACGACACCTTGTATGGCCCTTACGCCACCAGTTTGCGCATGAGCGACCTGGGCTACCAAAACCGGGTGCAAGCGAAACTGGATGTCAATTTCAACTCTTTGGCAGGCTACACCCAGGCGCTGGAAGAGGCAATTCACACGCCCGACCCCTTTTACCAGGCCACCGGCGTGCGCGATGGCGCGGGCAAAGACGCGCCCTGGAAGCAATTGAACGCCAATGTGCTGCAAATCGAAAACGAGTTTTACGCAGGCATTCGCCCCAAACGAATCGGCAAACTGGGCGAACGCCCCGCTATCGCCTTGCAGAAATACGGCGTTGAATATGTCGAAGTGCGCCTGTTTGACTTAAACCCTTTGTCTGACATTGGCATCACCCCCGACCAAAGCAGCTTTGCCGATGCGTTTTTGCTGATGTGCCTGCTGCGCGACAGCCCGCCCATCACCGCCCGCGAAGAAAGCGAAAACGATGAAAACAAACGCCGTGTCGTCACGCAAGGCCGCCACCCAGATTTGAAACTGTTGGTTCACAACACCGAACAAGCGTTTCGCCCACTGGCCCACGAACTGTTTGACGACATGCACCCGATTGCCCAGATTCTGGACACGGCCTATGGCACTGGAAACCATGCTGGGCAATCCCTTCCCGGCTACGTGCAAACCATGCAGATGCTGCGCCAACGGCTCGATCAACCAGACACCACACCGTCAGCCTTGGTGCTGCAAGGCATTCGCCAGCATGGCGGTTTGGTGCCCTACACCCTGCACTTGTCCCAGCAGCACCTGGCCAATTTGTTGGCGCAAGCCGTGACACCCGAAGACGCAGAAAAATTCAAAACTGCAGCGCTGAAATCGCTGGAGGCACAGCGTGAGCTGGAAGCCAAACCGCAGTGCAGTTTTGACGACTACGTGGCCAACTATTACGCTTAGGTTGAAGGCGAAGAGTTCCGCTAAATCAAGACCAGGCTCGGCATCCCAAAGCCTGGGCCGCCGCCTAAGGCCCTAAAAATTCGCGCACGGCGCTGGCGTTGACCGGGTGGGAAATCAAAAATCCTTGAAACTGGTCGCACCCCATGTCGCGCAAAATGTCCATTTGCATTTGAGTCTCAACCCCTTCGGCCACGGTTTCAAGTTTCAGACTGCGCGCCATTTGAATGATGGCCGAGGTGATGGCGGTGCCGCCGCCCATTTCATTGGAATCGTTAGCAAAGTCGCTGACAAAAGAGCGATCAATCTTCAACTTGTTGATGGGAAAGCGCCTCAAGTAAGCCAGCGACGAGTAGCCGGTGCCAAAGTCATCCAGCGTCAGGCCAACGCCCATGGCACTGAGCTGATGCAATTGGTTTAGCACCCGCGCGTCACTGTCCATCAACACCGATTCGGTGATTTCAATCTCAAGGTACTTGGGCTCCAGACCATGGGTTTTGAGCACCTCGGACACCTCTTGCACCAAGTCGCGTTGTTTGAAGTCAATCGCCGAGAGGTTGATGGCCACCGGCACTTTCAGCGCGCCCTCCAGGTGCCAGGCCTTCAGTTGCCGACAGGCCTCATTCAACACCCATCGGTCAATGCTGACCACCAGGCCATGGGTTTCGGCAAAAGGAATGAACTCGTCCGGGCCGACCAAGCCCAACTCGGGGTGCTGCCAGCGCACCAAAGCCTCCAGCCCCACAATCGCGCCATCAGCGCGACGACGCTGTGGCTGGTAATGCAGTAAAAACTCGGAATTTTGCAGCGCCTGCTTCAGGGCACGCTCCTTTTCTATCGCTTGGCTGGCAGGTTCAAACATGAAAGACTTGAAGAACTGGTAGTTGCCGCGACCATTGTTTTTGGCGTGGTACATGGCGGCATCAGCGTGGCGAACCAAATCGCCAGTGGTGTCACCGTCTTGCGGGTACAGGCTGATGCCAATCGAGGGCGACACTGACAGTTTGTGCCCATCAATGCTGACCTCAGCGCTGATGCTTTCAATCAATTTGCCCGCCACCAGGGCCGCGTCGTGTGCTGACTCCACATCGGAAAGCACCACAATGAATTCATCGCCCCCCAGACGGGACACCACGTCAGAATCGCGCACGACAGCGGCAATGCGGCTGGCCACCTCGCGCAGCAGGCCGTCGCCCACATGGTGACCCAGCGAGTCATTCACTGTTTTGAATTTATCCAAATCAACAAACAGCACGGCGGCTTGACTTCGGTGTCTGCGAGCCAAGGCCACGATGCTGTCGAGCCGCTCCATCAGGTACATCCGGTTGGGCAATTGCGTCAGGGTGTCGTGCAGAGCCATGAATTCAATACGAGCCTGCGCGGCACGGCGCACCGTGATGTCGCGCAACACCAGCAGCCGCATGGACTCGCCCGCAAAAGGCATGCTGCGAGAGGTGCATTCGAAATGCACCTCGTGCCCACTTTTGTGCACCAAGGTAGCCTCATACGGGTGTTCGATGCCAGAGCTCACGTGGTCAATAATTTTTTGGTGCCAGCGCTGCGGAATGAAGTCAAACGTGATGCGACCCAGTAGCTCGTCCCGCGGGTAACCGGTGAGCCGAACCACGGCATCGTTCAAGTCGGTGATGACCATGTTTTTGTGAAACAAAATGCCTTCGCCCGTGGCCTGAGCAAACTTGCGCATGCGCTCCTCACCCATGCGCAAGGCCTGTTCAGCTTGCCATCGCTCGGTGATGTCATTGATCAGAACAAATGCGCCTCTGAGCGACGCTGACTCGGGCGGCGAAGCAGGGTCAAAATGGGGAATCAAATTGACTTCAATTTGCCGAATGTCGCCATTGGGCAGCGTTTGCGCCCGCGAGTATTTGGACGCCTGGCCTTGCTGCGCCATTTTCACGTAGGGGTCGATCTTGGCCAGCGCGGTCTCGCCAATCGCTTCTTTCAGGGTTTTGCCAACAATCGACTCGGCCGTCCAGCCGTTGTACTCTGCGTAGCGGCGATTGGCAAAGCGGCATAGCAAGGTGTGCACGTCATAGTAGGCAATCAGCGCCGGAACGGAGTCAGCGATCAGGCGCAGCATGCCCTCTGGCATGGCGGCGAGGGTCGAGGGCAGAATGGGCGGGGAGCTCATGCCAGTTGGGTGTAGCCATCGCGCAATTGGCGCTTTAACACTTTGCCTATTCCGCTGCGGGGCAGTTCAGACACCACCACCATCTGGCTCAGCCTTTGGGTTTTTCCAACCCGCTGGTTGAACCAATTCATCAAATCTGTCGCCTGCAAGGCCACAGCAGCTTTGCCAACCACGAACGCGACCGGGGTTTCACCCCACTGCTCTGATGGCACGCCCACCACTGCCGCCTCAAGCACACCTTCATGCTCGCACAAAATCGCTTCCAGATCGCTTGGGTAAATGTTGAACCCCCCCGAGATGATCATGTCCTTTTTGCGGTCGAACAGCGTCAAAAAACCTTCTTCATCAAATCGACCAATGTCGCCGGTTCGAATGAAGCGTTTGCCCGCCGCGTCAAACCATTCGGCTTCGCGGGTTTTGGCGGGCTGGCGGTGGTAGCCAATCATCATGCCCGGCGAATGGCCCACCACTTCGCCTGATTGCCCAGAGGCGACTTCAAGCCCTTCGTCGTCGATCAACCGAATGTCACTGCCGGGGGCGGCACGACCCACCGTGTGCAGCTTGGCCGGGTGCAAGTGGGCCTCCAGAATGAAGGAGCCACCGCCTTCAGTCATGCCGTAAAACTCGACCAATCCACCGGGCCAGCGCTTCAATACATCGGCCTTGAGCGCCGCAGAAAACGGCGCGCTGGTTGAAAATTTGATTTGGTAGCTCGACAGGTCATAGCTGTCAAAGTCGGGCCGCGCCATCAAGCGCTGGTATTGCACCGGCACCAGCATGGTGTGGGTGATGCGCTCTTGCTGCGCGAGTTTCAGATACGCGCCTGCTTCAAAGCGCGGCATCAACACCACCGTGCCGCCAAAAAACAGCGTCGGAAAAAACACCACCAAGGTGGTGTTGCTGTAAAGAGGGGTCGACAGCAGCATGGACGTGGACGGGCCATAGCCATAGGCACTTGCACGGCGCACATGCGCCCAACGCATGGCGTGCGATTGCACAATGCCTTTGGGTTCACCCGTCGTGCCCGACGAATAAATAATGTTGAAGGGCATGAGTGGTGAAATGGCTGGCGAATTGGGTGGCGCGGCATCCAGCGCGAGCGGCCCTGCGCGTTCAGCCCCCAACCAGGCCTCAAAACTACCGTTTGCACCTGATCCGTCCAGAACGATGCAAACTGGCAAGGCACCCGCTAGCAAATCAGCACAGGCCTTGTCAGTGAACACAATTTTGGCTTGCGCGTCCTCAATCATTCGGGCCAAACTGGCAGACGTGGAGCTGGGGGCCAAAGGTGCGACCACCACACCGGCCCGCAGTGCGCCCAAAAACACAGCCGCATACTCAATTGACGAATGGGCGCAAATCGCAATGGCGTCGCCGCTTTTCAGGCCGTCGCGCTGCAAGGCGGCGGAGACCCGGTTCATCAGGGTGTCTAACTCGCCATAGGTCATGCTGACCGCAGCGCTTGCGTCACTGCCAGCCGTCATCAAGGCGCGGTTGTTTGGCGACTGTTTGGCATGCTGTTGAATGGCTCCAGCGACCGTGGCGAATTCGATTTGGGAGATCTCAATCATTTCAAATTTCAGTCAAAGATCAAGCGGTACGCATCAAAATCGACGCAAATTAGCGAAGCTGTGGTGCCACCGCCAAAATCGGCAAGAGCACGCTTCCACCCAGCTTTTTAGACCGCTCACCGCTCCAGCCCATCAGCGCATCGGGCAAATCGGCGTTGTCTTTGAAGGGCATTTCAATTGTGAACGACAGGCAGTTGAACTGGTTACCCACCCAGTTCGTCGCCATGGCCAGGTTGGCACTGTTCGGCTTGGCATAGCCATAGCCATGCTCAGTTTGAAAATCAGGGCAGGTGCTTTGCCATTCGGTTTTGAACTGCCGGGCTCGGGCATCCATGGCGGCGCTGTAACCCACCACGCCTTCGCTGCCTGCCACAAAGTTATAGGGCAGGCCCTCATCGCCGTGCGCGTCCAAACACAGGTCAACACCCACCTCCAGCATTTTTTGGCGCACCCAAAAGACTTCAGGCGAGCGCAGCAAGCTGGGCTCTGCCCATTCGCGGTTCAAATTGGCGCCGCCTGCGTTGGTTCGCAAATTGCCCCGCACTGCCCCATCAGGGTTCATGTGGGGCACGATATAAAACACGCACTGCTGCAACAGCACGCGGGCGACTGGGTCGTCGCTGTCAAGCAAGCGCTCCAGAAAGCCCTCAACAAACCATTCCGCCATGGTTTCACCTGGATGCTGGCGTGCAATCAGCCACACCTTTTTGCGCAGGTTCAATGGACTTGAAGCCACCACATTGGCCGAGGTGTCAGAGATTTGCAGCAGGGTCATGTCCCGCCCGTCAAGAGTTTGCCCCAAATGGACGACCTGGACATGAGGCGAAGCCGCTGACGAGCCAATCAGGTCAAGATGGCGGTCGTGAGAGTAGGGCTCAAAATAGGCGAAATACATCAGCTGAGACGCGGGCGTGAGGCGCGCCGACATCACCTGGCCGTCGAACTCGGTGTCGATTCGGGTCCAGATTTGGCGGTCCACACTCGCGCAAATTTTGTACCCCGGCCAGCCTTCAGGGTAGGCTGACTTGCCCGCATTCAAAAAGCGCAAGTTCACGTCCAGCCCGGCTGCACCTTGCATTGAAAAGTGAAACCACTGGGCAAATTCGCTGGCGTTGTCGGCTCTGATGTTGAGCTGAATGTCGCTTGGGTCGCTGCAGCTGACCACCTCAATGGCACCTGAATCGAAAGCACTGGAGATATGAATCTGGGTCATTTCAGAAATTGCCTGGGCGGGTTGTCTGACTTGCGTGGATGGGGTGAGTCGTGTGACGACTGCAACATCATAAGCGAAACAAGCTACCAAAAGCGTAGCTGAAACGCATCAGGATGCAGGCTGAAGCAACAAGGCGCTGGATATGCTCAAATCCCTTCAAGCGGCATTGACGATGTTGTCTGGCCACGCTTTTTAAACGACCTTGCCCATGAAACTCTCAGCACTTTGCCGCCTTGCCGCGCTCCCCCTCTTTTTGGGGATGATCGGCCTTGTCAACGTGGCGCAAGCCGTGACTGTCCGCGTTGCCAACCAGGGCGATGCGTTGTCGATGGATCCGCATTCGATGAACGAAGCGGTTCAACTGGCCTTTTTGAACAACGTGTTTGAGTCTCTTGTCACGCGAGGCAAGGATCTGAAAATTGTCGCGTCTCTGGCCACCGATTGGAAAGCTGTGCAGCCCACAGTGTGGCGCTTCACACTGCGCCAGGGCGTGAAGTTTCACGATGGTGCGCCCTTCACTGCCGACGACGTGGTGTTTTCGCTGGAGCGCGCGCGGGGTGATGGGTCTGACGTGCGCTCGCAATTGGCGTCCGTCAAAGCGGTTCGAAAAACTGGCCCGTTTGAGGTTGAAATCGACACCAGCGCGCCCAACCCGATCTTGCCCGACTTGATCACGAACATTCTGATTTTGAACAAGGCCTGGTGCGAAACCAACAACGCCACCAAGCCGGTGGACCGCCGCCGGGGCATTGAGAACGCAGCGTCGTTTCGCACCAATGGCACGGGGCCGTTTCGGGTGCGCGAGCGCCAGCCCGGTGTGCGCACAGTGCTGGGGCGCAACCCCTTGTGGTGGGACAAGCTGGAGAGCAACCTGGATGAGGTTGTCTTCACCCCGATTGGCAACGACGCCACCCGCGTGGCTGCACTGATTGCAGGCGACGTGGATGTGATTGACCCGCTACCGCTGCAAGACACCGCCCGCATGCGTCGCCTGTCCAACCTGAAAGTGCAGGAAGGCCCAGAGTCGCGGGTGATTTTTTTGGGTTTTGACCAAAAGCGCGACGAGTTGATGGGAAGCAATGTGAAAGGCAAAAACCCATTCAAGGACCAAAGAGTACGCCAGGCTTTCTACCAGGCCATCGACATTCAGGCGATCAAAACCAGTGTGATGCTGGGGGCGGCGGTACCCACGGGTGCCATGATTGCCCGGGGCATTCGCGGCCACACCGACGAGCTTGAAAAGCGCTTGCCGTTCAGCCCCGAGGCGTCCCGCAAGCTGCTGACCGATGCGGGCTATCCCAACGGGTTTGACGTGCCCTTCAACTGCCCGAATGACCGCTATGTGAACGATTCCGACATTTGCCAAGCGGTTGCGTCCTACCTGGCCAAGGTCGGCATTACAGCCAAGCTACAGGCTGAAACCAAGGCCACCTACTTCCCGCGCGCTCTGAAACGTGACTTGAGCTTTTTCATGCTGGGGTGGTCCCCTGCCGGGTACGACGCCCACAACATTTTGTTCACCGTGATGGCCAGCCCTGCCGGAGCGCAGGGTCAGTGGAATTTTGGCGCCTACAGCAACCCCAAACTCGACGCGTTGATCACCCGAATTCAGTCAGAATTGAATGAAACCCAGCGCAATGCCATGATTCGGGAAGCCTTTGAATTGCACAGCGCCGATGTGGGACACATTCCGCTGCACCAACAGATGCTGGGTTGGGCGATGAAGAAAAACATTCAGGCCTACCAGCGGGCGGACGGCTTCATGCTGTACAAGTGGATGGTGGTGGGCAAACCGGGTTAATCATCAGATTGAGGGCCAGATTGGGAAACTGGGGCAGTGGCCAGGTTTTGGCACCTTTCCGAGCGATTTGGCTCAGACTCAGTTTGCTATAATATATATAGCAAACTATGTATATTATTCGTGAGCTAGAGGCCTATTTTATTGAAAAATTGCCATTTTTGATCCAATTTTGAGAAAAAAGAACCTGCAGGTTCTTTTTTTGGTTTTTTGACTCAAAATGACCCAATTACCCCATCGCCCAATCCCGTAACCACGCAACCACACATTCTCGCAACCACCCTAAGCCAATGACCCCACACACTTCACCCACCACGCCCCCGATTCAATCTCAATTTGGTGCGCGAACCACGGCGCTTGAAGCCGCGAGTGCCGTGCCGCTGCAGGGCCGCAACGTCGTAGTGACAGGTGGCGCATCGGGCTTGGGCCTGCAGACTTCGCGCGCCTTGGCGGCCAGCGGTGCGCATGTAACGCTGGCGGTGCGTAATGTGGAGCAAGGGCAGTTGGCAGCGGCAGCCCTGAGGCTTGAATTTCCGGCGGCCCACATCACGGTGGCCAGGCTGGATTTGAACGACTTGACGACCGTTAGGCAGTTTGCTGCGGACTGGGCGGCCAGTGGCAATGCCTTGCACATTTTGATCAACAACGCGGCCATCATGGCCTGCCCGTTGACTCGCACGCGCCAGGGCCGGGAGGCTCAATTTGCCACCAACCACCTTGGCCATTTCGAGCTGACAAACGCCCTGCTGCCTGCGCTGCAAATGGCAGCCCAAACCAAGCCGGACGGCGCTGGGGCGAATTCGACAGGTGATGCCCGGGTGGTGTGTTTAAGCTCGTCTGGCCACAAAATTTCAGGGGTTGACTTTGATGACATCCATTTCGAGCGGCGCGACTACAACAAGTGGAAGGCCTATGGCCAAGCCAAAAGCGCCAACGCCCTGATGGCACTGGGCTTGCACTTGCGCTTTGGCAGCCAGGGCATCACCGCCAACGCGGTTCACCCTGGCGGCATCATGACTGGCTTGCAGAAGTATTTGCCCTTGGAAGAAATGCGCGCTTTAGGGTGGCTTAAAGCCGACGACACCCCCCTGGACATATTTAAAAATACGGAACAAGGGGCGGCCACCAGCGTTTGGGCGGCGACTGCGCCAGAACTGGCGGGCCACGGCGGTTTGTACTTGGAAGACTGCAACCAAGGTCTGCCCGCTTTGCCCACCAACCGCGTCTCAGGCTACTCGCCGCACATCATGGATGCAGATGCGGCGAACCGGCTTTGGCAGATGTCAGAGGCTTTGCTGGCAGCCGCTTAAGCTGATCAATGGGGGGCGCCCATCGAAACGCGCAAGGCTTCAGACCCACCCTTCAGCCCCAAACCACAGAGCGCATCGAAATCGATGCCGCCTGAAAGTCAGTGTTGAAGCTTCTGACCTTGTCATCCGCGTAGGCCGCCCCTGCCGTGTACAGCACAGGCAAATAATGCTCAAAACTGGGGTGCGCCTGCTTGGCCACCGTGCCTAGTTTTTGAAAATCCTGCAAGCCCGCAAGATTGCCCGAATCAATGCAACTGGCCGCAAATTTGTCAAACTCAATCGCCCAGTCGTAGGCTTGGTTGGGTGCGGTGCCAAATTGCAT
>JANNCN010000054.1:0-15381 GCA_031386665.1 Rhodoferax sp. | reverse complement strand
GCCAAAACTCCCACACGTCGGCGTAGGTCACCGGCACCGGGGTGTTGGCTTTGGCAAATACCAGGTGGGCGCGCAGTTCTGCAACTGACAAATCTTTGCGCAAAAGCACCTCGTTGCCGACAATCAACACGTCAATCACATCGGCATGGGTGCGCGTCAAAGCCAAAGCCCGGCCAAGTTCAATTCGGTTGGCGTTTTGGTCTTGCCCCAGCCACGCCCCTAGCCGCACGCGCATTCCAAGTTGCCTGGCGATTTGCGGCACGGCGTCCAGGCCATTGCCAACCCCATAAGTTCGCACACACGGCGTGTTCGGTTGAAGCAAGCGAAGGTCTTCTTCGATTTGGGCTGGTGTGACCGACCCCGCCGCATTGAAAGGTGTTGCGCCGGGTCGTCTGAACGGCGCGTAAGACAAGCAATCAATGCCCGCGGTGGCGTCGCGAATTTGGCTGGGCACTCCCTGTTGCCACCACCAGCCCATCGTCAAAACAAGCCAAAGCGCCAAGAGAGCCAGAGTGCTAACAGGCGACAGCGACCCTGAAAGCGCTTGAAGTTTGGGGTTATTCAACTTTTTGAAGGGGTGATGTAAGCTAATCGATCATTCTGCCGACAGAGAAAATGATCCTTAAATGGTCAGTCGTTCCTGCTCGCTTTTTCTGACTCGCCTCTGACCTCTCAATGCCACACTGTAGCGTCGAACCCCCCAAGCTTGCCCCCACAGGGTGGGCTCGGGTGCCTTTTGCTTTGCTGATCGCGCTGGTCGCGTCTTTGCTGAATTTTGCCGCCTGGGCTTGGTGGTCGGCACCCGTGTCTGCGCCCGATGTGGCTGCCCGCGTGGCGGGTTTGTCTTTCACGCCGTTTCAGCGCAATGACGATCCGGTCGCATCGCGCTTTCCGAGTGCGGCACATATTGACGCCGATTTGGACAAAGCCGCCAAGCTGACCGCCCGCATCCGTACCTACACCTCGGCTCAGTTTGAGCAACTGCCCGCCATTGCCGCACGCCACAATTTGCAGGTCACCGCTGGCGTGTGGCTCAACGCCAACCCGGCGGACAACGCGGCGGAACTGGTGGCAGCCACGCGGGCGCAACAGAACCATAAAAATCTCACCCGTTTGATTGTGGGCAACGAGACAGTGACCAAGCAGGTTTTGGGGCTGCAAGATTTGATCAAGTACCTTAAAGCCGCCCGCGCCAGGGTGTCTGTGCCAGTGTCCACCGCAGAGCCTTGGCACATTTGGCTTGCCAACCCCGAGCTTGCGCAGCATGTGGACTTCATCACCCTTCATTTGCTGCCGTATTGGGAAGGCATTCACCGAGACAACGCGGTGGGGCACGCGCTGTTTCAGTTCGATGCGGTGCAAACGCGCTTTCCTGGCAAACAAATTGTGATTGGTGAAGTAGGGTGGCCCAGCGACGGCGATTCTATTGGGCAGGCGGTGGCCAGCCCAGCCAACCAGGCGGCGTTTGTACGGGAGTTTTTGGCCACTGCCGAAAAGCGCAAGTTGGATTATTTTTTGATGGAGGCCAACGACCAGCCCTGGAAAATTCACGAAGAAGGGCGCGCTGGCGCCTATTGGGGCATTGCCGACGCCCACCGTGTTCCCAAGTTTGCGTTCACCGGGCCAGTAGAAGCAGACCCGTACTGGCGTGTCAAGGCCACTGTGTCGTCCTTGCTGGGTTTTGCTTTGCTTGCGGTTTGCCTTTGCCGAATGCGCGGCATGCGACGGCTTGCCCAAGTCAGCTTTGCGCTGATCACCCAGTTGGTCCTGATGGGCGCGGTCTACCTGGTGGCCCAGCCGCTGGCAGCCTACATGCGCACGACAGACTGGCTGATGCTGGCCATTTTTGTGCCGACTTTGACCATCATGATGGTCATTTTGCTGGCCCATGCGTTCGAGTTTTCTGAGCTGTTTTGGGAAGGCAGCTTGCGTCGCAAGTTTGCAGAGCGCCCCCTGCCTGCTGATGCAGCCCAGCCCTTTGTGTCGATTCATTTGGCCTGCTGCAATGAGCCGCCCGACATGGTGATCGCCACGCTGGCCAGCCTGCACGGCCTGAATTACCGCAATTTTGAGGTGCTGGTGATCGACAACAACACCAGCGACGTCACCTTATGGCAGCCCGTGGCCGACTTTGTCAGCACGCTGCCTGCGAACTTCAAGTTCTTTCACTTGCCAGTTTGGCCCGGTTTTAAAGCCGGTGCCTTGAACTTCGCATTGGCCCATTGCCGTGCCGATGCCGACGTCATTGCCGTGGTGGATGCTGACTATGTGATCGAACCCGATTGGCTGGCTGGCTTGGTGGGTTATTTTGCCGACCCCAATGTGGGTGCGGTGCAGGCCCCCCAAGCGCACCGAGACTGGGGTGCGCAGGTGTTTCGCACCATGATGAATTGGGAATACGACGGTTTTTTTCGCAATGGCATGCACCACCGCAATGAACGGGACGCCATCGTTTTGCACGGCACTGTGGCCTTGATTAACGCCCGCGCCCTGCGTGACAGTGGTGCTTGGTCCGAGTGGTGTGTGTGCGAGGACACCGAACTGGGTCTGCGCCTGATCCAGCAGGGCCTGACCACGGTGTATGTGGATCGCGTGGTCGGTCGGGGCCTGACGCCAGACGGGTTTGGCGCTTTCAAAAAGCAGCGCAGGCGCTGGGCGCAAGGCGGCATGCAAATTTTGAAAGCGCATGCAGCTGCGCTATTGAAGGGCCAAGCCCACCCAACCGCTGGCGCCAGCACCGTGCGCTTGAGCTTGGGGCAACGCTACCATTTTTTGGCGGGTTGGCTGCCTTGGGTGGGCGATGCCTTGCACTGGGTGTTTGCCATGGCTGCCATCGCCTTCACCTTGAGCGCCATTGCGTTCCCTGCCACGGTCACTTTGCCCACCGCACTGTTCATGCTGCCTTTGGCAACCTTTGTCGCCGCCAAACTGGTAGTCGGGCCGCTGCTGTACTGGCGTCGTGTGCCTTGTTCGATGCTGAATATTGCAGGCGCATCGCTTGCGGGAATGGGGGTCTCGCACGCGATTGCCCGAGGCGTTTTTGCTGGTCTGTTGGGCGGCAAAGCCCGCTTTGAAATCACCGCCAAGGGTCAGAATCAGGCGGCCATCAAGGCGTGGGCTTGTATGGCTGAAGAAGCCGTTATGCTGGGAGCGCTGTTGGGTGTTGCGGTCCTGCTGGTGGCTTTGGCACCAGTGGCAGGCACCACCGCCGTCAGTGGCGAAAGTGTCAAAAATCTTCGCTTGTGGACTGCCATGCTGCTGTTGCAGGCCCTGCCGTATGCTGCGGCGTTGGTGTGTGCCTGGCTGTCTGCCAAACCCGATCGCCAAGCAGTTTTTACGGTGAAGGTTCAGCCGGAGGCTTGAGCGCCTGCTCTGCCGACCTCACTTCAGAACATCCCCAATGCACAGGTATTTCAGCTCCACATAATCGTCCATGCCGTGGTGTGAGCCTTCGCGGCCCAGTCCAGATTGTTTGACGCCGCCAAAGGGCACGTGCTCGGTGGCCAAGATTCCCACGTTGATGCCCACCATGCCGTATTCCAGCGCCTCGCTCACGCGGAAAATGCGGCCCATGTCGCGGCTGTAAAAGTAGCTGGCCAGGCCAAATTCGGTGTTGTTGGCGGCGTCAACCGCTTCTTGCTCGGTCTTGAAGCGGAACACAGGCGCGAAGGGCCCAAAAGTTTCCTCTTTGGCGCACAGCATGTCGGCGTTGGCTTCGGCCACCACCGTGGGCTCAAAAAACTGGCCAGGCAATTTGTTGCCGCCCACCGTCACTTTGCCGCCTTTGGCAACCGCATCGGCGACGTGGCGCACCACTTTGGCAACGGCAGCGTCTTCAATCAGCGGGCCTTGCATCACACCGTCTTCAAAGCCATTGCCCACCTTCAGCGCTTTGACTTTGGCGCTGAATTTGGCGACGAACGCGTCGTACACGCCGTCTTGCACATAAAAGCGATTCGCGCACACGCAGGTTTGCCCGGCGTTACGGTATTTGCTGGCCATGGCACCGTCAACGGCGCTGTCAATGTCGGCATCGTCAAACACGATGAAGGGCGCGTTGCCACCCAGTTCGAGTGACATTTTTTTGACCGTGGGCGCGCTTTGCGCCATCAAAATACGACCGACTTCGGTGGACCCCGTGAAGCTGATGTGGCGCACCACGTCGCTGGCGCACAGCACTTTGCCAATGGCGACGGAGTTGTCGCTGTCTGCGGTGATCAGGTTCAGCACGCCCGCCGGAATGCCCGCGCGCAGCGCCAGTTCGGCCGCAGCCAAGGCGGTCAGCGGTGTCAGCTCAGCGGGTTTGATGATCACCGTGCAACCTGCCGCCAACGCGGGCGCGACCTTGCGCGTGATCATGGCCAGCGGAAAGTTCCAGGGCGTGATGGCCGCGCACACGCCAATCGGCTGCTTGATCACCATCAGGCGGCGGTTGTTGTCAAACGTGGGCAGTGTCTCACCATTGACGCGCTTGGCTTCTTCGGCAAACCACTCGACGAAACTCGCGCCATAGGCAATCTCGCCTTTGGCCTCGGCAAACGGTTTGCCTTGTTCTGCCGTCATGATGCGGGCCAAATCTTCCTGGTTGGCCATCAGCAAATCGAACCATTTGCGCATGATGACGCTGCGCTCTTTGGCGGTTTTGTTGCGCCAAGCGGGCCAGGCAGCGTTGGCGGCGGCAATGGCAGCTTCGGCATCCGCAGGCGTTAAATTGGCCACGTCGCACAGCTTGTGGCCGTTGGACGGGTCGTTGATGTCAAAACGGCGTTTGCCCGAAAGCCATTGCCCGTTGATCAAGGCATCGGTTTTCAGCAGGCTGGGGTCGTTCAGCAGTGAGAGGGGGGATGTCTTCATGTCCATGGGGAATCCTTGCAGTGGGGAAATGCTTGAAAAAGGTTAAAATCTGGTTGAATCAACCAGTTCAGGTTGGAAGGAGCATTTTTATGCATGCTGTTGGGCTTTTTGATGCCAAAACACATTTCAGTGAGTACGTCGCACGGGCAGAGGCGGGCGAAGAAGTCATTATCACGCGGCACAACAAACCGGTGGCGAAAATTGTGCCACTGCACGCCAAGGCCGTGCCGCTGAAGATCCCCAAATTTGTGCAGCGCACATTTGATATGGGTGTGCCCCTCGTGGATTTGACGAAGGCGAACCAATTGGTGGCTGAGCTGGACAACATCGAATTCCTAAAGCTCACGGCTCGTTTGGAGCGCGAGCACTCACGAAATTCCAAGCCCGCTAAACCAGCTAACCCCGCTGGGTCCGGTAAAGCCGAAAGCACCAAGCCATCAGTTCGCAAGCCCGCAAAGCCCAAACACCTCCATGCAGCTGCCTGACACCAACGTTTTGCTCTACTCGGTCAATCCCCTGAGCCCGCACCGCGATCGCGCAGCACGCTGGCTGGAGAGTTCGTTCGACGGCGCGACCGGCGTCGCCTTTGCCTGGAATGCCCTGGTTGGTTTTATTCGACTTTCAACCCACAAGGCGATTTTGCCCAAGCCGCTTGCCATTGCTGACGCGGTGGGGATGGTGGACGAATGGTTATCGCACCCCCGAGCCCGAATTGTCCATCCTACCGAACGACACGCTGACATTTTGACAAGGCTATTGATCCTTGCAGGTACAGCAGGCAACCTGACCAACGACGCTCATCTTGCTGCCCTGGCGATTGAGCACAGCGCAACGATAGGCAGCTTTGATGCCGACTTTAAAAAATTTCCAGGTATCAAGTTTGACCTGCTCACGTAAAACTTCACCGCCTATTTTTCGCTAATTCTGATTTCGTACGAACTATGACTACACCTCAATTTCCCACCTCTTTCACGGTTAGCGACATCCGCAAATCCTTCCTCGATTTCTTCGCCAGCAAGGGCCACACAGTCGTCGCGTCCAGCTCGCTTGTTCCGGGGAACGACCCCACGCTCATGTTCGTCAACTCGGGCATGGTGCAGTTCAAAGACGTGTTTTTGGGCACCGACAAACGCTCCTACGTGCGCGCCGCATCGGTGCAAGCCTGCCTGCGCGCTGGGGGCAAACACAACGACCTGGAAAACGTGGGCTACACCGCGCGCCACCACACGTTTTTTGAAATGATGGGCAACTGGAGCTTTGGCGACTACTTCAAACGCGATTCGCTCAAATGGGGTTGGGAGCTGTTGACCCAAGTCTACAAATTGCCCGCTGACCGCCTGACGGCCACCGTCTACATTGACGACCAAGAGGCCTATGACATCTGGACGAAAGAAATCGGCCTGCCGCCTGAGCGCGTGATTCGCATTGGCGACAACAAAGGCAAAAAATACGCCTCCGACAACTTCTGGATGATGGCCGACACCGGCCCGTGTGGCCCGTGCAGCGAGATTTTTTACGACCACGGCCCGCACATTCCCGGCGGCCCGCCCGGCAGCCCCGGTGAAGACGGCGACCGCTTTATTGAAATCTGGAACCACGTTTTCATGCAGTTCGACATGCAGCCCGATGGCTCGCTGGTCAAACTGCCAGCGCCCTGCGTGGACACGGGCATGGGGCTAGAGCGCCTGGCCGCCATCTTGCAGCATGTGCACAGTAACTACGAAATCGACATTTTTGATGCGCTGATCAAAGCCGCAGGCCGCGAAACGGGCATGACCGATTTGAACAACAAGAGCCTGCGCGTGATTGCAGACCACATTCGCGCCACTGCGTTTTTGGTGAGCGACGGCGTGGTGCCCAGCAGTGACGGGCGCGGCTACGTGCAGCGCCGCATCATTCGCCGCGCCATTCGCCATGGTTACAAACTGGGGCAGAAGAAGCCGTTTTTCCACAAGCTGGTGCCCACGCTAGTCGAGATGATGGGCGACGCCTATCCGCGCTTGAAGAACGACGCCGCGCGGGTAATGGACGTGCTGAGGGTGGAGGAAGAGCGGTTTTTTGAAACGCTGGCGACAGGCATGGAAATATTGGATTCGGCATTGGCCGGCAACGCCAAAGTTTTGCTTGGCGACGTCGCCTTCAAACTCCACGACACCTACGGCTTCCCACTTGATTTGACCCAAGACGTTTGCCGGGAGCGCGATGTGGCGGTCGACGAAGCGGGCTTCAACGCCGCCATGGATCGCCAAAAGTCCCAAGCCCGCGCCGCAGGCAAATTCAAAATGGACAAGGCGCTGGACTACAGCGGCGAAGGCAACACCTTTGTCGGCTACGACCAACTTGCCCAAGCCGCCAAAATTGTCGCGCTGTACGACAACGGCACGCCAGTCACTGAACTGAAGGCAGGGCAAGCGGGCATTGTGGTACTGAACACCACGCCGTTTTACGCCGAATCTGGCGGGCAAGTGGGCGACGAAGGCGTGATTGCCAGCGAGCCTTGGGGCGTGAATGCCGTGCCCGCCGAGAACGTGTTTAAGGTGAGCGACACCCAAAAAATCAAGGCCGATGTCTTTGGTCACCACGGCAAGTTGACCAACGGCTCGCTCAAAGTTGGCGACAGCGTGCATGCGCAGGTGGACACGCAGGTACGCGCCGCCTCCATGCGCAACCACTCGGTCACGCACCTCATGCACAAGGCGCTGGTCGATGTGCTGGGCAGCCATGTGCAGCAAAAGGGCAGCTTGGTCAACGCTGATCGCACGCGGTTTGACTTCACCCACAACGGCCCGGTAACCGACGCCCAAGTGCGCGAGATTGAAGCATTGGTCAACGCCGAAATTTTGAGCAATGCAGCCACCCAAGCCCGCGTGATGGACATTGAATCTGCCCAAAAAGCCGGCGCGGTCATGCTGTTTGGCGAAAAATATGGCGAGACGGTTCGCGTGCTGGACATAGGCAGCAGCCGTGAGCTCTGCGGAGGCACGCACGTGACGCGCACGGGTGACATTGGCTTGTTCAAAGTGGTGGCCGAGGGCGGCGTGGCCTCTGGCGTGCGCCGCATTGAGGCCGTCACTGGGGCCAACGCGCTGGCTTATTTGCAGCAGCTTGAAGACACCACCAACCTGGCTGCAGGCGCGCTGAAAGCCCCTGTGGCCGAGCTGAACGACCGCATTCACCATGTGCTGGACCATGTCAAAGCGCTTGAAAAAGAGGTCGCCGCACTCAAAGGCAAGCTGGCGTCTGCCCAAGGCGATGAGCTGATCACCCAAGCCGTGGAGGTGACAGGCAAAGATGGCAAAACCTTCAATTTGCTGGTCGCCCAACTCGAAGGTGCTGATGTCAAAACCCTGCGCGACACGATGGACAAACTCAAAGACAAGCTGAAAGCTGCCGTGGTGGTTTTGGGTGTTGTGGATGGCGACAAAGTGACTGGCAAAGTGCAAATTGCCGTGGGTGTGACGCCAGATTGCACCGCCTTGGTCAAAGCAGGCGAACTGGTTAATTTTGTGGCGGGGCAAGTCGGCGGCAAAGGCGGCGGCAAGGCTGACATGGCCATGGCTGGGGGAACGGAGCCCGCCAAACTGACCGCAGCCTTGGCCAGTGTGCAGGCCTGGGTGATGGGCAAGATTTGAGGCTATTTTTAAAAAAAGAACCTGCAGGTTCTTTTTTGTCAAAATTGCTCGAAAAAACGTAAAATGTGAATCAAATAGGCCTCTAGCTCCCGAATAATATACATAGTTTGCTATTTAAATAGTATCAAATTTGACGCAAGTTCGTGAGTTCGTAAGTTCGCAAAAAGTGTCCGGTCTGTTTGCGGTAGATTTGTAGCAACCCAGCCGCAGCCTTTATTTGCCCATCCCCCAACATCAACAGGAGTCGCCATGAAACGCCTTGCCGGAAAATCTGCCGTCGTCACAGGGGCCGCCAGCGGCATTGGCCGCGCCACGGCCTTGCTGTTTGCGCAACATGGGGCCAGCGTCTTGGTGGTAGACCGCGCGGCGGAAGTGCAGGCAACGGCAGACGCCATCACCCAAGCGGGCGGTCGCGCCATGGCCTTGGTCAAAGACGTCTCCAAAGAAGCTGATGAGGAGTCTTACATCCAAACCGCCGTCAGCGAATTTGGGGGCCTGGACATCGTCTACGCCAACGCAGGCATCAGCGGCGGCTTGCGCCCTTACGATGATTTAACCGCCGCCGACTGGATGGCCATTTTGTCCATCAATTTGATTGGCCCGTTTTTGGCCATCAAGTACGCCGCGCGGGTGATGGTGCCCCAAGGCCGTGGCGCCATTGTTTGCACCGCGTCGGTGGCGGGCTTGCGCTCAG
The DNA here is from genome assembly GCA_031386665.1 of Rhodoferax sp. Classification (GTDB taxonomy): domain Bacteria; phylum Pseudomonadota; class Gammaproteobacteria; order Burkholderiales; family Burkholderiaceae_C; genus JANYCG01. Next base: position 6,201 of record JANNCN010000054.1, on the reverse strand, counting down.
GCGCGGGCGGGCCGCCCTACAGCGCCAGCAAAGCGGGCGTCATCAGCCTGGTGCAAACCAGTGCCAACCAGTTTGCAGGCACCGGCATTCGTATCAACGCCATCTGCCCCGGTTTGATTGAAACTGGTATGACCCAGCCCATTTTTGATCGCGCCCGTGCGCATGGGTCAGAGGCAAAAATTGGTCAACTCAACCCGCTGCGCCGCTACGGTGTGGCCAGCGAGATTGCCCACGCGGCGCTGTTTTTGGCGTCCGACGATGCGTCGTATGTCAACGGCCAAGCGCTGGCAATCGATGGCGGGCTGTCCAGTTCGCTGCCCATCGTGCCGCCGCGCTTGTAGCGAGCCTGTCGGGCGTTGCAGGCTTAAGGCGCCAGCGCCCGCAAAAACTCCGCAATCGCATCAGCCGCCGCTTGCTCCTTGTTGCGCCACTGCGCATCGGCCCCGGCGATCATCACCTGCTTTGACCCCGTGGCCTCCAGCCGCAGCAAGCCCGCCCTTCGCCAAGCTGCAGACACGGTGACGGGGATGTCCTGCTCGCCATACAAATCCATTGCGGGGAACGGGTAGTTGCGCGCCGCGAACGAGTACCCGCCGGTGAGCGAGATGCACACCCAGGCCTGGTGGGCGCTGAAGTTGTCCCGCGGTGCCGGCTGATCAAGATAGACATTCGCCATCCACGAGCCTATGGTGTGGCTGACCAACACCACTTTGCTGTGCCCCTTGCCCTTCGAATGTTTGGCTGAGCGCACGCTCGCTTATGGGCACCTGCAGCGCCTGGCCGACCCCGCTAAAGGCTACCACCTTCTGATCGAAAAGCGACTGGGTGCGGTGCTGGCGGCTTGCGTGGCCCACCGAATAACCATCATCACCAACATGGGCGTGGCAAACCCGCGCGGTGCGGGCCTGGCCGCGCTGGCACTGGCCAAGCGCATGGGCTTGTAGATCAAGATTGCGGTTGTTGAGGGCGATGACGTAACGACCCATGTCAACGCCTCCACGCACTTGCCTGAGCTTAGGCTTACCGTCGCTGAGCTCGGCCTGCGTGTGGTCGGTGCCAATGCCTACCTGGGTGTGGAGGCGATCCTGCCCGCGCTGGATGAGCAGCCGCACTTGGTCATCACCGGCCGCTTGGCGGATCCATCGATCTACCTCGCGCCCTTGGTGCATCGCTACGGCTGGAAGTTGGATGACTGGCAGCACTTGGGTGCAGGCACCGCTATCGGCCATCTGCTGGAATGTACGACGCAAGTTACGGGCGGCTATTTTGCCGATCCGCCCTACAAAGTGGTGTCCAACATCGCGCACCTGGGCTTCCCGCTAGCGGAGGTTGAGCCAGATGGAAGTGGCATCATCACTAAGCTGCAAGGCACAGTTGGCATGGTGACTGTGCTCACCGTTAAAGAGCAGCTACTGTACGAGGTGCATAACCCTGCGGCCTATTTCACGCCCGATGTCACGGCAGATTTCTCGCGCGCGCGCGTCACGCAAGCTGGGGCGGATCGTGTGCAAATCGCAAACGCCACGGGTAGCCAGCGGCCTGAGAAGCTGAAAGCCATCGTCGGTTTTGATGGCGGCTTTTTGGCCGAAGCCGAGTTCAGCTACGCGGGTTTGGGGGCGGTGGCACGTTGCCAAATCGCTGCTGATATTGTTCAGGAACGCACGCGTGCGATTCACCACTGCCAAGAGCCCTGGCGGCTGGACATGATTGGCGTGAGTGCGCTGCTCGCCACAGCGAAGGAGGCTGCGCACGCCTCAGATGCGCAAGACGTGCGCCTGCGCGCCGCCCTGCACACCTCCAGCCGCGAGATGGCCGAGAACCTGCTGCAAGAGGTTGAAAGCCTGTGGCTAAGCGGCCCCGCAGGCGGTGGTGGTTACCGGGGCACCATCACGCCCGCCGTCAGCACCCAGACGATATTCGTGGATCGCAATTTGATCAACATCAAAGTGGAGATGTTGCAATCATGAACCGCCGCACCGTTTTGCTGCGCGAAGTCGCCTCAGCGAGAAGCGGCGACAAAGGCGATATCTCCTGCATCAGCATTTGGGTGTATGACCCGCGCGACTACGAAGATGTCAAAACCAGCCTCACGGCGCAGCGGCTCGAAGCGCTGCACCCCAAACTAGGGCGCGGCAAGATTGAGCGCTACGAGCTGCCCGATCTGCACGGCCTGAATTTCGTTTTTCACGATGCGCTGGAAGGTGGCGTGAATGCCTCGCTGAATCTGGATTTTCATGGCAAGTCGTTCAGCCATCTGCTGCTGGAGATGACTGTGGAGGTTCAGCGCTAGGCGGCACAGGAAGCGGTGAAGTGCCGCAAAATGGACGACCTAGGGCCTAATTGGGGTCAGAGTCCGATCTACCGAACTCGTCGCTTTGCGTCTCCTTCCGGTAATCGGAATCCGACCCCAATTAGGGTTCCCGGCTGCCGATTTTTTGGGTTCATACGTCGTTGGATGACTATCAATAAATATAGCAAACTATCTATATTATTCGAGAGCTAGAGGCTCTAAAAGCTCTCAACATTGCCAAAAACCGTTGAAAACGATCACAACCACCTATTTTTACCACATTTGTGGTAAATTTGTGATCTTCTGATTCATTGGGGTAACTGCACGGACGGATGTGCGTGGTGGGCGTCACGCAGCAATTGCGCCAGGTGTTGGGATTTGATACCCAGGGCTTGGTGAATTTGCTCGCGGCAACTGAAACCGTTGGTGAGCACCACGCTGCCAGCGGGCATTTTGCGCAGCGCTGGGAACAGCACCAACTCGCCGATGTCGTTGGACACTTTCGCGTGGTCGGGGTGAAAGCCGAAGGAGCCGGCCATGCCGCAGCAGCCACTGTCCAAGAGCGTGTAGCTGGCCTGCATTTTGGTGAGCAGCTTGGCTTGCGCCTGGTGGTCAAACAGGCTGCGCTGGTGACAGTGGGTGTGCACCACCACGTTGACGGGGAAGGGCGGCGGGGTGTAGTTTTTGGCAACCAAAAACTCATCGAGCAAAAGCACGGCGTTGCGCAGTTGGGTTGCCCTGGGGTCGTCGGGGAACTGCCGGATCAACTCGTCTTTGAAAATCGACATGCAGCCCGGCTCCAGACCGACCAGGGCAATTGGTCCTTTACCTCCCACGTCCAGCTTGCCCACCAGCTCGGCAAGAACCGCTGCCAAACGGTCGCGGGCCACGTCGAGAAGACCAAAGTCGTACAAGGGGCGGCCGCAGCACAGGCGTTTATCGGGTAGCACAGCATCGAAGCCTGCCAGCGCCAGCACCTCGACAGCGGCTTGCGCAATGTCTGGGTCAAAATTATCAGAAAACGTATCGACCCATAGCAACACTTGGGGCCGACCGAGTTTGGGGGGTTGCGCGCTTGCAGTCAGCCCCCGGTGGCTTGCGCGAAAACTTTTTGCGGCAAATGCGGGCAGTGCGCGTGTGGTCGCAATGCCCGCCAGGCGTTTGCCCAGCGTGCCAATCAAGGGTGCGCGGTTGAGAAAATTGAGCAAACGCGGTGCCAGCATGCCCAGCGGTGCCCAGTCGCCAATACGACCCATCACCCAGGCTTGGCGTGGCCTGCGTTTGCCGCTGCCGCCATCGGATTTGCTTTGGTAGTAATGCGACATGAACTCGGCCTTGTAGCTGGCCATGTCGGTGTGGGTGGGGCAGTCGCTTCGACAGCCTTTGCAGGCAAGGCAGGTGTCCAACGCGGTTTTCACGGCCTCGCTGCGCCAACCATCGGTGATGACGTCGCCCTGCAGCATTTCCCACAGCAAGCGCGAACGGCCCCGGGTCGATTGGGTTTCTTCACCAGTGGCCCGGTAGCTGGGGCACATGGTGCTGCCCTGCGCGGAGCGGCACTTACCCATGCCGATGCAGCGCTCCACCGCACGTTGAAAACCATGGCCTTCGGGCGAACGGAAATCAAGCCGGGTCTGCCAGTTAACGGTTTTGTAAGTCGGCCCCATGCGCAGGTTTTCGTCCACCTTGAACGCGTTGACCACCTTGCCGGGGTTCAGCCGCCCGCGCGGGTCCCAGATGCGCTTGAAGGTCTCCATGGCTTGCATCAACTCCGGGCCATACATCAGCGGTAAAAATTCTGCACGCGCCTGCCCGTCGCCATGCTCGCCCGAGAGCGATCCGCCATAGGCCACCACCAGCTTGGCAGACTCTTGCAAAAACGCCCGCCACTGCGCCACACCAGCGGCCGAGCGCAGGTTGAAGGTGATGCGGGCATGTACGCAACCGTCGCCAAAGTGGCCATACAGGCAGGTGGTGTAGCCATGCCGGTCAACCACGGCTTGAAAGTCGCGCAGGTAGTCGCCCAAGCGCGCTGGGTCCACGGCGGCATCTTCCCAGCCGATCTGGGGGTCAGGGTGGGTCGGATCAATCGACAGCGCGGTGGCCGAAGCGCCCGTCTCGCGAATGCTCCAGATACGCGTTCGCTCGGCAGGCGCGGTCACCAAGCGATGTGACGGCACAGGGCCAATGGTACGCAGCGCCAACTTGGCCCCTGCCGCGCTGGCCTGTGTAGTGGCATCGGCCAAATCAACCCCACCAAACTCTGCCACCACCCAGGCCCGCCCTGCGGGCAGCAGGCTGATTTCCTGCGCACGAAGGCCACGCGCCTGCAGACCGTGGATCATCACGTGATCCAGCCCCTCAAGCGCAATCGGCCCGCTGGTCATGATCTCGGGCGACGCGTCAGCCGCGGAGTAAATATCGGGAAAGCCCAGCAGCAGCAACACCCGCACCGCCGGGCTGTGCACCAGGCGCACTTTGGCGCGCAACGTCAGCGCGCAAGTACCCTCGGTACCCACCAGCGCGCGGGCCACGTTGAAGCCGTTTTCCGGCAAAAGTTGGTCCAGGTTGTAGCCTGATACCCGCCGCTTGATGGTGGGAAAGCGGCTACGGATCAAGTCTGCGTATTCGTCGCGCAGTGCACGCAGCGCACGGTAAATTTTGGCTTGACGGCCACCTGCGGCCACGATGCTTTCGTACTGCGCATCGCTGGTGGGGCCAGTCCAGAACTGAGCACCGTCGTAGGTCAGCACCTCCAGTGCCTCCACGTTCTCCACCGTTTTGCCTGACATGACCGAATGGGCGCCGCAGGAGTTGTTGCCAATCATGCCGCCCAGCGTGCAGCGGCTGTGGGTGGCAGGGTCGGGGCCGAAGGTCAGGCCGTGCACTTGCGCCGCATCACGCAGGGCGTCACACACCACGCCAGGCTCGACGACAGCGGTGCGTTGCTGCGGCTCAATCTCCAGAATGCGGTTGCAATGCTTGGACACATCCAGCACCACGGCGTGGTTCACCGTTTGTCCGCATTGCGAGGTGCCACCGCCGCGCGGCAGCACGGGCGCATCGTGCTCGGCACAGATTCGCAGCGCTAGTGCAAATGCGTCCAGCGACTTGGGCACCACTACACCGATCGGCACCTGCCGGTAGTTCGAAGCGTCAGCCGCGTAGGCGGCCAGATGGCCCGCGTCAAAGCGCACGGCATCGCCCAAGTCTGCGCGCAAATGCCGCTCCAGCGCCGTCGCGCAATCGGGTGAACTGGGCGAAGCGGGCTTGGCTTTGGGTTCGGGTTCGGGGATGTTCGGTAGGGTAACGGTTGTTTGCATAACGATCAGCCAGCCACGGACACCTGAGCCAAACCGGCATCCACGATGAGGTTTTGCCCGGTGATGCCGTCGCTTTCGTCGCTGGCAAGGAACAGCGTGGGGCGCGCCACGTGGCCAGCGTCCAAGCGGAACTTGAGGCATTGCAGCTCGATGAATTTTTTATCTTCGTCTGGGTTGCGCCACAACTCATTCTGCCTTGCCGTGGCGATAGCACCGGGCACCAGCGCATTGACGCGGATGCCGTGTTCGCCCAGCTCGCGCGCCAGGCTGCGGGTCATGCCTGAGATGGCTGCCTTGGCGCTGGTGTAGCCAATCAGGTTGGATCGCCCGCGCATCCAGCTGATGCTGCCCATGTTGATGATGGAGCCACCCAATGCTGCGGCCTTGAGCTGGCGCGCTACCGATTGCGTGGCAAAGACGTGATGGCGCAGATTGATGTTCAGGCAGTTGTCCCAATACTCGGGCGTCAACTCGTCCAGCGAATGGCGGTCGTCGCGCCCGGCGTTGTTCACCAGCACGCGGATGGGGCCATAGCGCTGGTGGATGCGCTCGAGCATGGCCTGCAGCGCGGCGATGTCGCGCACGTCG
>JANNCN010000037.1:0-8661 GCA_031386665.1 Rhodoferax sp. | reverse complement strand
CGACGTGCTTCATTCACGCGTTGCGCGCTCTGACATTCATGCGCTCACCACCTTGGGCTGTGCCGAAGTCCGCGTGGTCGGCCCCAAAACGCTGGTGCCCAGCGACATGGCGCAAATGGGCGTGCGGGTTTGCCACACGCTGGAAGAAGGCATCAAAGGCTGCGACGTGATCATCATGCTGCGCCTGCAAAACGAACGCATGAGCGGTGCACTGCTGCCCTCAGCCCAAGAGTTTTTCAAGAGCTACGGCCTGACCCCTGACAAACTGCAATTGGCCAAACCCGACTGCATTGTCATGCACCCCGGCCCCATCAACCGCGGGGTTGAAATTGACTCTGCTGTGGTCGATGGCAGCCAAAGCGTCATCTTGCCGCAAGTCACTTATGGCATTGCCGTGCGCATGGCGGTGATGAGCATCGTCGCGGGGAATGAAGCATGAACATTTTGATCCAAGGCGGCCGTGTCATTGACCCTCAAAGCGGCTTTGACCAAACGGCTGACATTGCCATCAGGGGTTCAGCGATTGCTTCTGTGGGCGCATTGCCTGCCGATTTCAAACCCGACCAAACCCTAAACGCCACAGGCTGCGTGGTGGCCCCAGGCTTGGTCGATTTGGCAGTGCGCCTGCGCGAACCTGGGCACGAGCACGCGGGCATGCTGGCCTCTGAACTGAGCGCTGCGGCCGCTGGCGGTGTGACCAGTGTGATTTGCCCGCCCGACACCGACCCCGTGCTGGACGAACCCGGTTTGGTGGAAATGCTACGCTACCGTGCTGAAAAATTACAAACTTCGCGTGTTTTCCCGGTCGGCGCGCTCACCCGCAACCTGCAAGGCGAGGTGCTGACCGAAATGCTGGCCCTGACGGACGCTGGCTGCGTGGCCTTCAGCCAGGCCGAGGTGCCGTTGGTCAACACCCAGGTCATGCTGCGCGCCTTGCAGTACGCCAGCACCTTTGGTTGCGCGGTTTGGCTGCGCCCGCAAGACTTGCATTTGGGCCAGGGTGTGGCCGCCAGCGGCCCACTGGCTACCCGCATGGGCTTGAGCGGCGTGCCCGTGGCTGCTGAAACCATTGCTTTGCATACTATTTTTGAACTGGTTCGGGCCACCCAGGCGCGGGTTCACCTGTGCCGCATCAGCAGCGCTGCAGGCGTCCAACTGGTGCGCCAGGCCAAAGCCGACGGCTTGCCCATCACTTGCGATGTCAGCATCAACTCGCTGCACCTGATCGACACCGACATGGGTTATTTTGACAGCCGCATGCGCCTGAACCCACCGCTTCGCCAGCAGCGTGACCGCGACGCCCTGCGTGTCGGCCTGGCTGACGGCACGATTGACGCGCTGGTGTCTGACCACACCCCGGTGGACGAAGACGCCAAGGCCCTGCCCTTTGCCGAAGCCGAACCCGGTGCCACCGGGCTTGAACTGCTGCTGAGTCTGGCCCTGAAATGGAGCCAGGAAGACCGCATTGAGCTGCCCCGCGCCTTGGCGGTGCTCACCAGTAACCCAGCAAGGGTCTTGGGGACGCCCTTGGGCGCAATGCACGGGCACGCGGGACAATTGAAAGTTGGCGGCATGGCCGATATCTGCATTTTTGACCCGGCTGAGCGCTGGACCGTCACCCCGCAAACTCTGCACAGCCAAGGCAAACACACGCCGTTTTCAGGCTACGAATTGCCGGGGCGGGTGCGCTGCACCTTGGTTGGGGGTCGTGTCGCCTACCAGGCGCCGCTTGCTGCAAACCCGTGAGCCGAAGCGGTGACTTGGCTATCCCATTTGCCACTACCCCAGCCTGCCGCACTGACATCGCCGCCGTCATCGTCAACCCATCTGAATGAACCGCCTGAGCGCCTGCTTTAAATTTGCGCATGCCGCGCTGCATTTGGTGGTCGGCTGGGTCACCATTTGGCTCAAATTTCCGGGTTTAACGCCCGTGCAGCGCCAAATGCGGGTGCAAATCTGGTCAGCCAAGCTGTTGCAGTGCATGGGGGTGCGCCTGCTGGTGAGGGGCAACGCGTCGCTGCCCGGGCCGCTGCTGCTGGTGTCCAACCACATTTCCTGGCTAGACATCACCTCGCTGCACGCTGCGCGCTACTGCCGATTTGTGTCAAAAGCCGACGTTAAACATTGGCCAGTGATTGGCGCACTGGCGGCGGGCGTGGGCACCTTGTTCATTGAGCGCGAATCTCGCCGCGACGCCATGCGCGTGGTGCACCACATGGCCGACAGCCTGCGGGCAGGCGACGTGTTGGGCGTTTTTCCGGAAGGCACCACCAGCGACGGCACCCACTTGCTGGCCTTTCACGGCAACCTGTTTCAAGCCGCCATTTCGGCCAATGCGCCCGTGCAGCCGGTGTCAATTGCCTACATCGACCTGGCCAGCGGCCAAGCCACGCTGGCCGCCAGCTTTGTCAATGACGACACCCTGTTCACCTCGGTCTGGCGCACCCTGTGCACGCAGCAGCTCGGCGTGGTGATCACCTTTGGCGAACCCCAACTGCCCCAGGGCCGCGACCGCCGCGTTTGGGCCACCCAAATGCGGGAGGAAATTGCCAAAATGAGAGCGGCAGATTTCACGCAACAATCGAGCGATAAAACCGCCAGAAACAACAAACCCGACGACTTGAACGCCAACTGAGTCGAAAATGAGCCCTTTTTGACAAAAAAGAACCTACAGGTTCTTTTTTGTCAAAAACACCTCAAAATCGCCAAAATATTAATCAAATAGGCCTCTAGCTCACAAAAATATTCAATAGTTTGCTATATAATTTATAGCACTGTCACAATTCAACTCCACTTCATGACCACAGCCCAACGCATCCCAGGCCACCGTTTTCTTCACGCTCCCGGCCCCACCCACGTGCCGCAGGAGGTCATGGAAGCCATGACTCGCCAGCCGCTGGACCACGGCGACCCGCGGCTTGACCAGATCATTGCGGCCTGTGAAAACGGTTTGAAGGCCGTGCTGCAAACCCAAGCGGCAGATGTTTTCATGTACGCCGCCAACGGGCATGGCGCGTGGGAAGCCACCATCGTCAATCTGCTCAAGCCCGGCCAGTCGGTGTTGATTGCAGGCACGGGGCATTTTTCAGAGTCGTGGGCGGTGCAGACTGAGGCCTTGGGCGGTCACGTCATTCGCACGCCGTGGGTCGAAGGCCTGCCGATCGACCCCAACGTGATTGAAGCCGCCCTGCGCGCCGACACGGCCCACCACATCGTCGCCGTGTTCACCGTGCACACCGACACCGCCAGCGGCATGACCAACGACCTGGTCGCCATTCGCCAGGCGATTGACGCGGCCCAACACCCGGCTTTGTACGTGGTGGACGTGGTGGCGTCACTGGGCGCCGCACCCTTCGCCATGGACGCGCTGCGGGCCAACGTGGTGGTCGGTGCCTCGCAAAAAGGGCTGATGTGCCCGCCGGGCCTGGGGTTTTGTGCCGTTGATGCCCAAGCCCTGGCCGTGGCGCAAAGCAACCCCACGCCGCGCTATTACTGGGACTGGACGCGGCGCAAGGCGGACCAGTCGTATTTCAAGTTTTGTGGCACCGCACCGCAAGTTTTGCTGATGGGTTTGCGCGCTTCACTCGATTTGATTTTGACGGAAGGCCTGGACGCGGTTTTTGCCCGCCACACCCGCATTGCCGAGGCCACCCAGGCAGCAGTGGACTGCTGGAGCACCGAAGGCGTGATCGGGTTTTTCAGCCAGGTGCCCAGTGCACGGTCGGTGTCGATCACCGCCATCACCGTGGCACCAGGGCATGACATTGAAGCCTTTCGCACCACCGCGCGCGAGCAGTTTCAGGTGGCCTTTGCCGGCGGCTTGGGGCCGCTGGGTGGGCGATTGTTCCGAATCGGCCATTTGGGTAGCATCAACCCGGCGATGATTTTGGGCTGTCTGGGTGGCGTGGAAGCGGCTATGACTGTGCACAAAGTGCCTTTTGGGCGAGGCGGCGTCGCGGCTGCCGTGGCCCGGCTAACCAAGGATTGAAGCCAGGCTCGCATGCCCAGCTCCAGCTCCAGCTCCAGCTCCAGTTCCACCCCGCGGTAGCGAAGGTTTACTTACCGCTGCTGGCAGGCTTGGCTGGCGCGGCTGCAGGCGGCGGCGTGATGCCCAGGCGCTTGGCAATGGTGGCGTCCAGCGCCTTCACTTTGGGGTCAATCGTGCTGCGGGTGTCGGCCACCAGCTTTTCACCCAGTGCCTTTTGAAATTCACCATTCATCTGGCTGAATTTTTTGTTGACAGGCGATTCCATGATGGCAATCAACTGGCGCAACTCGTCTTCGGTGAATTTTTCTTCCAGCAAGGTGCCCACCGTGGTGGGGGCCAGCTTCACCGCTTTTTCACGCAAAAACGGCACCGCGTCATCCACGTATTTTTTCAAATCAGCCTGAATTTCCTTGGCCAGGGCTTCGCGCTTGTCAGGTGCAATGCGGGTTTGCAGGGCCACGCCCGCCCCTTGCATGATTTGCTGCGCGGGCTGCTGCGCCAACGCTGTGGCAATGCCTTCAAGCGCAGGGCGTTGCATTTGCAAAATTTTCGTGATCAGTTCGTTTTTGGCGGCTGAATTTTGGGCCTGCGCCCCAGTTGCCAAAGCCAACAGGACGGCCGTGGCCAAAAATGCTTTTTTAAACATGAAAACTCCCAATGAAGACTGGCAAACCACTAAAAATAAGGTGAAAACTGGAAAGCATCCATTATCACCGCCGCCTTGGGGGAAGGCTTTGTCCGGTTCGCAAGGGCTGCCGTTGCCCTGCAAATCCGCGCTGGCGATATCGGTAACAATTGACCCGTGAGCCACCGCCCCACCTTGTCACGGCAACCTAAACACCCTATCCGCAACGCTGGCATCTGTCCGGCGGTTGACCTTGACACCCACGTTTGCCCCCATGTTTGACAAACGCGCCACCGCGTTAATTCAGCCCCTCGTTCAGCACATTGCGGTGCAACTGGCCCGCTTGGGGCTGGGGGCCAATCAAATCAGCCTGATTGGCTTTGGTATTGGCCTGCTGGCGGCGATTTTGATTGCCAATGGACACTTTATGGCTGGCGCAGGCTTCATTTTGGCGTCGCGCCTGTGCGATGGGCTCGATGGCGCGGTCGCCCGCCTGACTCAGCCCACCGATGCAGGTGGTTTTTTGGACATCACTCTGGATTTTTTGTTTTACGCCAGCATTCCGTTGGGGTTTGCCTTTGCCAACCCGCTGCAAAATGCGCTGCCAGCCGCTACGCTATTGGCCGCCTTCATGGGCACCAGCGCCAGTTTTTTGGCCTTTGCGGTACTGGCGGCCAAGCGCGGCCTGACTAACCCGGCCTTCCCCACCAAGTCGTTTTATTTTTTGGGCGGCTTGACCGAAGCCACTGAAACCCTGGTCTGTTTTGTCGCCATGTGCCTTTGGCCGCGGCACTTCCCCGAACTGGCTTATGGATTCGCCGCCCTGTGCGCCATCACCATTGCGATGCGGATAGGCTGGGGTTGGCGCACCTTGCATAACTCGCTGTCAAAAGGGCCACCCTGACATGACGCGGCACCTTGTTTTGGCGGGCGCTGGCGCTGGGAATATGCGGTTTTTGGCGCAGTTGGGGGGCCACAATCCGACCCCCAATCTCAAAATCACTTTGATCTCCCGGTCGCAGCGCTACATCGACCCCAAGTTGCAAATGGGCTTTGTCGGCGGCAGGCTTGCGCTGGAGGATTGCGCCGCAGACATTGAGCCCTGGGTGCAAAAAAACCGCATTCAGTGGCTCGAACAGCAAGTGGTAGAGCTGGACGCCCAAGCCAGCGCCCTGCTGTTGGCAGATGGCACACAAGTTCGCTACGACTGGCTGAGCCTGGACCCAGAACCTGTGCAACTGCGTGACGTGCTGGAACCCCAACTGCCCGGCGCACGGGCCAACGGCTTGTTTTTGCACCCGACTGAAGCGTTTTGCACTCTGTGGCCGCGCATTCCGCAGTTGGCCAAAAGCCGTGCGCTGCGGGTTGCGGTGATCAGCGACGTGGCGGCGTCGACCGCATTGGCTGCCACAGCACTTTCCACTACAGCAGTTGCCGCCACAGAACCGGCCGCGGGCGAGCTTGCCAAGGTCGAACTGGCCGCCATAGAGCTAGCCTTGGCCACCGCCACCGCCTTGCCCGGCAGCGCCGTGACGCTGATCACCGGCGGCGCGGCCTTGGGCAGCCTGGCTTCTGAATCTTTCAGGCGGAGTTTGGCGGGGGTCTTCAGAGCCAAAAAGATCACCGTGCTGCAAGACGCGGCGACCTCATTGGCCGCAAGCGAAGTCAATTTGGCCAGTGGCGCGCGATTGGCCTGCGACGTGCCCCTGCTGGCAACACGCCCCAACCCACCCGCATTTTTGGCCAGCAGCGCTTTGGCGCTGACAGCGAAGGGGTTTGTTGCCATTGACAGCAATTTCCGCTCCACCAGCCATGCCAATGTGCTGACGACTTGCCATGGCGGTAGGGTGGAATCGATGCAAAAGCAGTGGGGCAAGGTCTTGACTGCGCTGGTGCAGCAAGATGTGAAGTCGCAACCACCGCAACAACCCAGCGCAACGGCGGCTGCGACGGTGCCGCAACACCTGCAATTTATCGACTGTGGTGATGGCCAGACTTTGGCGAGTTGGCGGCAGTTCAGTGCGCAGGGGCGGTGGTTAACTTGGCTTAAAAACCGGGATGACCGCAGACGGTTGGCGGAATTTAGAAAAATCTGAAGCTTGTTACCTGAAGTTAACTGCAAATAGCTTAGGTTAGTCAATTTTTAGATGCCTTTACCGAATTTTTCTGAGCTTGGAGCAAGACTCAAAAATCCGCAAAAGCCGAACATTAACCCACCACGTTCTTGACGATGCGCGGCAGGGGCTGGCTTTTGTCCACCTGCATCACAAAATCGCAAGGCACCTCGCGGGTGCAAAACGGCAAGTCTTGCGCTTTGAATTCAGGCTGGCCGGGGTCAAAAAACTTCTGCGCGGGGTGCGAGGTGTCAATTCGGCGTTGCACTTGCGCCAGGCTGACTGAGTTCAATCCCAAAATTTGGTCTTTGATGTAGTCAGCGCAAGCCAGGTCATCGTCGTAGGTTGGGTGCGACGCGATCACGTTGATTTTGAAGGGGCCAGCATCGGCCCGTGCGCCATCTGCCAAAGCCAATTTCCTCACGTGATCGGCCGTCTTTTTGGCGTTGGACAAGCCTGTGACCAGGGTCACGCGGGCGTCTAGCGCCAACAAAGTGGCCTTCACGCCGTTGGTGGTTTTTTGCACCAAGGTTTTGCCGTCCAGATCGGCCAGAGAAAACGTGTGCGGCGAATTGTCCAAATCGAACCCGGCAATCGACAAACCCGCCACTTCGCCCGCCAGCTTGTAGGCTGGGTTTTGGTTTCTGATTGCCATGGCTTCAGCGACCGTGTTGACCAGCAAAATCTCATTGGCTCCGCGCAAAAAGGCGATGTGGCTGACCGTGAAAGCCCGAATCACGTCGATCACGATGTTGACATCGGCACGCGGGTACTGGGACGCCGTGCCCTGGATCATGGTGACTTCCATAGTGGGCATAGGTAGCTAAGTCGCCAACGCGAGCCGTTCAAAGAGGTTCGCGAGCTAAATTAACGTGACGCACGAGCGAAAATTAACGAGGTGTGCGGGCGCGCCGAGTCCGGTCGGTGATGGTGCCGCCCGTGCCACCTGCTCCGCCACCACCCCGGCGGTCCGGGTGGTCAAACGGGGCGCGGCTGGTTTCTAGCGATGCGTAGCTGCTGCCCGTGGCGCTGTACAAGTCAAACGTGTCAGACCGAATGCCCAAACGCAGGGTTTCCAGGCCCACGATGTCGCCAAACGCAATGTTGGCCAGGTTGACATTGGGGCCGATGGTCGAGATCAAGCTGGTTTGCAAGCCTTTGTTAGGCGCTTCCCACAACGCGTCGGCCGCGCGAAAACGTGATTTGGTGATGCTGGACACCAAGTCGGGCCGCAAATTGCCGTCGGCATCGCAAATGCCGCTTTTGCCAGATTCACGCGCTTCCAAAATCACTTTAGACGCACCCGCCGCCAGGTCGCTGTGGATTTCGTCAATCCAGCGCGAAATCGGCATGTTGTTGGCTTCTTCGATGTCTTTTTTACCGACTTCGCTGAAGACGGTAAATTCTTCGGCAAAGTCGGCAATGTGGTTGCCCTTGTTGCGGCTAGAGATGGTCAAAGTGCCGTCGGACACTTCCATGTACTTGCAGTCAAAGCGCTTTAAAAACTTGTAAAACTCGTCAATCTTGTTTTGTGAAAGCGCTTTTTCAAACAGCGTGCCGCCAAAGTAGTAGTTCACATCATTAGCAACCAGACACTCGATTTTTTTCTCCAGGTCTTTGGTCACCAAGCCCGTGCACCAGCCAAATTTGACAAAATCAATCAGTGCGGCGTCGCTCTCAATGCAATCGACAAAATAGCGGGTAGGCACGCCGTTGTCGATCATTGAATTGATGCCGAAGTCTCTGGGTTTGACACTGCGCGCGGGGGTGTCCAGAAAATTATTTGCCATGGTGATGTGCGGGTGAGAATTTAAAAATAACGGGGTAAATTGTGCGACCAGCGGCTAATAACTGCATTCAGGCCGCACGTAGCATTTGAATTCGACCACGTTGCCGGATGGGTCAGCCACCATGAAGGTTTGGTGCTCGTGCGC
>JANNCN010000215.1:0-13257 GCA_031386665.1 Rhodoferax sp. | reverse complement strand
ACCGAGCGCTTGGGCCGAGCGTGGGGTGCTGTGACCCACCTGAAAGGTGTTGCCGACGCCCCCGCCCTGCGCGCTGCCTACAACGAGTCATTGCCCAAAGTGACCGAGTTTTACACCCGGCTGGGCGCTGACGAGCGCCTTTACGCCAAGTACAAAGCCATTGATGTCGCCACGCTCAACGCTGAGCAGCTGCAAGCTCATAAAAACGCCATTCGCAACTTTGTCCTTGGGGGCGCTGAGCTTGTGGGCGCTGCGCGCAAGCGGTTTTCTGCCATTCAAGAGCGCCAAGCCGAACTGAGCCAAAAATTCAGCGAAAACTCGTTGGACGCAACCGATTCTTACGCCTATTTCGCCACCGCCCAAGAGCTGGATGGCGTCCCTGACGACGTCAAGCAAACCGCTTTGGTGGCAGCCAAGGCAGACGGCAAAGACGGTTACAAGCTGACTTTGAAAATTCCCTGCTACTTGCCGGTAATGCAATTTGCGACCTCTGGGGCGCTGCGAGAAAAGCTGTACCGTGCCTACGTCACCCGCGCGTCTGACCAAAGTGCGCAGCCCGCTGACAAGGCGGTCGGCGACAACGCCACGCTTCAGTTTGACAACACCGCTTTGATGCAAGAAATTTTGACTTTGCGGCTCGAAGAAGCGCAACTGCTCGGGTTTAGCAATTTTGGCGAACTGTCCGTCGCCCCCAAAATGGCCAAATCGCCCGAGGAAGTGATTTCATTCTTGCGCGATCTCGGTGCCAAGGCCCGTCCTTTTGCCGTGAAAGACCTGGCCGATCTGCAGGAATTCGCAGCCAAACACTTAGGGCTTCCCCAGCTGAACTACTGGGACATTCCCTTCGCCAGCGAAAAACTCAAGGAAGCGCGCTACGCGTTCAGCGAACAGGAAGTCAAACAGTATTTCACCGCGCCCAAAGTGCTGGCGGGGTTGTTCAAAATCATCGAGACCTTGTTTGAAGTCTCGATTCGGCCTGACAAAGCCCCAGTTTGGAACCCTGGCGTTGGTTTTTACCGCCTTGAACGGGCCACGACTTTGGCCAATGGACAGCGCCAAACCGAGTTGGTTGGCCAGTTTTACCTCGATACAACCGCCCGCAATGGCAAACGCGGGGGTGCCTGGATGGACGACGTGCGCGCCCGCTGGTTGCGCCCAGACAACGGGCAATTGCAAACGCCAGTGGCCCACCTGGTTTGCAATTTCGCCGACAGCGTGGAAGTCGATGGCGTCAAAAAACCGGCTTTGCTGACGCATGACGACGTGACCACTCTGTTCCACGAGTTCGGTCACGGTTTGCACCACATGCTGACCCAGGTGAATGAACGCGACGTGTCGGGCATCAGCGGTGTTGAATGGGACGCGGTGGAATTGCCCAGCCAGTTCATGGAGAACTTCTGCTGGGAATGGGACGTTTTAAAACACATGACTTCGCACGTGGACACAGGTGCGCCCTTGCCGCGCGAGTTGTTTGACAAGATGCTGGCGGCCAAAAACTACCAGACCGGCATGCAAACCTTGCGCCAAATTGAGTTTTCTCTGTTTGACATGCTGCTGCACACTGAACACTTGCCGCACAACGCCCTCATGCCCTTGCTGGCCAAGGTGCGCGCCGAAGTCGCCGTGGTGCAACACCCCGACTGGAGCCGCCCCATGCACACCTTTGGGCACATCTTCTCGGGGGGCTATGCTGCGGGCTACTACAGCTACAAATGGGCCGAAGTGCTAAGCGCCGATGCCTATGCGGCGTTTGAAGAAACCGCTGGTAACAATGGCTTGCCAAATGCGCAAACCGGGCGAAAATACCGCATAGCGATTCTGGAGGCCGGTGGCAGCCGACCCGCCATGGAGTCGTTCAAGGCGTTTCGCGGGCGCGAACCGCAGTTGGATGCGCTGTTGCGCCACCAAGGCATGGCCCATCAATAACCTGAGGAATTCATTCGATGAATCAAAAAACCGAGCATGAAATTTCGCTGATGCCATTGAGCCAAACGGGCCGCATGGTAAGCCCCATGGCCCATGGCCGTCGCGCTGGTCAGGCCTTATTGGGTGTGATTTCGGGTAGGGTTTCAGGCGTGTTGACGGTGAATTTGCTTCTGGCCGCGGTGTTGTTGGCTTTGCAGCCGGGCCAGGCCGCTGCCCAAACGGTCTACCGCATCGTCGGGGCTGACGGCAAAGTGACTTTTTCAGACAAACCGCCTGTGGCTACTGCCGACAAGGTGACCGCCACGGGCCGTGGCGGCAAGACGCTGGAACTTGGCGCGGCACCGCTGCCGTTTGAGCTGCGCCAGGTCGTCAATCGCTACCCGGTGACTTTGTACACCTCGACCAACTGCGCCCCTTGCGGCACAGGGCGGGCTTTTCTGGGAGGCCGGGGCGTGCCATTTGTCGAGCGCACGGTCAACACCAACGAGGATGTGGAAGCGCTTGGGCGCATCAGCGGCGAAAGCTCTCTGCCGTTTTTAACCATTGGCGGCCAAAAAATAAAAGGATTTTCAGATTCCGAGTGGACGCAGTTTTTAGACGCAGCGGGTTATCCGGCCAAGTCGGTTTTGCCCAGCAATTACCGCAGCTCGCCCGCCGCGCCGCTGGTGGCCATACAGCGACCAGAACCTGCGCCTTTGCCTATCATCCGTCGCCCCGCGGCTGAGACCGCAGAAGGCCCCACACCAGAACCTGTCAACCCCGGATCAAACCCGACGGGCATTCGGTTTTAAGCGGGATTGGGCGCATTTCGGCCATTTTTGAGCATTAAATACCCAATTTGGGTATTTAATGTGCCAAAAACGCTATTTTTGTAAAATTTTCAATAAAATAGGCCTCTAGCTCCCGATTTATATAGATAGTTTGTTATCATTTTTGATAGTCGCTTTCGCCTGATCACTCGGCACCAAACATCCTTGGTTTTGGATGCAACTGACCATCAAGAGCCTAGATCGGCAAAACTGCCTTACAACCGCGCCCGAGACGCTACCGGGCCAATGCCCACCACGTTGTCTGACCCTGGCGCTCCAAAGGCCTGCTCTTTCAAAATGCCCAGTTGGTCGCGCACTTTGGCGGCTTTTTCAAATTCGAGATTGCGGGCATGCTCCAGCATCAGCTTCTCTAGGCGCTTGATCTCGCGGGAAATATCTTTTTCGCTCATGTCTTCTACCCGGGCGCGCTGCATGGCGTCGTTTTCCAGGCGCTCCATCTCCCGGCCAGCTTTTTCGCTGTAAACGCCGTCAATCATGTCGCGCACCTGTTTGACGATGGATTTCGGGGTGATGCCGTGCTCCAAATTGTGCGCAATCTGCTTGTTGCGCCGCCGTTCGGTTTCGCCCATGGCGCGGGTCATGGAATCGGTGATGCGGTCGGCGTACAGAATGGCCCGGCCATTCAGGTTTCGGGCGGCGCGGCCAATGGTCTGAATCAGGCTGCGCTCAGAGCGCAAAAAGCCTTCTTTGTCGGCATCCAGAATCGCCACCAGCGACACCTCAGGAATGTCCAGCCCCTCACGCAGCAGGTTGATGCCCACCAGCACGTCAAACGCGCCCAAACGCAAATCACGCAAAATTTCAACCCGTTCCACAGTGTCAATGTCACTGTGCAGGTAGCGCACTTTGATGCCGTTGTCGCTCAAGTAATCGGTCAGTTGCTCGGCCATTTTTTTGGTCAACGTGGTGATCAGCACCCGCTCGCGCTTCTCCACGCGAATGCGGATTTCTTGCATCACGTCGTCCACCTGCGACGTGGCGGGGCGCACTTCGACTTCCGGGTCCACCAGCCCGGTGGGGCGAACCACCTGCTCCACCACCTGACCTGAGTGTTCTTTCTCCCAGGTTGACGGCGTGGCCGACACCAGCACGGCCTGGCGCATGCGCTGCTCAAATTCAGCAAACTTCAAGGGCCGGTTGTCCAGTGCGCTGGGCAGCCTGAAACCATATTCGACCAGCGTCGTCTTGCGCGAACGGTCGCCCAAATACATGGCACCAAACTGGCCGATGGTGACGTGGCTTTCGTCCACAAACATCAAGGCGTCTTTGGGCAGGTAGTCCGTCAGGGTAGAGGGCGGATCGCCCGGGGCGCTGCCCGCCAGGTGGCGCGAGTAGTTTTCAATGCCTTTGCAGTGGCCGACCTCGGTCAGCATTTCAAGGTCAAAGCGGGTGCGCTGCTCTACACGTTGCGCCTCAACCAGCTTGCCTTCAGACAGGAAGAACTTGATGCGCTCAGCCAGTTCAACTTTGATTGTCTCCACCGCCGCCACCACCTGGTCGCGCGGCGTCACGTAGTGGCTGCCTGGGTAGACGGTGAAGCGCGGAATCTTCTGGCGAATGCGGCCCGTGAGCGGGTCGAACAGCTGGAGCGATTCAATTTCGTCGTCAAACAGCTCGACGCGAATCGCCATCTCGCTGTGTTCAGCGGGAAAGATGTCAATGGTGTCGCCGCGCACCCGAAACGCCCCGCGTGAAAAATCAATGTCGTTGCGCGTGTACTGCATGCGGATCAACTGCGCAATCAGGTCGCGCTGGCCCGGCTTGTCGCCCACACGCAGGGTCATAATCATCTTGTGGTACGCCTCAGGCTGGCCAATACCGTAGATGGCCGACACGGTGGCCACAATCACCACGTCGCGCCGCTCCAGAATCGACTTGGTGCACGACAGGCGCATCTGCTCAATGTGTTCGTTGATGGCGGAGTCTTTTTCGATGAACAAATCCCGCTGTGGCACATAGGCCTCAGGCTGGTAATAGTCGTAGTAGCTCACGAAATACTCCACCGCGTTTTTCGGAAAAAACTCGCGAAACTCGCTGTAAAGCTGCGCTGCCAGCGTTTTGTTGTGCGCAAACACGATGGCCGGGCGGCCCAAACGGGCAATGACATTCGCCATGGTGAAGGTTTTGCCCGAACCAGTGACGCCCAACAGGGTTTGAAACACCTCGCCGTCATTCACGCCCTCCACAAGCTTGTCAATGGCATCGGGCTGGTCACCTGCTGGCGGGTAGGGCTGGTACAACTCAAAGGGCGAATCGGGGAAAGTCACAAATTGCCCGTCCAGGCTGGCTGATGGGGACAATTCAATGGCTTCGCCGAGTTCTCGGGTGATGGCGTTCATGGCGGCGTGAATGGGTTGAGTGGGGTTGGGAGAGGATTGAGGAATAAAGGCGTATCTGCCCGTTAAAATCAGAGCCAACCCGACAGGTTACCTCAGCTTGCCGGTTTGTGCTGCAACTTCCCCCTCACAAGGATTTTCATGTCTTCCCCAGCGACAATTTTCTCCGCCGTCGAAATGGCTCCGCGCGACCCGATTTTGGGCATGACCGACCAGTTTGCGGCAGACCCCAACCCCAACAAGGCCAACCTGGGCGTGGGCGTTTATTACGATGACAACGGCAAACTGCCCTTGCTGAAATGCGTGCAAGCGGCTGAAAAAGCCATGACTGACGACCCCAAAGCACGCGGCTATTTGCCGATTGACGGCATTGCCGCCTATGACTCGGCCGTCAAAGCTCTGGTGTTTGGTGCCAATTCTGAGCCCGTTACCTCAGGCCGCGTGGCCACGGTGCAGGGCGTGGGCGGCACCGGTGCCTTGAAATTGGGCGCAGATTTCTTGAAAAAGCTGAACCCAAATGCCAAAGTGCTCATCAGCGACCCAAGCTGGGAAAACCACCGCGCTTTGTTCACCAATGCGGGTTTTGTCGTCGAAAGTCACCCGTATTTCGACCCCGCTGCCCATGGCGGCCTGGGTGGGGTTGACTTTGCAGGCATGCTGGCGGCCTTCAATGCCGCTCCAGCGGGCACCATTGTCGTGCTGCATGCCTGCTGCCACAACCCGACTGGCTACGACATCACTTCCGCCCAGTGGGACGAAGTGGTGGCGGTGGTCAAAGCCAAACAACTTGTGCCGTTTTTGGACATGGCCTACCAAGGCTTTGGTTATGGGCTGACCGAAGACGGCGCGGCCGTGCAAAAATTTGTCGCCTCTGGCGTGAACTTTTTTGTCTCCACCTCGTTCAGCAAAAGCTTCAGCCTGTATGGCGAGCGGGTTGGCGCATTGAGCGTGCTGTGCGACAGCAAAGACGAAGCCGCGCGGGTGTTGAGTCAACTCAAAATTGTGATTCGCACCAACTACAGCAACCCACCCACTCACGGCGGCGCGGTGGTGGCCGCCGTCATGGCAGACCCCAAGTTGCGCGCCATGTGGGAAGAAGAACTGGGTGAAATGCGCGTTCGCATCAAAGCCATGCGCCAAAGGCTGGTGGACGGCCTGAAGGCAGCGGGTGTCAAACAGGACATGAGCTTCATCACCCAGCAAATTGGCATGTTCAGCTACTCGGGCCTGTCCAAAGACCAAATGGTTCGGCTGCGTACCGAATTCGCGGTTTATGGCACTGACGCGGGGCGCATGTGTGTGGCCGCCTTGAACAGCAAAAACATTGATCACGTCTGCGCGTCGATTGCCAAGGTGGTTTGAACTGTCAGGTTCCAATTTGCAGAATTAGGCAAAGACACGATGAGCCAGGGGCGATAAGAGTCAAGGAACTCCGCTGGGGCGTTTAGTTTGGCCACCACCCGCCATTTCATTGCCGATGTTCTGAAAAACCGCTTCAACGCCGCGATTTTGCAGCTCCTGCATCACCTGAATCTGCCTCATGCCTGGCTGGTGGCAGGCTGCCTTTTTCAGCCCGTCTGGAACCTGAATTCTGGCCAAGCGCCCGAGTCTGGCATCCTTGATAAGCAGGCACGCTGGCCGTGGTTACACGTTCAACGCTCCAATGCAGAATTTATAGATCCCTTGCACGCTTACCCAATGAATCCACCATGAATTGCCAAAACGGTTGCACGCATTCGTTGTGACCAGCTGGCGCTGCCCCACAATTGGTCAGCGCGACCAGGGTTGAAGCGCCCTTTACTCGCATCGATTGCAAGGTGTCAGCTGCCACTTGGTAAGCCACAGTGCGGTCATCAAAGCCATGGAAAAGGTCAATGGGCACGGTCGGCACCAAGCCATCTACGTTGCTGAAAGCTTCAAGCGCGGCACGGTTGTCAGCCAGGTAGTAGTCAATGAAGGCCGGTGAGAAGCTAGCTTCTGAATTGCCGCCCAAGAGCTGAATCAGCAGTTGGTCGCGCACGTTGCGCCGGTCAACGTCGCTGAGGAATTTTAGAAACCCGGGATTCAGCAAGCCACCTAGCAGAGGGTTGGTCTGACTCACCAGTTTCAGCCCTTCATCCAGGGTGCGCCCCACGTTGTAGGGGCCGCCCCCAGCCACCACGCTGACAACGTCTGCACGGTGAACAGACGCGCTTGCCTGCAGCGCCTTTTGGGTCGCCATCGACACGTAGGCACCTTCGGAGTACCCCGCTAAAAAAAGCTGCTTGTTGTCCAGAATGCGCTGCGTCTGGCGCCAGTATTTGGCGGCCGTCAACATGTCGATGACTGCCGATGCAGAAGGGGCAGCCAGCAAATAAGGATGCACTGCGGTTTTGGAGGCTCCGTAGCCCACATAGTCGGCAGACTGAACAATATAGCCTTGGGACGCCAGCACTACTTCGGGGCTTGCCAGACTGGGCAAATTGCTCGGCGCTTCGGCTTGTTTTGTGAGGGTGCCATGTTGGTAGCTCAAGACAGGGCTGAACGAACTGACTGGCTTCACGGGCAAAGCGATCAAGGCAGAAGCCAAAACCTCACCGCCCGTAGCGTCTTGAGTCAAATAGGTCATGCGGTAAGTCTGCACGGCGTACTTTGGCGTTGCTCGGAATGCACTGGCACCCGCCAGTTCAATCGCAGCGGCTACCTCGCTGACTGACATCACCCGCAACGGCACAGCTTCCTTGAGCTGGCCAAACCCGACAGCGTTGATGGGTTGTGGCTCCGCCGCTGCAATGACGACGGCAACCGACGCACCGACACTGCCAGGGCTTCCACCGCAAGCACTCAGGTAGGCCATGCAGACTAACGCGCCAAGCGGTCGCAACCACTGTCGGCAGCAAAAAGTAATCCAAGGCAAGGGCATGAAAAATCCTTAAAAAGCAACAACTTTGTTCTGAGCAATGGTAGGCGATAGGGGGCTTTCCAACACGTTAAGGGTGTGTAAAGTTCAGGTGTTCAGGAACACAAAAAGGGCCTTGGACGACAATGCGTTTGAAAGGACTGCACCATGCTGTTTGACCCCTCCCGACATGAAACTTTGTGCTCAACTGCTTGGGACGAATCCAGCGTTCGCGCGGCGATCGCCCGCATCGTGGCCGACACCGAATCGCACTATTCACCCGACGTTTACTGGCCCACCCATCCGCGCGACAACAGCTCGCCGCAAGACCCGCCCTCCATCAGCACCTCACTCTATTACGGGGCTTGCGGCGTCATTTGGGGCTTGACCTACTTGAAGGCTATGGGCGCGGTCAGTCTGTCACGCGGCTACTGTGATGATTTGGATTTGTTGCTGCGACGCAATCGCGCTTGGCTGGGCGATCAGGCATCGGTTGAGCAGGCTTCGTTCCTGATGGGCGACACCCCGATTCAACTGCTGGCCTTTGGTCAGACGCCAACTCCTGAACTGGAAAGCAGCCTGCGAGATCTGATTGCCAACAACCAAGACCACCCCGCCCGCGAGCTCATGTGGGGGTCGCCGGGTACTTTGCTGGCAGCGCTCTTTCTATTTGAGAAAACCGGCCATTCGCAGTGGTCCGACCTGTTCAAACAAACCGCCGCCAAACTTTGGTCGCAATTGAAATGGTCGCCTGAAGTGCAATGCGCCTATTGGACGCAAGACTTGTATGGCCGGGAGTCCGCCTACCTGGATGCCGTGCATGGTTTTGTGGCAACCGCCCTGCCCTTGATTCGAGGCAGGCACCTGCTGGAACCCGAGGACTGGACCGCCTGGCAGCAATGCATTAACAACACGATTGCCAAAACGGCCACTTGGCAGGGTGACCAGGCCAATTGGTACCCGATTCTGAACCCAGCTCCCGACAGCATCAAACCCATGTTGATGCAGTTTTGCCATGGTGCGCCGGGTTTCATCATTTGCCTGGCAGACATGCCCGGAACTGAGCTGGACGAGGTGTTGATCGCCGGTGGTGAGGCGATTTGGGGCGCCGGGCCACTGGCCAAAGGATCCAACCTTTGCCACGGCACTGGCGGCAATGGCTACGCCTTTCTAAAGCTGTACCAACGCACTCAAAATCCAGACTGGCTGGCCCGCGCCCGCGCTTTTGCAATGCACGGCATTGAGCAAACCGAAACGGATGCCAAAGCCCATGGCCAAATGCGCTGCTCCCTTTGGACGGGTGACATCGGTTTTGCAATCTACCTGTGGGACTGCTTGCGGGCCAAGGCTGACTTTCCGAGTCTGGATGTTTATTTTGGTCCGGGTGCAATACTGAGGCCGCGATAACATAGAACAATGGCTTCCACCACCCGCCCACTGACTCACGATCTGCGTTTTACGCATGTGCCTTCGGGTGCGCGCATTGCTTGGGCACGCAGTGGTCGGTCGGGTGCGGCTGTTTTGCTGCGCGCGGCTCACTGGATGACGCATGTCGACTACGACCTGCGCTCGCCTTTGTGGCAGCCGCTGATCGAGCGTCTTGGCCGGCAATTGGAGGTGGTGCGCTATGACGAGCGCGGTTGTGGCCTGTCATCTGGTGATGATGTACCGCTGGGTCTCGAAGCGTCGGTTCAGGAACTGACAGCGGTGGCCGACGCCCACGGCGCGAAGAAGTTTGCCGTGCTGGGCATCTCTGGCGGTGCGGGTGCGGCGGTTGCGTTTGCTGCCCGCCACCCAGAACGGGTATCACATCTGGTGCTGCTGGCGGGCTACACCCATGGTTTGATGCGCCGCGAACCGTCGGCGGATACGCTGGCCTTTCATGAGGCTCAACTGCGTTTGGTCGAATTGGGCTGGGGTCGCAAAGACCCTGGAGTGCAGCAAATGTTCACCAGCCGCTTTATGCCAACGGGCAGTAGCGAACAGGTCGCCTCGTTGAACGAACATCAGCGGCTCAGTTGTGATGGTTTGCGGGCCGCGTCGGTCTTGCGGGCCGGCGCCCTGCAAGACGTGCGTGCTCTCACGCCCTCACTGCAGGTGCCAAGCTTGGTGCTGCACTGTGAGGGCGACTTGGTGGTGCCGCTGGCTTTGGGACAGGAGCTGGCTGCCAGCATTTCAGGTGCGCGTTTTGAGATTTTGCGTTCCCGCAACCACATTCCGCTGGCGCCTGAACCCGCGTTTGAACGGCTGTGCCAGGTCATCGACGAGTTCGTCGCCGACAAAGTCGCTGCCCCCAAGCTCACGCCGCGCGAACAGGAACTGACCAGCCTTGTCGCTCTGGGTTTGGACAATCTCCAAATTGCAGCTCGGCTGGGCGTTGCCGACAAGACCACTCGCAACATGCTGTCAGCGCTTTACACCAAGCTTGACGTGGAAGGCCGAGCGATGGCGGTCGTCAAGGCACGGGAAATGGGGCTTTAGGCAGCTTCAGGTAGGTCTAGGCAGAGCCCGTAGGACTACCCGGGACTTTAACGCGCCCTTTGGGACGCTTGTCCCCTGGCCGGGTTGAACCGGCAGCGGTCAAATGCTTTCACCTCAACCTCGAAAGCCCGCCATGTTCATCCAACGCCCCAATGCCCAATTGCACACCTTGAGTTTTGGTCAAGGTCCGATTTCGCTGCTTGCCGTCGGTGGCTGGACTGCTGGCGGCGAAATCTGGCATCCGCTGTTTGGACACCTTTCCCATTGGCGTTGCGTCAGCGTTGACCATCGCGGCGCGGGGGCCACCACCCACGTTGGCCCCATCACGGTCGACGACATGGCCAATGACATTTTGGTAGTCGCCGACACGCTGAATTTAGGGGCTTGCATACTGGCTGCCGAGTCCAGCGGAGCCGCGGCAGCCTTGCTGGCTGTCCAGCGCGCTCCAGACCGCTTCCTGGGTCAGGTGCTCATCGGTGCGGCTTGGCAACGCACCGAGCCAGGAGCCTCAGACAGCTTTGTCGCTAGTCTGCGTGGTAATTACCCCGGCGCATTGCGAGCCTTCATCGACAACTGCTTGCCAGAGACCCACAGCGCAGAGCTCAAACGCTGGGGTTTGCAAATGTTAATGCGCTCCAGCCTTGAAGACGCCATTGAGCTGCTGCGGTCTCGCGAGCAGATCACCCAGATCAGCACTTCACGCCAGCTCGCCCTGGCGACGCTGTTGATCCACGGGGAGAAGGATCGCATCGTGCCAGTGCAGAGCGCCCGCACGCTGGCCAAGACTCTGCTATGCGCCGAGCTACACGTGTTGGCTGGATTGGGGCACGTGCCAATCATCACCGCACCAGCTCAAGTGGCGGCTTTGATCGACGACTTTGGCACGCGCTTGTCGCTGAACTAACAACAAAGTCGATAGACTCGTGTTTTTATCATTCCAGTCAATTTTTACCACAAATGTGGTAAAAATTTGATAAAAAGGAGACTTGGAAGGCATTTCGGCCAAAATATGAATAAAATAGGCCCCTAGCTCTCGAATAATATCAATAGTTTGCTATTTATTTTGTAGCATTTTTAAATCCCACAAACAGTCGCGAAAGCAGTCCCAATAGCAGCCGCAAAAGGCGGCTTGCCGCCCGCATCCCGTCCATTGCAAACGCGTCGCACTCCAATCCGGCGGATTTATTTGTGCTGTGTCTACTATCGCACAGACGAGCGCGGCGAGTCCCTGTAATTTAGGGTCATGACCACCTCAAGCTACCCCCACACAGCATCGCTTGGCCAGGAATCCGCGGGGTTGGCTCGCCCCTCTGCGGCTTATCCAGTCAAAATCGCCACCCCTGCCAAGCACCACTGCCCCCAGTGCGAAAGTCCTTTGCTGCGCATCTGGCGGCGGCCTGTTGATCGACTTTTGGGGGGCTTAACACCGGTTCACCGGTACCGATGCGAGAAGTTCAGCTGCCAATGGCAAGGGAATTTTCGAACCAATGAAGAGTCGCCTGAAAACGCCAAGGCCGAGCCCGTCAGCACCTGGATGGCCGCAAAACCGCTGCTATTGGTCGTGGGTGGCGTGGTTGCCACTGCCTTGGCAGTCGCGCTGGCCACCACTGCATGGTGGCCCCTGGAATCAGTGGCCCTGGAGAATCTGAACCGCCCGACCCTGACCCATCAGCCGATCGATGCCCCTATTTCACTGGGGAAAGCGAATTGGAATGCGTCTGAAACTTTGTCAATCCACCCAGCGCCGAGCATTGCGCCACAACTGCATCCAGGCACTGCGCTGTGAAACATCAGCGCTAGTCCAACTCATTTGAATGTTGCGAAACACCCGCTCAGGGTGCGGCATCATGGCGGTGAAGCGACCGTCTGCCGTGGTCACGCCCGTCAGGCCCCCTGCACTTCCATTGGGGTTGAAGGGGTAATTGTCGGTAGCCTGGCCATGGTTGTCAGTGAACCGCATAGCTGCAATCGCCCGCTTGGGGTTGCCGCGCCCGCCGCTGGTCGGCTCAAAATTGGCAAAACCTTCGCCGTGGGCCACGGCGATTGGCAGGCGGCTGCCAGCCATGCCTTTGAAGAACAGAGAAGGTGAATCCAGCACTTCGACCATTGACAAGCGGGCTTCAAAGCGCTCGCTCTTGTTGGTGGTGAATCGCGGCCAGTCTTGTGCGCCCGGAATGATGTCGGCCAATTCCGCGAACATCTGGCAACCGTTGCAAACGCCCAAACCGAAGGTGTCTGAGCGGCCAAAAAAGGCCTTGAACTGGTCGGCCAGCACGGCATTGAAGGTGATGGATCGGGCCCAGCCAATGCCGGCGCCCAGCGTGTCGCCATAGCTGAAACCGCCACAAGCGACGATGCCCTTGAAGTCTTGCAGCTTGGTGCGACCCGTTTGCAGGTCGGTCATGTGCACGTCAAAGGCTTCAAAACCAGCTTCGGTGAACGCATAGGCCATCTCGACATGGGAGTTGACGCCTTGCTCCCGCAAAACGGCCACGCGTGGGCGCGACAGCCTAAGCGCCGGGCTTGCTGGTTCACTTTGCATTGGCAAGGCCAAGTTCAGGTGCAAATGCAAACCGGGGTTGCTTGGGTCGCCCGCAGCGGCATGCTCAGCGTCAGCGCAGGCTGGGTTGTCGCGCAATTGGCAAATTTTCCAGCTAGTGCTGTCCCACACCTGGTGCAGGTCTTGCAGTTTGGCCGTGAACACCGCTTTGGCATCGCGCCACACTTGCACTTCACCCACGCCAGTCTTGATGGGGGACGCACTGGGCCGGGTTTTGCCAATGAAGTGGCTGCGCTTGCTCAAACC
>JANNCN010000219.1:0-13075 GCA_031386665.1 Rhodoferax sp. | reverse complement strand
CATATTTTGACGATTTCGTTTTGGATGACCTGCCTGACCGCCATCGTGCTGGCAAGTCTGGCGTGGGCCTTTGAACGCGGGCAGTGGGCCATGCCACCCCCGGCCACCCAAGGCGCAATTGCCTTCAACGCGGTGCTGATTTTTGGTTTCGCGCAAGCCGTTTGGCTTTACCTGGCGCGCACATTGCCACCAGTGGCGTCGACTTTAAGCGTCATGTTCATCCCGATTTTGGGGGTGTTCAGCGGCGCTTGGTGGCTGGGGGAAGTGTTGCACTGGCAGGATTGGGCGGCTGTGGGCTTGATCGTGCTGGCGATTGGGTCAGTTTTACTGCCCGCCCGAGCGGGCAAGACCTCAACCTGAATTCAAATCTAAACGGCCTTGGCCATGGTCGCAAGCGCCAGGCACAAGTCAGCCCAGGCTTTGGCTTTTTCTGCCGAATTGCGCAACAGCGCGGTGGGGTGGTAGGTGGCAACCACGGGCACTTGAACCCCCGCGTTGTCGTAAAGGTGAATTTGCCCGCGCAGTTTGCCCAGGGGTAGTTGTTGCACATTCGGGACGGACGCCTGCAACACGGCATTAATGCCAAAACGCCCCACCGCCAGGATCATTTTGGGCTGCAACAGTTCGATTTGGCGGCTCAAATACGGCTGGCACTGGGCGATTTCGGCCGTGCTGGGGTTGCGATTGCCCGGTGCGCGGCATTTGACGACGTTAAGCAAAAAAACCTTGTGGTGCCGCGCCAAGCCCATGGCTTTGAGCATGTTTTCCAGCAATTGACCCGATGGCCCTGAAAACGGCTGGCCGGTGCCCTCTTCGCTCTCATCTGGGGCGTCGCCCACCACCAGCCAATCGACTTGGGGGGCGAGCGTTGCATCCAACGCGGGCTGGCCCGCGCCAAAAACCGTGGATTTGCGGTTTTCGCAAAGCTGGCAGTCCTGGCAACTGGCCACCGCGTGCTGCAACTCGGGCCACGTCATGGCACTGATGGCAGCCGCCGAGACGGGTTTGGCGGTGACTTGGGCTATCAATCGCCGCACGGCAGGGTCTTGGGTGACGCGGTTGGCGGGGGGTGCTGTATCAACAGGTCTGCTGGACGTTGTAGTAGCGGCAGCATGAGGAGCCGTGGCAGACGGCGCAACAGAGGCCACGCCGGATGGCCGCGATGGCTCAACGTGCGCCACAACAGGCACTTTGGCAGGCCACCAAACGGGTACCTTCATCTCTTGCAACATGGCACGCTGGCGCTCGTCCAGATCAAGGCTCATGGCACGGCCCTCACAGCTGCTGGCTCATCACAATGGCGTCTTCACGCAGGTTTTGCGGAGCTGGGTAATAGTCTTTGCGCAAGCCGACCCGTCTGAAGCCATTGGCTTGGTAGACCGAAATGGCGCGCAGGTTGCTCACCCGTACTTCCAGCCATAGCCACTGAGCCGACTGCCCGCGCGACCACAGGGCCAGCGCGTCCAGGCAAACTCGGGCCCAGCCCTCGCCCTGGTGCGCGGGGGCGACGGTCAGGTTGAGCAAATGCACCTCTTCAACCCCTTGCATGGCGACAAAATAGGCCAGCAGTTGATCGTCAGCCCAGAGCAATTGGGCCTGGTAACCCGAATTCAGCGCATCGGTGAAGTTGCCGCGGCTCCAGGGGTGGGCGTAGGCGTTTTGCTCGATGCGCATGACGGCGTTGAGCTGGTCGGCGCGATCAGCTTGAAAGGCTTCGAAACGGGCTTCGATGGGGTTGAGAACGGCGCTCATGAAGCCGATTTTAGGGGGCTACGTTCTAATTCGCGTTCTGCCGTGGTTTGGGCGACTTTGTCCCGAATGTAGAGGGGCAGCGCCTGGTCGGCGGGCAGCGCCATGCCTTGAGTTAGCAACTGCGGAGCCAAGCGCAGCATGGCCAGGGCACTGGGCAGGGCAGGAATCGGCGGCAAGCCAAGCGCGGGCAGGCGCGCGCCGTACACGGGCGACGCATTGCCCGCCATGCGCCAGAGGTGCCTGCCGCTTCGGCTTGAAATTACGGCAGCGGTGCCGTCCAGCAATTCTTCGGGTTTAGACAGCCGATAGTCGCCCTGCTGCGCCCATTGGCCCGATTCCAACGCGTATTGGGCGCTGTAAACCTGGTCC
This sequence comes from Rhodoferax sp., assembly GCA_031386665.1. Lineage (GTDB taxonomy): Bacteria > Pseudomonadota > Gammaproteobacteria > Burkholderiales > Burkholderiaceae_C > JANYCG01. The sequence goes on along the minus strand of JANNCN010000219.1, from coordinate 10,954 downwards.
ATGCGGGCGTCCAACACCGCGATCACGTGAAGCTGCGCGGGGTAGCCCAACTGGTGGCGAGCGTCCTCGGCCACGGCCAGCAGTGTGTCAATGGGCAACACTGGCACGCCTGCGCCCAAGGCCAGCCCTTGCGCGACCGAACACGCCGTGCGCAGCCCCGTGAACGAACCTGGGCCACGGCCAAAGGCGATGGCGTCCAGCAGATTCAGCGTTAAATTGGCTTGCCCCATCAGCTGCAAAATGGCCGGAATGAGGGCCGCAGACGCCTGCGCGCCGCCAGCGCCCGTGTGATGCCACATTTGCAAATCTGCTGCGGCTGCCCCGCGAGCGACTGCAATCGACAAAACATCGGTGCTGGTGTCAAAGGCAAGCAGGTTCATGGCGAGAGAAACGAGATGGGAAGGAGGGGCAGTGGATTGAAGAAACTCAGGCGGCAGTTGAGGTTAGTGTTGCGCCAATTGAAGAGTTATTGGCTTAAGAGTTATTGTCCTGAGACCCAAACGCTATAAATTATATAGCAAACTATGCATATTATTCGAGAGCTAGAGGTCTATTTTATTACAAATTTGTCAAGTTTTAGAAAAAAAGAACCTACAGGTTCTTTTTTTCTAAAAACACCCGAATTTTCAGCCTGCTGATCACTTTGCCGCCACCCCCGCCGCCGCCTTCAACGCAGTGCCGTTCGGTGGCGTTTTGGGTGGCGACTGGGGCGGCATTTTAGGCAGCGCTTCGGGCACTGTTTTGCCAGCGGGCGCAACCTTGGGCGAGCGCACGCCAAACAAAATGCCGCAAGTCACCAGCGCCAAGCCGACCCACAAGTTCCACGACAGCGGCTCGCCCAAAAAGTAAACAGCACCCAGCGCCGACGAACCCGGCACGATGGCGGTGAACATGGTCGAGCGCACCGGGCCAAAGTACTGAATCATGCGGGTGAAGGTGATGCCTGAAATCACCACCGAACCACAGCCCTGAAAAAACATCTGAAACAGCACATCGCCCACCGGAGCCGTCAAAAAGTGGCTGGGCACCGCCTTCAGGGCGATCAGCAGGCCGTACACCGGCACGTAGGTCATGAAGGCAAACACGGTGATAGCGATGGTGGCGCGCACCGCATCCAGCGCGTATTTGCGGGCTAACACGCTGTACAAAGACCAGCACAGCGCGGCCGTCATAAAGAGCACGTCGCCCTTCCAGACCGAGCCACCGTCAAAGGCGTGCAGCAAACTGCTGCCGCCCACCATCAAATCGCCCGTGACGATCAACACCAAACCCATAACCCGGCTGGTGGTCAGGTGTTCGCGCAGCAGCCAAACGGCCAGCAGGCTGGTCCAAAACGGCAGACTGCCAGGCATCAAAACCGAGGCATGCGCCGCCGGGGCGTAGACAAACCCGGTGTACGCCAGCATGCCGTACAACAAACCGCCGACTGATCCCACAGTCGCGGTGATGCGCAATGACAGCGGCGAAAAGCCAAACAAAGACGATTCTCGGTTTGGCAAGGCGTTTGAATTGGCCTGGCCCAAGTTAGCGCTTGCTTCTGCTTTAAGCGCCCGATCACGACGAACCAACCACCAGCCCCACGGCAGCAGCACCAAACCCGCGCCAATGATGCGGGCCATCACAATGTCAAAGGGCGTGAGCACCGCACCGCGCGCCGGGTCTGTGGTGGCCCTGGCGACAATGATGAACGACGTCCAAATAATGACCGTGATGACCGCCGCCAGAATGCCGATGGTTCTGGGCGTGAGACTTCTTAACAACCGCATGCTTCGATTATCGACGCAGGGAGCTTTTGGCGCAGGGCGCGGGAACGATGGGAGCGATGGGAGCGATGGGGGCGGTAGACTTGGGCCGCATGTCCAGCTTACGCAGTCTCTACTTGCTTTTTTGTCGCTTCAATTCCGCGAGGCAAGCTCTGCTTGACTCCCAGGCCGGAAGGATTGAGAGACGGGTTTTGAGAAAGTTCATCGGCATTTTGCTGGTGTTTCTGACGGCTTTTGGCTCCACCGCCATGGCCCAAACCCTGCCGCCCGAGGTAGACGCCGCCCTGGCCCGCGCCAAAGTCCCACGCGACGCCGTCACCATCTTGGTCACTGAAGTGCAGCCACGCGCCGCGCCGCGCCTGAGCCACCGCACGAATGTGCCGGTGAACCCCGCTTCTGTCATGAAGCTGGTCACCACTTACGCCGCGCTCGATTTGTTGGGCCCCGCCTTCACCTGGACGACGCCGGTGTACGTCGAAGGTGCGGTGCGCGACGGCACGCTGTTTGGCAACCTGTACATCAAAGGCCAAGGCGATCCCAAACTGGTGTCAGAACGGCTTTGGCTGCTGCTGCGCCGCCTTCAGGGGCTTGGCGTTAAAACCATCGCGGGCGATATCGTGCTGGACCGCAACGCCTTTGAGAACGTCGAAATCGACCCCGCCACCTTCGACGGTGAACCCCTGCGCCCCTACAACGCAGCGCCAGACGCGCTGCTGCTCAACTTCAAATCGGTCGTGATGACTTTCGTGCCCGACCGCACCGCCAACTTGGCCCAAGTGCAGTTCGAGCCGCCGCTGGCTGGCGTGCAGATGCAGTCCAGCGTGCCCTTGTCGAATGGCGATTGCGGCGACTACCGGGCGGCATTGAAAGCCGATTTTTCGGACCCCTCCGCGATTCGCTTCAATGGCGTGTACCCGGCCAACTGCGGCGAACGGGTTTGGGCCACCGCCTATGCCGATCCCAAAAGCTACGCCAGCCGCTCAGTCGAAGGGATGTGGCGCGAAATGGGCGGCAAGCTCGCAGGCAGCGTGCGCGAGGGCCGCGTGCCCGCAACGCTGGTCAAACCCGCGTTTGAAGTGACCTCGCCGTTTTTGCCCGAAGTGATTCGGGACATCAACAAATACAGCAACAACGTGATGGCGCAGCAGTTGTTTTTGACCTTGAGTTTGCAGGCCAAGGCGGCCAGCGGCGCAGCGACTGGTGCCAATGCGCCAATTGCCACGCTGGCCGCGTCGCGCGAACTCGTGCAGCGCTGGTGGCGCAACACCATCAGCGCGGACGACGCGCCGGTGCTGGACAACGGCTCCGGCCTGTCGCGCAGCGAACGCATCAGCGCACAGGCATTGGGCAAGTTGCTGCAAACCGCCTACGCATCGCCCGTCATGCCCGAACTGATGTCGTCGCTGCCCATCAGCGGGGTGGACGGCACTTTGCGCCGCGTGCGCGGTGCCGCTCGGGGCAGTGCCCACTTGAAGACCGGCAGTTTGCGCGATGTGACTGGGGTGGCGGGCTATGTGCTGGCCAACAGCGGCAAACGCTACGTGCTGGTGATGATCGTCAACCACCCCAATGCCAATGCCGCTCGCCCAGCCTTAGACGCTTTGATGGATTGGACGATGAAAGACAATTGAGGGCATGATTTCAACCGACACCATCGGCTATATCGCCGCCGTGCTGACCACTGGCAGCTTTTTGCCCCAAGCCTGGCACACGTTTCAAACCAAAGACGTCAGCGGCATTTCGCTGGGCATGTACAGCGCCTTCACCCTCGGCATTGTGCTGTGGCTGATTTACGGCCTGATGCTGGGCGCCTGGCCGATGATTGTGGCCAACGTGATTACTCTGGCGCTGGCGGTGACGATATTGGGGATGAAATTGCGGTACAAATCGCCGGGTCAAGACGGCAAATCGACCGGCTGACGCCAGCCGTTCTAGGCCGCTGACCCGCGCAATTCATCCTGCCGAAGCTCTGGTCAAGCGGTCGCGCACGCCATCCCACTCGGGAGCAGCGGGCGGGGTTTCGACCCAGATCAACTTCACGCCTTGGGCGTCAAAGTCGCGTAGGACGGCAAACAGCTGTTGCGCCGTGGCGATGGCGTCGTCTGGCATGCGACGGCGCAAAACGCCCGCCGAGCGACTTTTGAGAACGGCGCGGGAATAGGTGGCAATGACGGGTTGCGCAGACGAGCCTGCTTGCACCGGCTTCGCGTCTGGCGCGGCTTGCACATCGCCGCCCAGCAAGTCGAGTGCGCTTTGCAAGGCTTGCGCAGTCATGAGCCGCAGCTTGGCGTTGGGGGCGTAATGGGACTCCAAAGTGCCAGAGGCACGGGGCGCGGGTGCCAAGCTTAAAGCAGGGTTCGCAGCTGCGGTGGCGGTGCAGCTTGTGGCCCCAAGCGCTGCCGGCTCAACACTGTCGCCTTGCAAAAACACCTGCTGACCACATGACGCCTGCAATTGCGCTCGGCTGATGTGCCCGGGGCGCAGCAGCACGGGCACGCCCCGGGTGCAATCGACAATGGTGGATTCGATGCCCACCTCGCACGGGCCACCGTCCAAAATCAGCAAATCTGCGCCCATTTCGCTTTGCACGTGGCCGGCTGTGGTCGGGCTGACCCGGCCAAACTGGTTGGCGCTTGGGGCCGCCAGCCCCCAAATCGGCGTTGTTTGGGCCGCCAGCGCCTGCAACAGCGCTTGAGCCACCGGGTGCGACGGGCAGCGCAAGCCAATGCTGTTTTGCCCACCAGCTGACGCGCCTGCCACGCCCGCGCGGCGGGGCAATATCAGTGTTAGTGGCCCGGGCCAAAAGGCTTCCATCAGTCGCGTGGCAAAGAACGGCAGGTCATTGGCAAAATGCGCGACGGCTCCGGCGCTCTGCACATGCACGATCAGCGGGTGGTTGCTGGGGCGGCCTTTGGCGACAAATATTTTGGCAACTGCGGCGTCGTTGCAAGCGTCTGCGGCCAAGCCATAAACGGTTTCAGTGGGCAGGCCCAGCAGCGCGCCAGCGGTCAATTCTGCGGCGGCGGCGGCAATCGATGCGCCCTGCTGCCCCGGCAAAATCACTTGGCAAGCCCCAGCAGTTTCGCGGCTTCTTTTGCCGTGGCGCGAACCTCTGCCACGGTGGCACCGGTGATGTTCAAGTGACCCATTTTGCGGCCCTTGCTGGGCTGGGCCTTGCCGTACAGATGCAAATGGGTGCCCGGCAGCGCCAAAACCTGGTCCCACACAGGCGCTTGCTGGCCCGTCCACAAGTCGCCCAGCAAATTCAGCATGATGGCGGGGCTGTGCTGGCGTGGCTGGGTCAGCGGCAGACCGGCCAAGGTGCGCACTTGCAGCTCAAACTGCGACACGTCGCAGGCGTCCATGCTGGCGTGGCCGCTGTTGTGCGGGCGTGGCGCGATTTCGTTGACGATCAGCTTCAGTTTGGCTTTTTCGTCTTTGATCACAAAAAACTCGACGCACAGCACGCCGACGTAATTCAACTCGTTTGCTATTGATTTAGCAGCAAAAATCGCTTGTTTGACGAGAGCTGGAGGCAGATTCTGCTTAAAAACTTCGGTTTTGGACAAAATTCCGTCGCGGTGGGTGTTTAAATTAACCGGCAGGTTAACTATTTGCCCATCGTGCCCTCGCGCCACAATCACCGAGCATTCGGCATGCAGGGCCAGTTTTTTCTCTAAAACGCAGGCGACTTTTTTAAGTGACGTCCAAGCGGCCAACAAATCAGCGCGGGTTTTGACGCCAACCTGACCCTTGCCGTCGTAGCCCATTTGCGCGGTTTTCAAAATGCCGGGCAACAAACTGCTGTTGGCGGCCGCCACATCGTCAGCAGTTGTTATCACCGCGTAGGGCGCACACGCCACACCGCAACGCCCAAAATGAGCCTTTTCAGCGCGACGGTCTTGCGCAATGCGAACCGCGTCCGCGGCTGGTGAAACTGGTCGGCTTGCGGCCAGAGCAATCAAAGCCGCCGCGGGCACATTTTCAAACTCGGTGGTGATGGCGTGGCTGACCCGGGCCAGGGCCGCCAAGCCCGCTTTGTCCAAGTAAGCAGTCTGCACATGGTGATGGCTGATCAGCCCCGCTGGGCTGCGCAGGTCAGGGTCGAGCACCGCAGTGTCGAACCCCAGGGCTTGGGCGGCCTGCACGAACATGCGGCCCAACTGACCGCCACCCATCACCCCCAGAGTCAAGGTTTGGCCACCGACTGACGAACCGGGCACAAGGCGCAGTTCAGTTTGTTTGTTTTTCGGATTTTTCACGTGTCAAAGGGCTGGGGAAAAGACAACAAGGGAAATCTGTCACATGACCGGCGGCAAGCTCATGTCACGGGCAGTTTGCGTTTGGGCCGCCCTGAAATCATCCAGTTTGGCGCGCAAAATTGGGTCATTCACCGCCATCATGGCCACAGCAAACAGAGCCGCGTTGGCCGCACCTGCATCGCCAATCGCAAACGTCGCCACGGGCACGCCTTTGGGCATCTGCACGATGCTGTGTAGCGAATCCACCCCATTCAAGTGTTTGCTGGCCACTGGCACACCGAGCACGGGCACCGTGGTTTTGGCTGCCAACATGCCCGGCAAGTGGGCCGCGCCGCCTGCGCCCGCGATGATGGCCACCAAACCACGTGCCACGGCACTTTCTGCGTAGGCAAACATATCGTCAGGCATACGGTGCGCAGACACGACCTTGGCTTCGTAGGAGATGCCGAAGTGCTGCAAAATTTGCACCGCGTTTTGCAGGGTGTCCCAGTCCGAGCGCGAACCCATCACCACGCCGACCTTCACATCGGCACTGACCTTGGCCTTGGCCCTGGTCGTGGCCTTACCCTCAGCCTGAGTGTTCTCCTTAGCGCCAACTTGTGAATTTTTCATACTTAAAATGAGTAGTTCAGCGTTTTCGAAACTGCTGTGGATGCGGACGGTTCCGCAAAGTTTCTCATTTTACTTTTTCACCCGAGCTTGCCTTCATGATCAACGTCACTGTCGAAAATTTTGATGCCGAAGTCATCGAAGCGTCTGCCACCCTGCCGGTTTTGGTTGACTTTTGGGCCCCTTGGCGCGGGCCTTGCAAAGTCATTGGCCCCTTGCTGGAAAAAATTGAAGCCGACTACGCGGGCCGCTTCAAACTGGTCAAAATTGACTCTGACCAAGAGCAAGAAATCAGCCAGGCCTTTGGTATTCGCAGCATTCCAACCTGCGTGTTGCTGGTCGGCGGCAAGCCTGTGGACGGATTCACGGGTGCGCTACCTGAAAGCCAGATCAAGGCGTTTTTGGACAAACACATCGCACCCGCCGACGTGCTGGAAGCCGAGGTCACAGCCGTGGAGGTGACGGACGCGCCCGCTGCCGACGACCCCGTGGCCTTGCGCGAGGCACTGCACCAAGCCATGCTGAAAAGCCCTGACAACGAGGACGCGCGGTTTGACTACATCAAATTGCTGCTGACCGAAGGCCAGACCGACGACGCCAAGGTCGCCTTTGCTCCCGTTATTGCCAAAGCCGCGCATGTGCGCAAATTTGACACCTTGCAGCGCTGGATGAACGCGATTGACTTTGCTTTTGACCGCAACGACCTGGCGGCAGCAAACAATGACTTTGACGCCAAAATCGCCCTGAACAAACGCGATTTTGACGCCCGTTTTGGCAAAGCCCAAGTGCTGATGGCGAATCAGCAATGGGTGGGTGCGATGGACGAATTGTTGGAAATTTTGATGCGCGACAAGGCTTGGGGCCAAGACTTGGCACGCAAAACTTTCATCGCCATTCTGGACATTATTGAGCCGCCCAAAGTGAAGGTGGCTGATGGACAAATCCCGCCCGTTGACCCCACGGTGGCGACCTACCGCCGCCGTTTAAGCAGCGTAGTGTTGAGCTAGCCCCCACGCCCCGCCGCTTCGCAGGTCGCTGCCCCCCCCGAGGGTGCTAATTTTCCTTGGGACGGCCCTGCGGAAAATTGCTCGCCAAAGCTCTTAGGCCGTTAGCCGCTGCAAGGCTTCGTGGTATTTGGCGGCGGTTTTGGCAATCACTTCATTGGGCACGCGCGGCGCAGGCGGGGTTTTGTTCCACGGTTTGCCGTCAATTTGCACTTGCTCCAGCCAATCGCGCACAAACTGTTTGTCGTAACTGGGCGGGTTCAGGCCTTGGTCAAAACTGGCTTGGTAACTCTCAGCGGGCCAAAAACGCGATGAGTCTGGCGTGAGCACCTCGTCCATCAAGGTCAAAGTGCCGTCAGCGTCCAGGCCAAATTCGAACTTGGTGTCGGCGATGATGACGCCTTTGGTCAAGGCATAGGCGCTGGCCGCTTGGTACAGCTGAATGCTGATGTCGCGGGTGCGGGTGGCCAAGTCAAGGCCAATCATTGCCACAGTCTGCTCAAAACTGATGTTTTCGTCATGATCGCCCACCGCCGCTTTGGCAGCCGGGGTGTAGATCGGTTGTGGCAATGGGGACGCGTTTTTCAGACCCGAAGGCAATTTAACGCCGCACACCGCACCGTTGTGCTGGTATTCCTTCCAGCCACTGCCAGCCAAATAGCCCCGCACCACGGCCTCAACCGGCAAGGGTTTAAGCCGCTTGACCAACATCGAGCGGCCAGTCACTTGAGCCACTTCGTCAGCCGTGACCACGCTTTCTGGCGCGTCGCCCGTGAGGTGAATGGGGCAAATGTTCAAACCCTTGGGGCCCAGCTTGTCAAACCAAAACAATGCCATTTGAGTGAGTAATGCGCCCTTGCCGGGGATGGGTTCGCCCATGATGACGTCAAAGGCGCTCAGCCGGTCGCTGGCGACCATCAAAATGCGGTCAGCGCCTACGGCGTAGTTGTCGCGGACTTTGCCCCGGGCAAGCAGGGGGAGCGAGGTGATGGTGGAGGTGTGCAGTGACAGCGTCATGAGATCAGTTTCAACAAGGGTTCGATTTGGGCAATAGATTCAAAGTCTTTGTCACGCGCCAGCAAAGGGACGTCGGCCTCAAGTGCGCATGCGGCCACCACACAATCAATTGGCGAACGCACTGGCAGTCCTTGCCAACGGCAACGGGCGTACAAGAGGGCGGCATGGCGGTGCAGTTCAATGACGTCGTCAGCCTCAAAAACCGGGAGCTGGTCTAACTCAAGCTGCAGCCGCAGATAGTGCTCAGGCGACCTTGCGCCCTGGAGAACTTCTTGCAGAACTACTGCGGGCATTAGCAGGGACGCGCCGCTCGCCAAGGCTTTGGCAATCGTTCGATCTGGCCGGGAACCGGTCGCACGCAGGTATTCAATCCACGCTGACGTGTCAACGATCATTTTTGAGCCAATTTGCGTTTGCTCAAATTTTGTACCGACGATTTTTGGGACTTGACCGAGTAAGTGGCGCGCTCTTGCGCGACCATCAAAGGCTCATCGGGGTGAATTTTGTAAGCCTCGTCAGGGTCGTAGTCGTCTGCGAGCATACCCGCGCCCCGCAAAGCCAAAAGGCCAGAGTAATCCGGCTTACGTACAAACGCCTTTAAAGCCGCTTCAACTGCTGCCTTTTTGGTCCTGACGCCCGCACGCACCATGGCCTGTGCGATGAGTTCGTCGTCTAAAACAATGTTGGTTCGGGTGTTCATTTTGTGCTCAAATTCTATACACACTCGATGTGTATAGAACAAATTATGCCTCAAACTTCAAAGGCTTTACAAGCTCAAAAATCGCACAAAATCCGCAGATATCGCGCCTGATCGGGGCACTAAGCCGACTGGCGTTTCCAATAGTTTTACTGCACCACCTGCGCCAGCTCACCCCGCGCATATTGCCCGGCGACTACTTGCAAGCTGTGGCCTTTGATTTTGCCGCCCTGGCTTTCGCAACCAAATTGCTGGTAACGCTGCTTGCAGATTTGCTTGGCGGCTTCGCGGGCGGGTTTGAGCCAATCACGCATGTCAAACTTATCGGGGTTTTGCGCCATGAATTTGCGCACGGCGGCGGTCATGGCCAGGCGAATGTCAGTGTCAATGTTGATTTTGCGCACACCAAATTGAATGGCTTTTTGAATCTCTTCGACCGGCACGCCATAGGTTTCGCGCATGCTGCCACCAAATTCGTTAATGATGGCCAACAGGTCTTGCGGCACACTGCTGGAGCCGTGCATGACCAAATGCGTGTTGGGAATGCGTTTGTTGATTTGCTTGATGCGCTCAATTGCCAAAATGTCACCGGTGGGCTTGCGCGTGAATTTGTAAGCGCCGTGACTGGTGCCAATGGCAATGGCCAGCGCGTCCAGCTGAGTGCGTTGCACAAAGTCTGCCGCTTGCTCGGGGTCGGTCAGCAGTTGCTCCATGGTCATGGTCGAATCAGTGCCGTGGCCGTCTTCTTTGTCGCCCTTCATGGTCTCCAAAGAGCCCAGGCAACCCAATTCGCCTTCTACCGTCACGCCGGTTTTGTGCGCCATGTCGACCACTTTGCGGGTAACTTCAACGTTGTATTCGTAACTGGCAATGGTTTTGCCGTCGCCTTCGAGCGAACCATCCATCATGACCGAGCTAAACCCCAGATTGATGGCACCTTGGCAAACGTCCGGATTTTGACCATGGTCTTGGTGCATCACCAGCGGAATATGCGGAAACGCCTCAATCGCCGCAGCAATCAAATGCTTGATAAACGCCTCGCCCGCGTACTTGCGCGCACCCGCACTGGCCTGCAAAATCACCGGCGCGCCCACCTCGTTGGCCGCCTCCATCACCGCCTGAACCTGCTCCAGGTTGTTGACGTTGAACGCCGGAATGCCATAGCCATTGACTGCCGCATGGTCGAGCAGTTCACGCATTGAGACGAGTGCCATTTGAAATCCTTGGGAAGTTGAAAGCCGTTGGGCAAGGTTCGAAACCGCCCTTTGGTAACCGGGTGGTAACTTTTTGCCGATAGCCGCATTTTAGGGGTTGAGGGTTTGGCGGGGGCTGGCTCGTTATCCCTTGCCTCCGAGCCGCGCGCCGACCGGGCAATGCGCATGCGGTTTTGGAGTGAAAACACGCGCGGTGGCGAAAAATGTGAGCGACACGGTGGTCGCTCATTTTTTGGGTTGACTGACTGATCGTTTCCACGCGCATTTCACCCCAAAGCCCTATATGAATGCCTCCCGGATGACAAGAGCTTTCCGCTCGGTTCGTGCGTGGCTGATCGGCTGCGTCCTTATATCCGGCCTTGAGTGTGGGGTGCCCGGTTTCCCGCGC
>JANNCN010000207.1:0-3555 GCA_031386665.1 Rhodoferax sp. | reverse complement strand
GGGGCTTGGCCGCAACGACCAATTTTTTTGCTCGCAATTCGTGTTGGAGGTCTATCGCAGTGCGGGCCTGCCCTTGACGGACGCGGACCCGCGCTTGATCAGCCCGGGTGACTTGTTGCACATGCGCGAGGGCGACGTCCCTTCTATCAAGATTCATCGCCCGTTGCAGTACGTGGGGCACCTGAAGACACCGCCGGAGTCAACGGCGGTCAGTCAGTTGCAATAGTTCCACCGTGCGGCATGGCGCGCGAATGGGAAACGTCCTGTCAGCCGCCGACGTGCATGGTAAACAAGGCCCCGTTGGACAACTTGCACTGGCCGCTTCCCAAGGCGGTCGAATTCATCTGGTAGCGGCAATTCAGAAAACCACCCCGGTTGCCCGCGCCGTTGGCAACACCTTCGCGTGATGAGCTGGCACTGCGCGTGGCTTCCCCCGTGAAGCTCTCGCCATGAATGTTGGTGCTGAAGGTGCCGCGCCCGTTCAAATCATTCGTCACCACAGCGCTGACCACGCCGTAGCTGGACGCCAGATCATTGGCGGGGTAAAGCCTTGCCGCAAAGGTGACGGGCAAGGGCGGCGCTGGCACGGGCGGCGCGGTGTGCGCATAGACCACGGGCCCCTGATGCGGTGCGGGCTGCACGGGCACGACGTAGCAAGCTGTCAAAGCCGCTGCCTCGGCCAGCATGCAGGCGGCCTGTGCGCCGCTTTTCAAGCGCGTGACCGCTGTTGAAACTGATGAAGTTGAAGCTGAAGTTGAAGAAGATAAACCAAAACGGTTTCGCATAGATTTCCAGGTCGCCCAAGCAAATGCTTGTGGGGTCATTTTGGACAAGCTGAGTTCAATAAGTAGCTATAAATGACGCTGGTAGCTTTTGAATGTACCAAGAGTACCGAAATAAGCTACCTACCAACGCCGACCTTCACAGCTTGCAAAACCGTAAAATTGTTCGTGTCCGATTTCACAAGGCAACTGGTCTGATGACTGATCCCCAACTCAACAAAAAATTCGCGGTGTCCAACGGCCCGGTGAACCAGCGGCTCGTCGCGCCGATGGCGCATGGCGATGAGCCTTCAGAGCAGGATTCGCCGATTGTTCTGGCCCGAATTCAAGCGACTTTGGCGCGGCAGCGGCTTGGCGCGTCGATGGCAGAGCGCTTGTCCCAAGCGAACAGCCCGAGTGTGGCGGGCGGCTTGAGCACCGGCGATACCGTGACCGTGGTGGGCGCAGCGGCCAGTGCTGTCGGGTTGGGGTTGGCGGTGATCCAGGCCTCTGTGCTGCTCGGTGCTGCGAGTCTGGTGGGTTTGGCGGGCTTTGGTGTGCGCGCAATTTTGGCGGCAAAGTCCAGGCGTTCGCAAAGTCAGGCCGAGGGCGCTTTTGGGGCAGCACCCCAAGTTGCCCTGATTGACGCCAATGATGTTGCCCGGTTGGACGCTGCCCTGGACACGCTGGCAGCGGATGCGCCGCAGGAACTGCTGGACAGGCTAGCCCGCCTGAAAGGGCAAATTGCCCATTGCGTTGCCTTGGTTGGCAGTTGTCGCGACGCGGGAGAAGCGGGCAATGACGACTCGTTTTTCATTCGCGAAACGGTTCGCCGCTATGTGCCGGACTCTGTCGCCAGCTACCTGCGTGTGCCCAAAAAAGACCGCGCTTCGCTGGTGATTGACGAAGGCAAGACGGCGATCGACTTGATGCACGCCCAGCTCGACATGATAGAGCAGCAGTTGTCTGCCAAAGAGACCCGCCTGACGCAAATGGCCGGCGAGTCCTTGATGCGTCAGCAGCGCTTTTTGGCTGCCAAGACGCGCACTCCAAGTAACTGAAGCGCCTAGACCGCCGGGGCTTTGACGGGCCGGGGTTCGGCTTGGGCGCGACCCGCGCGGTCCATCAAATCAGCTTCGTGTTTGTCGCGAACGGTTTTGGCAACGGTGAAGGTGGCGCTGACCAAAAACAGCCAGCTCACCACCATGAAGCCCTTTTGCCATTCGCCAATGTTCATGCGCCACAGGCCCCAGGCGGTCAGGCAAAACGCGGCGGTAAAGGCCACCCACACGGTCATTTTCCAGGACGCAGTGTCCACCTGACCGTCGCGGTTGTCGCGCACGGTTTTGGCCAATGCGAATGAGGCAAACAGGCAAAAGAACAGGCCGATAGCCAAAAACGCGCGGTCCAACTCTTGGCCGGGCAACCACAGTACGCCAATCGCGCAGGACGTGACGGCAATGGCAAATGATATCCAGACCTGGTTGCGCCAACCTTGGGTGTCGCGCTGCATGACGTATTGAGAGGCCATAAAAGTCCTTTGAAGTATTGAAGATTAAAAAAATGGTTGCGGAAGTGAAAAAAAGGAAAGAGCGCCCCAGCCCGGCTTAGCTCGCCTTAAAGCGCAACCGGCCCGCTCAATGCGGTGCGGGTCGCCTCGCGCGCCTGCTGCTGGCGGGTGCGGTCAAGGTACTGGTCAGCGCGGGCCAACTGTTCTTTCATGATGGCGTTGTTTTGCCCCATGACTTCGATGGACTTGGCCCGAAAAGTGTCCATCGCGTCCATGGCTTTGAAGGTCTGGTCGAACATTTCTTTCATCTTCTCGATGCCCAGCATGGGGTTTTGCGCAAACTGGGTGGTTTTGTCCACATGGGTGTTGAGCTGGCGGCCTGTTTCAGAAATCAAATTTTCAATGGTGCTGTTCACGCCGCCCAGCATTTCCATCACCTTGATCTGGTTGCCTGTGGCCCGCGCAACGGTTTGCGCCACGGCCAGTGCGCTCATGCCTGTGGTGGCCACGCGGCTACAACCGTTCATCATTTCGCGGCCGGTTTTTTTCAAAACGTCCAAGGCCAGGTAGCCATTGGTGCAAACCGCCTGCTGGGTGATCATGTCGGCCAGGTTTTGCCGTGCATAAAACAAGACTTCCTGCTGCAATGCTTTGGCGCGAATCGGGTCGGTCGCTTGCAGCGAATCGACTTTTGCGGCCAGTTTGGCGTCCAGCGTTTCAGCAAAATAAATCGCACCCGACAGCTTTTGCATAGCGTCCCACAGCTTGGTGCGGGTGGCTTCAATGTCCACCACGTCGCGCTGCATGTCGTCGCGCGCTTCGTAGATTTGTTGCATGCTTTTTTGCAGTTGCGAGCCCGCACTTTGGTACTTGCGAAAGTAAGACTGCAGCTTGTTTCCAAAGGGAATCATGCCCAGTATTTTTTGCGGCTGAAACAAATCGCCCTCTTTGCCAGGGTTCAATTCGTCAAGATGGCCGCGCATGTCTTGAATCGCCTTGAAGGCGGTGCTGTCTTCAATGCCTGCAAAATTACGCTGCATGAAGCGCCCCTGCATCAGGCTGGAGGCGATGGAGACCTCCTCCCGCCCCAAGGCAAAAGCGCTGTCCAGCTTGGCCTTGAAAGCCTCGCTCTGCACGTCTTCCTTCAGCAGGCCCTCCATGAAGCGGTCGACTTGGTCGTCCACTGCCGTTTGGGTGGCTTTGGCCAGCGGTACGGCGGTTTTGGCCACCTCGGCGGGTACCGGGATGATGACCTCCGGCGGTGACAGGGTGAAACTGGCAGGG
>JANNCN010000171.1:0-3130 GCA_031386665.1 Rhodoferax sp. | reverse complement strand
ATGGGCTTGTCGTACACCGGCAGCAGTTGCTTGCTCATGGCCAGTGTTGCCGGGTGCAGTCGGGTGCCTGAGCCGCCTGCCAGGAGGATGCCCTTTCGCTTTTCAGGGCCAAGTGGATTCAAAGGAGTGGACGCGCTCATGTCTGATTGTCAATGAATTCTGTGAGCATTCTCTCTAACCCCGGCTTCCAGTCCGGCAGCGTCAAATTGAAGGTTTTTTCAAGCTTGGCCGTGTTTAAACGGGAGTTGAGCGGTCGGCGGGCCGCCGTTGGATAGGCTGAAGTGGGGATGGGTTGAATCGATTTTGCTATTATTTTAGAAGCAAACTTTGTATGTTTTGCGAGGGCTAGAGTCGCATTTGCATACTCAAACCACGAAATAGAGCCTTTAGCGACCACATTGTAAATGCCTGATATCGCCGGTGATATGAAGTCATTACGGTCACCGTGTTGGTGCCTTGCAGCATCTTGCAAGGCAACTTGACAAATCGTGTGTGCCGTCACGTCTGCCAGCAACTCGGCGCTGGTAGGCGCACCTATCTGATCGTCGATGACGTTCAGGGTTTCGCGCTCTTGCGCTAGCCTCAGCATCGTCTTGGCAAAGTTTCCGCCTCGTGCGGCATAAACCCAGCTTGTTCTGAAGATCAAATGCTTGCAGCCACTGGCCTGGATCAGTTGTTCGCCTTCCAGCTTGGTCTGTCCATAAACGCTCAAGGGGGCGGGCTCATCCGTCTCAAGCCAGGGGGTTGTGCCACTGCCATCAAAAACGTAATCAGTCGAATAGTGAATCAACCATGCTCCCAGGGCTGCCGCTTCTTGTGCCAGGCGGGCGGGCGCCAGCGCATTCAGGGTGCGTGCTAGCTCTGGCTCGCTCTCGGCTTTGTCGACGGCTGTGTGGGCGCTGGCGTTGACGATGACGTCGGGACGCACTCGGCGCACCGTGTCTGCCAGCGCGTCAAGCTGGGTGAAATCGCCGCAATAGTCAGTACTGTCGAAGTCCAGTGCGACCAAATCGCCGAGCACAGACAGGCTGCGTTGCAACTCCCAACCCACTTGCCCGCCTTTGCCAAAAAGCAAAATTTTCATGGCTGAAGGTCCTTGACTGTGCGGGCTTGGCTTGCCGATGCCAACGGGCAATGACTTGGGCTTCGGGCGAGCTTCATTCAGGCGGCGCGCTGGAGGTAGTTGGTTTTCACCCAATCAAGGTAGCCGCCAGATTGCACCTGAGCCACCCACTCTTGGTGGGTCAGGTACCACTGCACGGTTTTGCGGATTCCGGAGTCAAAAGTCTCGGCGGGCTTCCAGCCGAGTTCCAGCTCGACCTTGCGGGCGTCAATGGCATAGCGGCGGTCATGCCCTGGGCGGTCGGCCACGTGGGTAATTTGTTTGGCGTAGAGCCGGCCATCTGACCTGGGCTGCATGTCATCCAACAGTGCGCAAATTGTCTGCACAATTTCAATGTTTGGCTTTTCATTCCAGCCGCCAATGTTGTAGACCTCGCCCGGCCTGCCGTCAGCCAGTACCCGGCGTATGGCGCTGCAATGGTCTTTGACATAAAGCCAGTCGCGCACTTGCATGCCGTCGCCATACACCGGCAAGGGTTTGCCTGCCAGCGCGTTGACGATCATCAGCGGAATCAGCTTTTCAGGAAAGTGAAACGGGCCGTAGTTGTTGCTGCAATTGGTGGTCAACACTGGCAGCCCATAGGTGTGATGGTAGGCGCGCACCAGGTGGTCGCTGGCCGCTTTGCTGGCTGAATAAGGGCTGTTGGGCTCGTAGCGATGGCTTTCGGAAAACGCGGCGTCACCCGCGTTCAGCGAACCATAGACTTCATCGGTCGAGATATGGACGAGGCGAAAAGCCTGCGCCGCTTGGGGTGCCAACGACGACCAATAGGCACGCACCGCTTCCAGCAGGCGAAACGTACCCATGATATTGGTCTGGATAAAGTCTTCAGGACCGTGAATGGAGCGATCCACATGGGATTCAGCCGCCAAGTTGACAACAGCACGCGGCTTGTACTCGGCCAACAAGCGCTGAACCAATGGCGTGTCGCCAATGTCGCCTTTGACAAACACATGCCGCGCATCGTTTTGCAAAGCCGCCAGGTTGTGCAGGTTGCCAGCGTAGGTCAGCTTGTCTAGGTTGACAACCGGCTCGTTTGACTGATCGAGCCAATCCAGAACAAAATTTGAACCTATGAAGCCGGCGCCACCGGTGACGAGAATCATTCATGTCCCATAACAAAAGCACAGCCAATCAAAAGCAAATGCGCCCTGTGCGGATTTGCCCGAAGCCTCGATTATAGAAAATGAAAATCGACCCGCTTTGGCCTCACGGGCGCCTCACCCGCGGGCGAAGCCCCGCTAACCGTACAGGTACTTAGGCAGCCAAAGCGTCAATCCGGGCCATATGTACATGAAAACCATGCACAAAATCACGATCAGCATGTAGGGCATCATGCCCGCAAAGATCTGATTGATGGTCACATGCTGGGGCGACACCCCCTTCAGGTAGAAGGCTGACATGGCCACTGGCGGCGACAAGAAGGCTGCCTGCAAATTAACGAAAACCAGCACCCCCCACAAGATCGGGTCAATCTGAAAGTGAGCCAGCAGGGGCAAGAAAATCGGCACAAAAATGACGATGATTTCAGTCCATTCCAGCGGCCAGCCCAGCACGAAAATAATGGCCTGCGACAGCAGCATAAATTGCAAAGGCGACAAGTCCATGGACAGCACCCATTCCTCGACCACCCGCTGCCCACCCAACAAAGCAAACACGGCTGAGAACAAGGCCGACCCGACAAACAGCCAGCACACCATGGAGGTGGTTTTGGCAGTCAAAAAAACCGCTTCTTTGATGCGCTGAAAGTTCAGCGTACCAGCTTGCCAAGCCATTAAAAACGCGCCTGCCGCACCCACAGCCGCCGATTCAGTTGCAGTGGTGATGCCAAACAAAATGACGCCCAGCACGATGAAGGTCAACAAAGCCAGCGGCATGACCGACGACACCAGCATGCGCAAAATTTCAAACTGTTCGGCGTCAAAGCGACGGTAGTACCAAGCCAGCAGCAACACCCCGACGCCACAAGCCACCCAAAACCAGGTGTAAAAAGCTTCGGGCACGGGC
>JANNCN010000168.1:0-1531 GCA_031386665.1 Rhodoferax sp. | reverse complement strand
CATCAAAATTGAACGCGGCTCAGTGACGTTTGTGCCCATCACCAACCCGCTGGCGCACCAGCTCAAGCGGCGTTTTGGTGACCGCAATTTGAACCGCAACATGGCACCAAGCGCCATTCCGCAAGACTTTGAGGACCGCATTGCTAACGTGCTTTGCCCGCTGCTGGACACGCATGATGTGCTGCTCGATTTGCATTCGTTTCACACCGGCGGCGCGCCGTTTGTAATGATTGGCCCGCAGAACAACACAGGTACGCTGGAGCCGTTTGCGCTGGCGGCCGAGGAGATGCAGTTGGCTCTGCACACCGGCGCGCCGCGCATTGTTGAAGGCTGGCTGGACACCTATGCACGCGGTGTGCAGCGGCGGGCTGCCTCACTTGATGCTGCCAACACGCGCTCACAAACGTTGGTGACCAACCCGAATTACGGCGTGGGCACAACCGAGTACATGCGCGCACGTGGCGGCTATGCGGTCACGCTCGAATGCGGGCAGCACGATGACCCGGCGGGCGTGGGTGTTGCCAGGCACGCGATTTTGCAAACGCTAGGTTTGCTAGGCATCACGTCCGCCCAGCCCGTGCCGCCGATTGCTGTGCCGGAAATTTTGCGTCTGATTGACGTGACCGACAAAGCGCATGCCGACGACACCTTCACCCGTGAGTGGCGCAGTTTCGATGCCGTGAAATCAGGCGACGTGATTGGCGTGCGCCACGGTGGCAATGAGGTCAAGGCGCAAGGCGACGGTTTTGTGGTGTTCCCCAATCCGCGCGGTGAGGTGGGGCAAGAGTGGTTTTACTTTGCGCAAAAACGGGTTTGAAATCGGTTTGAAACGGCCTTTTCGACTGAAAAAGGCCGTTTTCAGGTATTAAATACGGCTGCAGCCCAATAAATACGGGCGCGAGCAGCTATTAAAATCATACCAATCCGACGCACTTCGACGGCTGCCTGTTGAAGCTTGCACGGCAAGGCGGTATTCAACCCCGACGCCCTTGACTGGCGAGAGTTTCGAGTCTGTTTGCGCTAGAAGCCGTCAATGATCCGGATGTCCCGATCCGCGCCGTCACCCAGCGCGGTTAAAGCTGCCTGGTAGGCAGGGCTGTCGTGTGCGGCCGTGGCTTGATCGACACTGTCAAATTCGATCAGGACTGTGCGCTCCTTCAACCCGAGTTCATAAGCCATCGACGGCACACCGCGCGCCAAAAATCGACCGCCTGCAGCTGTGAGTGCCGGGCCCGCAAGCGCTGCATAGGCGGCGAGCTTTTCGGCTTTTTTTGCAGCGCGGTAGGTGCTGACCCAATAGGCTTTGGACATTTTTTTCGTCCCTTTCGATATGAGATGGTTGTTATGAATCTTGCAAAACTATGGGGTTGGTATTTTGACTACTAATGTTCGCTCGACAGAGGGGTTATGCGTCATTCGACTAGCGTGACAACGCCCTCTCGCGATGTTGAGCGTTCCTTGCGTCAACTGTTGCAACTTCTCGGTCCAATTCCTCTCGAAGAGCGCGGATTTCGCTCAGTGCAGCGGCTAG
>JANNCN010000167.1:0-10078 GCA_031386665.1 Rhodoferax sp. | reverse complement strand
GACGGGTTTGCCTGCGTAACTCAGCTGCAAGGAGCCCGTGGCTTTTTGTGCAGCGTCGCGAATAAGCGCCTCGGTGAAGCTCATCAAATCGATGTAATTCCAGTAGGCCGCGTAGAACTCCATCATGGTGAACTCGGGGTTGTGGCGCACGCTGATGCCTTCGTTCCTGTAGCTGCGGTTGATTTCAAACACCCGCTCAAAACCACCCACAATCAGCCGCTTCAAATACAGCTCAGGCGCGATGCGCAAAAACATCTCTTGGTCCAGCGCGTTGTGGTGGGTTTTGAAAGGCTTGGCGTTGGCACCACCGGGTATGGGGTGCAACATGGGCGTTTCGACTTCCAAAAAGTCGTGCGACACCATGAATTCGCGCATCGAACTGACGGCCTTGCTGCGCGCCACAAAACGCTTGCGGGCCGACTCGTCCGTCATTAAATCGACATAGCGCTGGCGGTACTTGGTCTCTTGGTCGGCCATGCCATGAAACTTGTCGGGCATGGGACGCAGGCTTTTGGTCAGCAGGCGCAACGAGGTGGCGTGAATCGACAGTTCACCGGTTTTGGTTTTGAACATGCGGCCCTCGGCAGCCACGATGTCGCCCAAATCCCAGTGCTTGAAGCTGGCGTAAAGCGCCTCGCCAATTTCTTCGCCCTTGAGGTACACCTGCATGCGCCCGCCGCTGGGGCCAAACGATGCGTCTTGCAAGGTGCAAAAACTGGCCTTGCCCATGACGCGTTTCAGCATCATGCGCCCGGCGATTTTGGCGGTGACGTTCAGCGCCAGCAGTTCCTCGGGGGTTTTGTCGTCATAGGCGGCAAACAAAGGCTCAGCGTGGTCGGCAGGCTTGAAATCGTTCGGAAAAGCCACGCCGTGGCCTAGTTTTTGCTGTTCGCGAATGGCTTTGAGCTTGTCGCGGCGCTCAATGATGAGTTGGTTTTCATCGGGCACAACAGCGGAGTCGGGGGCGGTGTTCGAGTTTTTTGGGTCAGACATGGCTAAGAGCGGGCGCAAAGAGAGAAAGGGATTGATTTTAAGGGGGTGGCAGCAATGGGAAGGCTGGCGCTATGATCCGCACAACCTTTTATTGACCGCCGCGCCCCAACGGGCCAGGCCGCACCCGCTTATGTTTTACCAGATCATCTCTTTGCTGCTTGAAGTTGCAACCGGCCTGGTGGGCGGTGCCTGCCTGCTGCGCCTGTACATGCAGTACCTGGGCATTTCACTGTCCGCGCGGTCTGGCAACCCGCTGGGCACCTTCATTTTTGCGCTGACCGACTGGCTGGTGCTGCCGCTGCGCCGGTTTGTGCCCAGCGTGGGCAAATGGGACATGGCCAGTTTGCTGGCGGTTTTTTTGCTGGAGTTGGCGCAATACAGCATTTTGTGGCTGCTGGGCGCGATGGGCATTGGCTTCCTGCAAATCGTGATTTTTGCGCTGTTTGGCGTGGTGCGGTTGGCGCTGTCGGCCATGACAGGCCTGGTCATTGTTTACGCGGTTTTGAGCTGGGTGCAAACCAATTCGGTCTTCACCGCCGTGATCGAACGCCTGTGCACCCCGCCACTCACACCGCTGCGCCGAGTGATTCCGCTGGTCGGCGGCATCGACCTGTCGCCCCTGGCGCTACTGATCTTGCTGCAAATCGGCGCGATTGTGCTGGGTGCTTTGCAGGGCGGGGTGTTGGGGACGTCGCTGCGCATGTAGGGGCGAGATTGGCTTGTCGCCTAGTTTTCAATCCAGCAAACGGCCTTCAAACCGCCCGATTCCGCGCCAGGGGCGGGTTTTTGGCAAAGTAGGCTTCGATGCCGCGCATCAGGGCGTCGGCCAGTTGGTCCTGGTATTCGTCGCTGTTCAGTTTGGCTTCTTCGTCGGGGTTGCTGATGAAGGCGGCTTCCACCAGCACGCTGGGAATATCGGGCGCTTTGAGCACGGCGAAACCGGCTTGCTCGACCCGGGGTTTGTGCAGTTTGCCAACCCGCCCAATCTCGCCCAGCATGCTGCTTCCGAGCTTCAGGCTGTCGTTGATTTGGGCGGTGGTGCTCATGTCCAGCAAAGCGCGTTGCACCTGCTGGTCTTTGGCGCCCACGTTCAGGCCGCCAATCAAGTCGGCCTTGTTTTCCTTGTCGGCCATCCAACGCGCGGCCGAACTGCTGGCCCCGCCTTGGCTTAGGGCAAACACGCTGGCCCCTTGCGGGCGCGGCGTGAAAAAGGCGTCGGCATGAATGCTGACAAACAGATCGGCCTGCACGCGCCGCGCCTTTTGCACGCGCACGTGCAAGGGCACAAAAAAGTCAGCGTCGCGGGTTAAAAAGGCGCGCATCGCCAGGCGGGCTTTGCCCACTTGAACGACCGAGGCATTCACCCGGTCGCGCAGGCGGTGGGCCAGTTTCAGCACCACGTCTTTCTCTTTGGTGCCGCCCGGCCCAATCGCGCCGGGGTCTTCGCCACCGTGGCCCGGGTCCAGCGCAATGATGATGAGGCGATCGGTTGCGGCGTCGCCAGATTTGGCTTCGCTCTGGCGTGGGTCGGCTGCGCGGGCGTCGCCTGACGAGGCGGGCTTGGCGACATTCGCTGCTGCAATCGCGCCAGCGTTTGATTCGGGTGCAGGCCCCGCTGCAGGCGCTTTTTGCGCTCGCTGGGCGATCAAATCCCCCAAAGGGTCAGCGCCCGTGCTGCCACTTTTGTCAGCACCCGGTTTGCCCAGGGCCACACCGGCGGCGCTGGCGTCTTTGGCATCTTGCAACTGGTTGAGTTCTTTCAGGCGCTCATTGATCAGCGCGGCCAGCGGGTCGGCCACCGACGTGGGGTACAGGTCAAACACGAGCCGGTTCTTGTAGGCCGCGACGGGCGGCAGGGCAAAAATCTGCGGGGCGATGGCCTGCTTCAGGTCAATCACCAATCGCACCACACCGGGCGTGTTTTGGCCGACCCGAATGCCCGCGATGTTCGGATCGTCGGCCCGCACCTTGGCCACCAGTTCCTTCAGCGCCGGGTTCAGGTCGATGCCTTCCAGGTCAACGGCCAGGCGCGGCGGGTTGGTGATGTAGCTGGGTTTGGCCTTCAGCTCGCCGTCCGATTCAATCGTGACGCGCGAATAGTCGGGTGCAGGCCAAATGCGCACTGCCAAAATCGTCGCGCCTTGGGCCAAATGGCTCTGCGTCAACAGCAAAGCCAGTGCGCCAGACTTCAGCGCCATGCGGCGATTGGGCTGAATTGACCCCATCGGGCTGGGCGGCAAGGTAGCAGATGAGGGTTCGGCCATCGCGACCTTCGGGGGCATGGCCTCAGGTGCTTTCAAACTGCCGCTCCATTTTGCAAAGCCTGCACTATGGTGACGCCGGTTTGCGTTGCTGCGCTAATGTCGACCACTCGCGAGGCGTCATCTTGCACGCTGATGCGAATCACCAAGTCAGCTTGCGGCAGATTGGCACCCACATTGGCCGGCCATTCGGCAAGTTTGAGCCCAGGGCTGGCAAATATGTCCCGAAACCCTGCGTCTGCCCATTCGCGCGGGTCGGTGAAGCGGTAAAAGTCGAAGTGCCAAATGTCGAGTTCGCCGCCTGGCACCTGCGGGTCAGCCACGCTGTAGGGCTCTACCACGGCGAAAGTTGGGCTTTTCACGCGGCCCTGCACGCCCAGGGCGCGCAGCAGGTGGCGCACCAGCGTGGTTTTGCCAGCGCCCAGGTCGCCATGCAGTTCAATAAAGGCGTTTCGCAGCGCGGGTTGGGCAGCCAGGGTTTGGGCAAACGCTTCAGTTTCGGCTTCGGTGGGCCAGTGCAGCACCAGCCGCAGAGCGTTGCCCCTGAAGCTTTTTACAATAGGCGATTGCGCTTCAATTTGAGGCGCAGCACCAGGCAGCACGGGGTTCATTCCAGCCGTCATTTCATGACTCAGTCCGACAGTCACATCGACACTCACACCGACACTCAAATCATTAGCGCTCAATTGGCGATCCAGTTACAGGCTTGGGCCCAGGAACTCGGATTTTCGCAAATTGGCGTGACCGGCGTGGATTTGTCATCGGCGGAGCCTGATTTTCAGGCCTGGCTGGACCGGGGGTTTCATGGCGATATGGCTTACATGGCCGCGCACGGCATGCGTCGCGCGCGGCCCGCCGAGCTGGTGCCCGGCACGGTCAGCGTGATCACCGCGCGGATGGATTACTTGCCCGCCAAAGTTGTGCACGCAGGTTTGGACAACTGGCAAGCACTGGAGTTCAATCGCCTGCAAAACCCGGGCGAAGGCATTGTGTCGATGTATGCCAGGGGCCGCGATTACCACAAGGTGTTGCGCAGCCGCCTGCAAAAGTTGGCCGACCGCATTGCCGTGCAAATTGGCCCGTTTGGGCACCGCGTGTTCACCGATTCGGCCCCCGTGCTAGAGGCCGAACTGTCCGCACGCAGCGGCCAGGGCTGGCGCGGCAAACACACCCTGATCTTGAACCGCGAGGCCGGGTCGATGTTTTTTTTAGGCGAGATTTATGTCGATTTCGCCTTGCCGCACAACCCTCCAGTGACTGAACATTGCGGCAGTTGCAGCGCTTGCATCGACATTTGCCCAACCCAGGCCATCGTGGCACCCGGCCTGCTGGATGCCAGGCGTTGTATCTCCTACTTGACGATTGAACACGCCGGGCCGATTCCGCTGGAGCTGCGCCCGTTGATGGGTAACCGAATTTATGGGTGTGACGATTGCCAGTTGATTTGCCCCTGGAACAAGTTTGCCAAACGCAGTGCCTTGCCCGATTTTGACGAACGGGCTGGCCTGACCGGTCAGCAACTGGTGACTTTGTTCGGCTGGACTGAAGACGATTTTTTGAAGTTGACCGAAGGCAGCCCGATTCGCCGCATTGGCCATGAACGCTGGCTGCGCAACGTGGCCGTGGCGCTGGGCAATGCGCTCAGAACGCCGTTGACCCAGGAGTCGAAAGCCCTCTTCACGGCGAGCCTGGCCACCCGCGCAGAACACGCAAGCGCCCTGGTGCGCGAGCACGTGGCGTGGGCGCTGGATTGTTGACTGAAGCGCCGCGCCCTCTTGTCTGATCGGCGTCTCCAGTCGCGCGGGTTCAGGGGCTGGGCAAGACGATTGATTTCTTCGGCGCCTTGCCACCGCCGGCTGCAAAAATGTCCTCGGCGATTTTCAACCCCAACGGTACGCCGCCGATGTTCCGGGTCAAATCGGGTTTGTTGTTGTCGTCCAGCGCGAAGGCGTCAAACGACCAGTGCACGCCCAGCCAAACCCGCGAGAAGCCGTTTTCTTCGATCATCTGCCACAGCCCCTTGGGGAACTTGCGGGCATGGCGTGGGCGCACCACGCCCTTGTTGTCTGTGGTGATGCCGTTCATTTCGCCGGATACAAAAGGCCCCGTGAACTTGGTGTCTGCCGCGCGATTGCCAGGCAACACGCCATAAAAAAGCCGCACCGTGTGAAAGGCTGCTGCACCAAAAGTAGCATGGCCTGACGGGTACGCGGGGAAGGGCGGGGTTGCGTTGTGATCGCGGCTGTTGCTTTGGGGTGCGCCCAAGGGCAACCAGTTGCTGTCGCAGTCATTGTCAATGTTGTGGTTGGGCAGCAGTCCCAATGGCCCCATGGACCCATCATGCTCGCGCACACCGACCACGGGCCGCCAGACGTCGTGGATGTATTTTTGCTCCCACGCCAAAATGCCAGCGTCGCCCATTGCCACATTCACCAAGGCAAAGAGGCGGGCATTTTTGTCCACATCGTTGCCTTGCGCCATGGCGACTTCCCGCACGATTTGGTTGTACAGGCGCGGGGGCGTGCCCAATTCGCGGGGGCCGTCATACGCCCAAAAAATGCCGACAACGGTTTCATCGACCGTGCGTTTGGCATAGCTTGTGGGCAGCGTGCCCATCAGTTCTGGCGCAATGCCTTTGCCACGCACTTGCTTGAGGGCTCTGTCGTATTCCGGTGTGCCGTGCTGGGGCGGAGCGTCCAGTTGATGGCGTGCCGTCACGCCGAAGCACTTGGATTTGGCCCCATACGTTGGCCCATGAAAGCCTTGCCCCGAGTCGGATGGGTCCACGCGGTGGTGCATGGGCTCGTGCGACGGGAAGTAGCCCGCAGAACCCGCACCTGGGTCACCAGCTCGGTCAGCGAGCATGGCGCGTCCCACGGCCAGTCCAAAGGCATTGCCAGCCGCCATCCCCGCGCCTGTCAGGCCTTCTGCGCTGAGAGCCGCATCGAAGTGGGGCTTTTGGCGGGGGTACAGGCTGGCCAGGCACAGGTTGGCCGCGGCCGCCACAGCGGCGGCAGCGTGGGTTCCCACTGCCGGGGTGGGTGGGCTTGCCAGATAGCGCGGCAAATTCACCGGGTCATTGCGCACGCCCGCATGGGCGTCGTACATCGCCAGGTGGATGATGGCCAATGCGCGTGAGCTCATCGTCGGGCCGCCTTGCTCGGGGGCCGGTTTTTCAGTGCCAGGCAGGTTGCTGAAGTCGCGTTTGTTGGCCTCCAGCGCCACGTTGTTCCAGTAAAGAATCGAATCCATTTGAAATACTCCCTGATGTTGTTGCCACTTGTTTTGTGAAGGGCTGCCGAACGTGGCGTTGGATTCGCAGCCTGCATCGCCTCTGAAGTCACATGGCCAAAAGTTTTGGCGTCACGCGGTTCTGATCGACGGGCGGAATTTAAAAGAATTGGGCAGCCGCGTCATCCACCAAAGTAATGAAATTTGCGGGTTGAGACGGCTTGTTTCAATTATGGTGACTGGCGTTTTCGGTGCTGGTTTCAGAGAAGAAACGCAGTTCTGGCCAAGCGCGGCGCAATTACGTGCCGTTACAAACTGCTGGTGACGTGAGGGTGCAATCTGGGCGCTTCTCGGCTCGGTTTGTCGCTTTGACTTGGTTTGCAGCGCAGCGAGTGGTGGTTCAGTCAGCTTGAACGCGGCGTGGACCAGATTTTGGTTGATCGCGCTCAGTTGAGCATCAAAAAACACCCCGTTTTGTAAAAAAAAAACCTGTAGGTTCTTTTTTTGAAAAAACGTCGAAAATATGAACTGAATGTGCCTCCAGCTCCCGAATAATATCAATAGTTTGCTATATATTTAGTAGCATATTTTCGCTTGATACCTTGCGGTCAAGAAATTGCTAAAACCAAGCCAGCCCGCGCAGCACGCCCAGTGCAAACGGCAGGCTGACCATGCCCAGCAAGGTGGACACCGTCACCAAGCCAGCCACGGGGGCGCTGTCGTAACCCATTCTGGCGGCCAAAACGTAGCAGCTAGAGGCCGTGGGCAGGGCCGAAAAAGCCAGCAAAATCGTGGTCTGCAAATCAGACAATCCCAAAGTCCGCGACAGTGCCCACGCCACCAGCGGCAAGATGAAATGGCGAATCGACAGCACTGCCACACCCAAGGTTTTGCCCCGTGCCAGTGCGCTCAGCTCCAGCCCGGCACCGGCCGCCATCAGCCCCAGCGCCAAAGACGCAGCCCCCACGCGGGTCACGGTGGGTTCCAGCCACACGGGCATGACAAAACCCAGCAGATTGGCCAGCAGGCCAGCGGCTGTGGCCAAAATCAGCGGATTTCGAATCAGCTCTTTGACAAAACCGCGCTTGGCATGACGTGCCATGGGCCACACCGCGGCCACATTAAAAAGCGGCACGCAAACGCCAATCAGCACCGCAATCAGCAGCAGGCCCTGCGCACCGCCCAGCCGCTCTGCCAGCGCCAGCCCTATGAAGGAGTTGAACCGAAACGCCACCTGCGCCGCCGCCGCATGCTGACGTGTGTCGATGCGTGCGCGCAGCCCGGGCAGGTAGGGCAGGGCGTAGGCCAGGGCGATGCCCGTGAGCCCCATGGCCCAGCCCGCCGCGATCAGGCTGGAGGTGGCCCCCAGGTTCAGCGGGCTTTTCACAATCGAGTGAAACAGCAGCACCGGGAACAGAAAAAAGTAGACCAGCGACTCAACCTGCGCCCACACCGTGCGGTCCAGCGCGGTGTAGCGGCACACCAGGTAGCCGCACAGAATGAGGGAGAAATCAGGAAACAGCAGTTGGGCGTAGTTCACGCTTTGAGAATACCAGCGAAAAGCGGTGTATCCCCCATGAGCAAAGCGGCAACAAATGAGTAACATCAAGCGCTCAAGCAAGCCACCTTCCCATGCACTTTAAAGGCACTCTGTCATGACTCGCAGTTCTCTCATCTCCTTGTCGCTTTTGGCGGCTTCCATCGGGGCGCAGGCGCAAGGCTACCCCAACAAAATCATCAAACTGCAAGTGCCGTTTGCACCGGGCGGCACCACCGACATCGTGGCCCGCGTGATTGGCGAACCCCTGGGTCGCGCCTTGGGGCAAAGCATCATCATTGAAAACAAAGCCGGTGGCGGCGGCATCATTGGGGCCAATGAAACCGCCAAGGCCGCGCCTGACGGGTATTCGCTGGGCATGGCCACAGTGTCGACCACGGCGGCCAACCCGGCCATCAACCCCAAAATGCCGTACAACGCGGCGACCGACTTCACGCCCATCATCAACATTGCCGCCACCCCCAACGTGATAGCGGTGAACCCCAGCTTTCCGGCCAAAAATTACAAAGACTTTGTTGCTGTTTTAAAGGCCTCACCCGGCAAATACTCGTACGCGTCGTCGGGCACGGGCAGCATTGGCCATTTGCAAACCGAGCTGTGGAAGAGCCTGCAGGGCGTGTTTGTCACCCACATTCCTTACTCTGGCGCGGGGCCAGCACTGCGCGATACGGTGGGTGGCCAGGTCGAAATCGTTTTTGACAATGTGCCCTCAGCCCTGCCGCACATCAAGGCCAACCGTTTGGTGGCACTGGCGGTTGCCGCGCCTCAGCGCTTGGCGTCCATGCCCGATGTGCCCACGTTCAAAGAGCTGGGCCTGGAGCCCGTGAACCGCATGGCCTACTATGGCATTTATGGCCCCAAGGGCTTGCCCAAAGATGTCGTGGACAAAGTCAACGCCGCCACGCGCAAAGCGCTGGAGGACCCAGCCGTCAGAAAGCGCATTGAAGACACGGGCTCGGTGGTGGTGGGCAATTCGCCAGAGCAATTTGCCAAGCAAATGGCCGATGAGCTGGCCGTCTACAAAAAAGTGGTTGAAACGGCGCGCTTGAAACTGGAATAGGGTGGCCAAAGTTTTGAGTCCGACAAGAGCATCGCGCCAAGCGCCGGGCAATCCGGCGGGTGGCGCTCAATTGGGTGGCGCTTTGGATGGTTCTTTAGACGGCTCGGTGAATGCTTCGGTTGGTGCCTCAATCGACGCCTCAATTGACGTCTTTGTCGACGCTCTATGGCTTGAAGATGGCTTGTCCAAAAACACTTTGGCAGCCTACCGGCGCGACTTGCTGCTGTACGCGCAGTGGCTTCATTTGCAGAGTGCGAAGGCAAGCGGCGCGCCCGGTGCCAAGGTGTTGAACGACACCCAAGAAGTCGATTTGAACGCGTACTTTGCGGCCCGCCACGTCGACAGCAAAGCGACGACGGCCAACCGGCGCCTAACGGTGTTCAAGCGCTATTTTCGCTGGGCCTTGCGCGAGCGCCTCATGCTGGTGGATCCCACTCTCAAAATTTTGCCTGCTCGCCAAGCGCAGCGCTCGCCATCAACGTTGACCGAAGCGCAGGTTGACGGTTTGCTGTACGCGCCCGATCTGGCCACCGCACTGGGCATCCGCGACCGCACGATGTTGGAGCTGATGTACGCCAGCGGCCTGCGCGTGAGCGAACTGGTGACGCTGAAAGTGCTGAACGTCAGTCTGTCAGACAACGTGGTTCGCGTCACCGGCAAAGGCAACAAAGAGCGGCTCATTCCCTTTGGCGAAGTCGCCAGCCATTGGTTAACCCAGTACCTGAACCAAGTGCGCCCCGCCATGACCGCTGGCCGCCCGACAGAGGACTTGTTTGTCACGCACCGGGGCGTCAAACCCGGCACGGCGATGTCGAGGGTGATGTTTTGGATGATCGTTAAAAAATACGCAGTGATGGTGGGCATCACGTCCAAACTGTCGCCCCACACCTTGCGCCATGCGTTCGCGACGCATTTGTTGAACCATGGTGCGGATTTACGCGCTGTTCAAATGCTGTTGGGGCATGCTGATATTTC
>JANNCN010000166.1:0-2162 GCA_031386665.1 Rhodoferax sp. | reverse complement strand
TTGGCCCAGGCCGGTGCCCAAGTGCTGGATCTGGAAGCCCTGGCCAACCACCGCAGCTCGGTGTTGGGGGCGATTCCGGGCGTGGCGCAACCCACGCAAAAGCGTTTTGACACCCTGGTTTGGAATCAGCTGTGCCATTTTGATGCCTCGCGGCCTGTGTTTGTGGAAAGCGAAAGCAAAAAAGTGGGCAATGTGGCCGTGCCCACCGCTTTGATCGAGGCGATGCGCCAAAGCCCGTGCCTGAATTTGGTCTTGCCAGACGACCAGCGTGTGAAATTGCTGATGGAAGATTACGACTTTTTTGTGCAAAACGGCGAGCTGTTTTGCGAGCGACTGGACGCGTTGGTGGCGTCGCGCGGTGGCGCAGTGGTGGCAGGCTGGCAAGCCCAGGTGCGCGCGGGCGAAGTAGCACCCGTGGTGCAAGAGTTGCTAACGCTGCATTACGACCCGGTTTACTTGCAATCGATGCGGCGCAATTTCAGCCAGTTTGATGAGTCCAGCGCCTTGACGCCCAAAGATCAGTCTTTGGAGGCGATGGCGGATTTGGCGCTGGTGGTGTTGGCTGGGGACAAGAATGAGGCTGAGATTGACGCCGAAGTCCAAGCCAAGGGAGAAGCCGCGATTGAAACCGAGATCGAGGCTGGCACCCCAGCCGCGAACCCTCAGGCCTGAGCAGGCGCGTCGGGCGCTGGGGCGGTAGAGTCGCCCGATTCTGTAGGGTCAGCGTCGTCAGGTGCGCCGTCGCCAGCACCCTCACCCACCTTGCGGTCGGCCTTGTGCTTCAACTTGTCTTCTTTTTTCTTCTTTTTCGCCAGTTCTTTCTGACGTTTTTCGTAACCGTAATTGGGTGTTGCCAAGGTTTACTTTCTAAGGGTCATGCAAAAGTGCACCTGACTGGACTTTACCAGCAAGCGGCGCATCATTGTGAGGCACGCTTAAATTTCAGACAAGCTGGGTGACTTGCCTCAAACTTTTGCGAATGCTTTGCTCAAGGCCTGCTTTAAATCGGCCTGCAAATCAGCCACATTTTCTAGGCCGATTGAAAAACGAACCAAGCGCCCTGGTAGCAAATGAGCGGGCCAATGGGGCCGCATGCTGCCTAAGTCGTAAGGCACCACCAGGCTCATGGGGCCGCCCCAGCTGTAGCCCAGTTTGAAGAATTGAAGCGCATCGCAAAACGCGTCAACCTGAGCTTGCGAATAATTGTCGCTAAAAACCACGCTGAACAAGCCCGCCGCGTGGCCCTGTGGGTGGCTGCCAGCGTTTGCCGCGCACAGCGCCTGCCAGTGGGCGTGGCCGGGTGAATTTGGCAGCGCCGGGTGCAGCACCTGGGCAAATTCAGGTCGCCCCAGCGCCCATTGCGCCAAGACGCGGGTTGCGTAGTCGTGCGCTTGGTAGCGCAGCAAAATGGTGGGCAGGCTGCGCAAAATAGCTTCAGCGTCGTTGCCGCCCACACCAAAACCCAAGCGCATGTGGGTGTCTTTGATTTTCAGGCTCAAGACCGCGTCCCGCGTCATCACGCTGCCCATCAGCACGTCGCCACCGCCGCTGGGGTACTTGGTGAGGGCGTGGACCGAGAAGTCAACCGCCAGCGCTGCGGCACCTGGGCCGCCAGCGCCACTGGGTGTCAGGTCAAACGGTTTGAACGCAATGCCTGCGCCCCAGGTGTTGTCCAGGGCGACCAGCACGCCTTTTGCCTTGCAAATACGCACCAGTTCCACCAGATTGGGAAACTCCAACGTGACCGAACCCGCCGCTTCAACCCACACCAAGCGGGTTTGCGGGGTGATTTTGTCGGCCAGGTCTTGCGGGTTCATGGCGTCGTAAAACCCGTGGCTGATGCCGAAATTTTTGAGCTCGCCCGCTGCCAGCGCCTTGTTGGGGCTGTAGGCGTTGTCTGGCAGCAGCACTTGGTCGCCCATTTTCAGCACCGACAAGGCGACCGTCGCAATGGCCGCCAAGCCGCTGGGCACCAAAACGCAATGCAATCCGCCTTCAAGGCTGCAAAGGCGCTCTTCCAACAAATAAGTGGTCGGCGTGCCGTGCAAGCCATAGGTGTAAGCCGACTTGTCTTTCCATTCGCGGCTGCGCATGGCGGCCACATTTGGGAAGATGACCGTAGACGCCTTGTGCACGGCCGGTTGCGGTGCCGCAAACCCGTC
>JANNCN010000139.1:0-44018 GCA_031386665.1 Rhodoferax sp. | reverse complement strand
GGCTGGGCTGAGGAGCGGAAAAGCTGCCGGATCAGGGCTTGCGACTGTCTGAGCGCAGCGAGTTTGAGCAAGACCCCGGCAGTTTTGAGCACCGCAAGTTGCCCGAAGCGCAGCGTAGGGACCCAGACTGTCGGGTCGCCTTTTCTTTGCTTACTTTCTTTTGGCGAAGCAAAAGACAAGTGAGTCGCCCGCTGGGGCGAGACCCGGCTTGCCAAAAAACAACAGTTCACCTACCAGCCGTCGGCAAGCTAAAAACACCCATTTCAAGCCCAAAAACCCAAAAGCACATATCAAAAGCCGCCAGCAAGGCCAACCCCTATCCCTTCCCCACCTTCTGCCTAACCAAATCAATATGATTGCGCAGAGAATACAACTCATCCGCATACGACAACGGCACGGTCACCTTCTCAGCGTGGGCTTCCAGCGCGTCCAGCTCTTGCAGCAAGACCGCTGAAGATTCGGTCTTTTCACCCAAGCGCTCTTCAATGTCCCGCAACTGCGCGTACCAGCGAAAAATGCGCGACCTGATTCGAAACTGGTACACCGGGGGCACGATGCGCGACAAGGGCAGCAGCACGGCGATGATGATGCCCAGCGCCAACCACATGCGTTCCATCAAATTCGCCAGTGAAAACGGCAAATAGCGCTGCAACAAAGGCACGCCGCTGCGAATGGTGCGTTCGGCTTCTTGCGCCAATGGAAACTCGGTGTTGGCGGCATTGGGGTATTCACGCGCCCGGTTGAACCAGCCCGCGCTGCCGTGCATTTTGAGCGAGGCTTGCGAGAACAGTTGCAAGATCGCCGGGTGCACGCCATCGCGCGCGACCAGGGTGGTGGTGGGGGCCACCAGGCGCACATCGGTGGTGGGCACGTCTCCTGCCAAATCCACCACGCCACGGGGCAGGGTCACGGGTGCCAAAAATGAAAATCGGCGTGAATAGGCTTCGTTCTGATTGAAGTCCAACAGCTTCACGCCAGGTGTTTGCAGCAACATTTGCACCATCGGCGACTCGGGGGCTGAGGCGAACACGATTGCATCGACCTCGTTGTTCAAAAACGCCATGGTGGCCGGCGTTTGTTCTAGTTTGGACAGCTTCAGCGCGGCAATGTCCAGGCGGTTCACATCAAACAACTTCTCCATCAACGCAGGCACGCCACTGCCCACGGTGCCAACGTTGATTTTCAGGCCCTTGAGTTGTCCAAAGGAGTTCAGGGTTTCGGCACCCGTGGCGTCTTTGGCGGCTTGGGCGCGGTAAAACAGCCAAAGCGGTTCGACAAACAGGCTGCCCAGCGACTCAATACCGCTCTCGGGGGTGACGCGGTTTTCATCGGTGCCGCCTTGCACAAAGCCCAGGTCGGCTTTGCCGTCTCGCAGCAGTTGCAAATTGGCGCTGGAGCCTTCGCTGGTAATTAAATCGACCTGAATGCCGTTCAGAGCCAGGGCTTTGGCATAACGACTGCCAAATTCTGCGTACGCGCTTTGGGCGGGGCCCGTGGCCAGGGTGACGCGGTTGGGCGGGTTCGGGTCTAGCCAACCGTAAGCCAGTGCGAGTAAAGCCACCGCCAGCAAAATAAAGGGGCCAGCCGACACCAGCATGGCGCGCAGCGACAGCACCGCGTACGAAATTTTTTGAGCCATGGAGCGAAAAGGTTTCAAAGTAGGCCGTTAAAGCAATGAGTCCGATTTTGCGCTTTTCAGGTCAGCTGCCGCGGGCCAGGTGGTGGCCCCGTGGCTGGTTGCCTTAGCCGCCCGCACCGCGCGCACGATGGCGCGAGCGGTGACCTCAGCCGCCAGGGTGCTTAAAATCATCATGCCAGCCGATTTGCCGGTCGTGCCCGTGCCCAGGGCAAACATCACGTCGCCGTCACTCATGGTGTGCACCGGGTTGATGGCGCGGGCCAGCCCATCGTGCGAGACCTGGGCCAGCCGGTGCGCCTGGGCTTTGGTCAGTAGGGCGTCGGTGGCGATCACGCCAATCGTGGTGTTCGTGCCTGCCAGCAAAGGTTGTGGCACTTCGCCTCGCAAAATAGCATCGCGAATGTTCAGCAGGCCTGAGCCGTCTGCGGTGCGCGCGCCAGCAATCACCTGGCCAGTTTGCGGGTTGACCACGTCGCCCAGCGCGTTGCAAGCGACCATGGCACCCACGGTGATGCCATTCACTGTGACAGACGCGGTGCCAATGCCGCCCCGCATGGCGCGGGCAATGCCATACAGCTTCCCGACCAGCGCCCCAGCCCCGGCACCCACGTTGCCCTCTGCCGGGGGCGCACGGCTGGCCGCTTGGCAGGCGGCATAACCCGATTGCAAATTGGGTCGAATTCGGGCGTCGCCCACTGGCAAATCAAACAACACGGCGGCGGGCACGATGGGCACCAGGCCGTATTTCACATCCAGGCCGATGCCTTGCTCTTCCAGCCATTGCATGACGCCAGCGGTGGCGTCCAGGCCCCAAGCGCTGCCACCGGCCAGCAAAACAGCATGAACCCGGTCCACCAGGTTGCTGGGGTGCAGCAAATCAGTCTCGCGCGTGCCAGGTGCTGCCCCGCGCACGTCCACCCCCGCCACGGCTCCCGCCCGTGCGATGATCACGCTACAGCCGGTGGGGCGGCGCGAGTCGGTGCAGTGGCCGACTTCAATGCCCCCCACATCGGTGATGGCGCTGGAATCGACAAAGGAATTTGCTTGGGTCATGACAAAATCATTATCCCCGCCTTGAAACCAGCCGCCCCATGACAAAATCAGTGCCAAAACCGGCTACCCCCATTCGCATAGCACCTGCCCCTTTGCAGCAAACCCTGACCAAAGGGCAAAAGGCGTTCAACACCCTGATTGCGCAAATTGAAGCCAACCGCAAAGGGCTGGCACAGTGGCAGCTTGCCACTGACGCGTACCGCCAGATGGTGATGGCCGAGATCGAGCCGCTGCAAAAAACCTTGCTGGCAGCACGGTTTGGGTTGGCTCGGGCGCTGGACACGGCGCTTGACAGGCACACGCTGACCAAATCTGAAACCCGCTCTGCGCGTGATTTTTTGTGCCATCTGGCCGAAACCCTGATGGATGCCTGCGACGACGACAGCATGAAAGCGCTGTTCAATAAGCACAGCGATGTGGACTTTGATGCGCAGGCCGAAGAGGAGGCCAAACGCCTTCAAAGCACCATGAAAAACATTTTTGGTTTTGAACTGGCTGATGACGACCTGGACGCCAAGTCACCCCAGGAGGTGCTTGAGAAAATGCGCCTGGAAATGGAAAAAGACCAGATGGAGTACCAAGAACAGAGGCTGCACCAAGAGGAAAAACGCAGCCAGCGCAAAAAGTCGGCCAAGCAGTTAGAGCGTGAAGCCAAAGCCAAACAAGAAGCCCAGAGCGTCAGCCTGTCGATCCGCGAGGTCTACCGCAAGCTGGTCAGTGCCTTGCACCCAGACCGCGAGCCAGATGCCGACGAGCGAGCCCGCAAAACCGTGCTCATGCAGCGAGTGAACCAGGCCTATGACAAACGCGACCTGATGCGGCTGCTCGAACTGCAACTGGAGCTGGAACACATCGACGCCAAGTCGATTGCGGGTTTGTCAGAGGATCGGCTAAAGCACTTCAACAAAGTTTTGAAAGAGCAATTGGAGGAGCTTGAGAATGAAATTGACCATGTAGAAGGCGCTCTGCGGGCGCAATTTCGGATGTCGCCCTACGAGCGGCTGCTGCCAAGCCAGGTGATTCCCATGTTGTCAAAAGACGCCTCCGATATGAAATACTTCATCAAACGCCTCCACTCTGAAGTGCTGATGGTGCTGGATTTGGCGTCACTCAAAGCGTGGATCAAAGCCCTTAAACAGAGCGAGCGAGCGGAAAAGGCGATGAGGCGCAGGCAGGCAGACGGCGCTTTTTAGCGGGTTTTTCCAATGCAGGGCGCTGTGGGTCCATTGCAAAACCGGGCGCGGCATTCAGTAGAAAAGTGTCGATCTGTAGTGGCGCTGGGGCTAGGCTCAGCTTGCTACATTTACTATAGCAAACTAAGCATATTCTAAGAGAGCTAGACGTCTATTTGATTGATATTTTGGCAAAAAAACGGTCAATTTGCGAAAAAAGAACCTGCAGGTTCTTTTTTATGATTTAGGGTCAATGCGCGGCGTCGTGGCCAGGCCCGTGGTCTTTTTCACGCGCATGCCCGCGCCCATTCTCGTGTTCGCGTCCATGTCAGTGTCCGTGGTTGTGCGCCGTGGCCAGCTCGCCTTTCGCCTGGCGCAGCACCGACCAACCTCCGCTCAATGCCAAAACCGCCATCACACCTGCCACGGCCAAGTCGGGCCAGGCGGTTTGGCTGCCCGCCACGCCAATCGCCGCTGCCATGACCGCCAGGTTGCCAAATGCGTCGTTGCGCGAGCACAGCCACACGCTGCGCATGTTGGCGTCGCCCTCCCGAAAGGCGTACAGCATCCAGGCGACGGCCACATTCACGATCAGCGCCATCGTGGCGATCACGCCCATGGTGCTGGCATGGGGAATGGCTGAATCTGTCCAGGCACCCCAAGCGGCGCGGCCCAAAACGAACAGACCAAAACCAATCATGCAGACGGCTTTGAGCTGTGCTGCCCTAGCGCGCCATGACAGTGCTGCCGCCAGCACTGCCAAAGACACGGCGTAGTTGGCGGCGTCTCCGGCAAAGTCAATCGCATCGGCCAGCAAGCTGACTGACCCCGCGCGATAGCCGCCCGCCAGCTCTATCGCAAACATCAGGGCGTTCAAAATCAAGGCAATCCACAAAATGCGTCGGTAGCGGGGCAGGTCGGTGACCTGGCTGGCATCTGGTGTGTCGTGCTGGCAATGTGCTGACATGGTGTTTTCAAAGAGTTAAAAGGCTATTGGAAACCTTGAAGTGACTACAGAGTCAAGGCCTAAAATGGACGGGTTGACGCGGCAGGTTCACTTGACTGGGTCATTCAAGCATGAATAGGAGAAAAACCATGCGCATCAAAGCTCTGAGCGACGCCACTGGCGTTGAGGTTGAGACGATTCGTTACTACGAAAAACTAGGTCTGTTGCCGCCACCTGCGCGCAGCGACAACGGTTACCGCGACTACGCCGTGGTGCATTTGGAGCGCCTGGCCTTTGTGCGCCATTGCCGTGCGCTCGATATGCCCCTGGCTGACATTGGCCGCTTGTTGGCTGTGGTCAATGCGCCCCTGGCCGACTGCAGCCATGTGGACGCGCTGGTAGATGCGCAATTGGCCCGCGTGCGCGTTCGCCTCAAAAGCATGCGCGCGCTTGAAAAACAATTGGTTCAATTGCGCGCGCAGTGCAACGGCGCACCGGGTTCGGCTGAATGCGGCATCTTGCATGAATTGGTGGCTGCAGCGCACGGCGAGGCCTGCGTTTGCCATGCGCCTTGAACCTACGGCGCCTACAGCGCCAAGGCGAGAGTTTGCCCGCCGCTGCAGCGCTCAATGCCGGCCAAATCGCGTTTGGAACTGATGTTGTGAAAGCCCGCTCGGCGCAACATTTCCCGCACCATCGCCGCTTGGTCAAAACCATGTTCCAGCAGCAACCAGCCACCGGGACGCAGGTGTTGGGTGGACTGCCCAATGATCTGGCGAATGTCGTCCAGACCGTCTGCGCCGCTTGCCAGGGCTTGCCGGGGCTCGTGGGTCAAATCAGCCAAATGGACATCATTGGCTGCAATGTAGGGCGGGTTGGACACGATCAGGTCAAACGCACGCAGCTCAGTTGCTAACCAAGAGCCTTGGCTGAATCGCACGTCAAGATGCAAGTGCTGAGCGTTGGCTGTCGCCACAGCCAAGGCATCAGCGCTGAAATCGGTGGCGCTCACGTGGGCATCAGGCCGATGGAGTTTGATGGCCAGTGCCACAGCGCCAGAACCCGTGCCCAAGTCGATCACCTGACCTTCAGGTTTGAGCACTTCAAGCGCCCAGTCCACCAAGGTTTCGGTGTCAGGGCGGGGCACCAGCACGCGCTTGTCAATCTTCAAATCCAGGCCGTAAAACTCTTTGTGCCCGGCAAGGTAAGCGACAGGTTCGCCCAACAATCGGCGCTGAACCAAAGCCTCGAACTCGGCTTGAACCGCCTTTGGCAAAGGGTCGTGGTCATGCGCCAGCAGCCAGGCGCGCTCGGCCTGGGGTTTGCCCAAGGCATGCAGCAGCAAAAGTTGAGCGTCCAGCCGATCCAAACCAGCCAAATGGGCTTGGGTCTGTGCTTCGACAATTAGCATCGACAAATCAGGCCAGTGCCCCGTCACGCGGCCGACGCCATTTCCAGGGCGGCCAGTTGCTCAGACGCTTCGTAAGCTTGCAGGGCCTGCACCACATCTGACAAATCGCCTTCCATGATGCCCAGCAGCTTGTACAGCGTCAGGTTGATGCGGTGGTCCGTCAAACGGCCTTGCGGAAAGTTGTAGGTGCGAATGCGGTCGCTGCGGTCGCCTGTGCCAATCAGGCTTTTGCGTTCGGCAGCGTCTTTGGCGGCGCGCTCAGAACGGTCTTTTTCAATGATGCGGGCGGTCAGCACCTTCATGGCCTGGGCTTTGTTGCCATGCTGGCTGCGGCCATCCTGGCACTCGGCCACGATGCCCGTGGGCAAGTGCGTGATGCGCACGGCAGAGTCGGTTTTGTTGATGTGCTGGCCACCTGCGCCGCTGGCCCGGTAAGTGTCTATGCGCAAGTCCGCCGGGTTGATTTGAATGGCCACGGCTTCGTCGGGCTCGGCCAAAACGGCGACGGTGCATGCACTGGTGTGAATGCGGCCTTGCGTCTCGGTCGTTGGCACCCGTTGCACACGGTGCCCGCCCGATTCGAATTTGAGAGCACCGTAAGCCCCCATGCCTGCGCTATTGCCCTCAATGCGCAGGACCAGCTCTTTGTAACCGCCCAATTCGCTTTGTGATTCGCTCATGATTTCGGTTTTGAAACCCATGCGCTCGCAGTATCGCGAATACATGCGGCTTAAATCGGCAGCAAACAGGGCAGATTCGTCGCCGCCCGTGCCGGCTCGAATCTCCATGAAGACATTGCGCGCATCGTCCGGGTCTTTGGGCAACAGCATGCGTTGCAGCTCGGCCTCCAATTGAGCCAGTTCAGCGGTGGCAGAGTCGATTTCCTCTTGGGCCAGGTCGGCCATGTCGGGGTCTTTCAGCAAGTCTTGGGCTGAGGCCAGGTCTGACTCGCGCACCTGGTAGCGGCTCCAGCGGGTGGCGACCGACGCCACATCGGTGTGTTCGCGCGACAGCACCAGGAACTGCTTCATGTCCTTCATGATGTCCTCGCGCGAGAGCAAAAATTCGAGCTCGCCCAGGCGGTCAGCGTAGCGGTCCAGACGGTTTCGGAGGAAAGTTTTCATGGGGGAGCGAAATCAAAGAGCGACGCGATCGCTGGGTAAATGGCCAAACAAATGAAATCTGACCCCAATGAAGGGGATTTTGGCGCCAGCCCAGCTAACGGTCTTTGTGCAGAAAAAAGTGCTGGGCTGCCGCGCTGGCCCGCTCGCGGGTCTGGCTGTCGCCGTCGCGCAGTTCGGCAAACGTGCCATGCAGCATTTTTTGCGTCAAACCCTTGGCCAGGGCTTCCATCACCGCCTGCACATCGTCACCCTTAGCCAGCATTTTGCGGGCACGGGCCAGCTCCAGCCCGCGCCATTCATCGGCCTGGGCATTGAGCTGCTGAATCAAAGGCACCACCCCGCCTATCGGGTTGCGCTGCTCAACCCACTGCATGAAGCTTTTCACGCCCGCTTCAATGATGACTTCAGCCTGCGACACGGCCGCTTGGCGATTGGCCTGGCCGGTTTGCACCACCTTGGCCAAGTCGTCTACGGTGTACAGGTACACATCGCGCAGCGCCTTCACTTCAGGCTCAATGTCGCGAGGCACAGCCAAATCGACCATGAACATCGGGCTGCGCTTGCGTTTTTTGATGGCGCGTTCCACCGCACCCAGGCCAATGATGGGCAAAGTGCTGGCCGTGCAACTGATCACAGCATCAAATTCATGCAAGCGGTCGGGTAAATCAGCCAAAGCCACCACTTCGCCACCCAATTGTTTAGCCAGCTTTTCGCCGCGCTCCAGGGTGCGGTTGGCCACCGCCATGTGTTTGGGGTTTTTGGCCGCAAAGTGCGTGGCGCAAAGCTCAATCATCTCGCCTGCGCCAACAAACAGAATGCGAATAGCTCCCAGGTCTTCAAACAATTGGCCCGCCAGCCGAACACTGGCCGCCGCCATGCTGATGGAATGCGCGCCAATTTCGGTTGAACTGCGCACCTCTTTGGCCACTGAAAAAGACCGCTGAAACAACTGGTTCAACGTGCTGCCCAAAGCACCAGCCTGGTTGGCAACCCTAACCGCGTCTTTCATTTGACCCAAAATTTGCGGTTCACCCAGCACCATGGAATCAAGGCCGCTGGCGACCCGGAAGGCGTGGCGCGCCACAAAACCGTCTTGCAGCGTGTACGCATGCGCGCGCAGCAACTCGGGTGCCACGCCGCCTGACTGAGCCAGCCAATTCACCGTGTTGTCGATGGCCTGCTGGTCGCCCGCGCAGTAAATTTCGGTTCGGTTGCAGGTGGAGATGATGGCAGCTTCAGGGCTGTAGAGCGCCTCACGCAGGTGGGTCAGCGTGGGGCCGATTTGGTCGATGGCAAAGGCAAAGCGACCGCGCAAATCCAGCGGCGCGGTGTTGTGATTGATGCCTAATGCCCAAACTGCCATACCGAGATTATAAAATTTGTGCGGGCGGGTGGTTGGCGGCTTTGCCAAGTCCCCCTAAACAGGCCATAAAAACTGCTTTGTTCCTCAAAAACGCAACGCTCGAACTACGTTCAAAACACTTTAACCCGATCCCAATCTAGCGCAATTCAACGCTATTTCAAAAACATGTCTCTAATTGAACTGTTGCTGCACGCTCTCAATTTCGCCGCCCCAGCGGTCATGGTGGCCGCAATTAGCGTGCTCTGCAGCCGCATTGTGTACGCCAAGTCACGGCCGTTGGCGAACCGCTGGCTTCAATTGGCCATCAATTTTGCTGTGGGTTTGAGCGCTTTGCTGCTGGGGTTGTGGGTCTTTGGCACCGACGGAAAACTGGCAACCTACTCTGTTTTGGTTGTGGGCTGCGGCACTGTCCAATGGTTGCTGATGCGCGCTTGGCAACTGAAGTAAGCAGTTCCCTGAAGAAAATGCTCAGTCGCTATCGCTGAACGCCGCAGGAGAAAACAAGTCAACCCGGTCGGTGATGATGCCGTCAACGCCCAAATCAATGAGGCGCTGGGCGGCCCATTCATCGTTCACGGTGTAGCTCAAGCAGCAAAACCCGGCACTTTTGGCTTTTGCCACGCTGAACTGGTCCCACAGCACTTGGTTGCAAACAATCGCCACGCAGTCAAGCTGCAAAGCGGTTTCGATCCAGTCGGGTGTGACCTTGTCCAGCAGCAAACCACGGGGCAAATGCGGGGCGCTGGCAAAGGCGCCGTGCAGGGCATCGACATCAAACGAGGTCAAAAGCGGCAAGACCGCTGCGTCTTTCCAGAGCCGGGCGGCTTCCTGGGCGACAACTTTGCCTGTGTGCAGTTCGGTGCCAGGCGTGGGTTTGATTTCGATATTCAAGCAAAAACCATTGCGCAACACAAACTGCGCCACGTTGTCCAGCGTTGCCATTGGCTCGCCTGCGTAGGCTCTCGAATGCCAACTGCCCGCATCGAGTTGGGACAAGGTGTTCCACGGGTGGTCGCCACCGATTTCGTCCTGGGCGCGGCCCAGCCGATCTGCCGCGTTTGTCGTGCGGCTGAGGGTGGCATCGTGCATCAGAAACGGCACTCCATCGGCGCTGAGTTTCACATCGCACTCAAACATGCGGTAGCCGTGCGCGGCACCCAACCTGAAGGCAGCCAAGGTGTTTTCAGGTGCCAGCTTGCCCGCACCCCGGTGCGCAACCCAACGTGGATAGGGCCAACCGTCTTTGGTCATGGCTCAGGCCCTTTGTCCCGTCGCCGTGTCAAACCAATGCAGGCGATCCCGGCGCGGTTCAATGCGAATCGTGCTGCCAATAGCGGGTACAGCGTGATTTTCATCGGTGCGCACGATCAATTGCTCATCGTTCAGGCTGCAATACACCAGGCGTTCGGCCCCCAGCATTTCAACAGTTTCTACCTGCACAGCCCAGCCAGATTCACCAATGTCCAGGTGCTCGGGGCGAATGCCCAGTGTCATGCCCGGTTGGCCGCCCAAGTCTGCATTGGCGGCATTTTTAAGCAGGTTCATGGGTGGCGAGCCGATGAAACTGGCGACGAACGTGGTGGCCGGAAGGGTGTACACCTCTTCCGGGGTGCCAAACTGTTCCATGCGACCGCTGTTCATCACGATCATTCGCTGCGCCAGAGTCATCGCTTCAACCTGGTCATGGGTTACAAAAAGTGAGGTGATACCCAGTTCGCGGTGCAGCTTCTGGATTTCAAGCCGGGTTTGCGCGCGCAATTTAGCGTCCAGATTGGACAGCGGCTCATCAAAGAGAAAAACCTGGGGCTGGCGCACAATCGCGCGGCCCATCGCAACCCGTTGGCGTTGCCCGCCCGACAGTTCACGCGGCTTGCGTTGCAACAAGGCGCCCAGTTCCAAAATTTTGGCGGCCTTGTCAACGCGAGTTTTGATCTCGTCGACCGGTACTTTGGCAATTTTCAAGCCGTAAGCCATGTTCTCAAACACGCTCATGTGAGGGTAAAGCGCGTAGTTCTGGAAGACCATGGCGATGTCGCGTTCCGAGGGCTCAAGCTTGTTCACCACCCGGTTGCCGATGGAAATGTCGCCTTCAGAAATTTCTTCAAGGCCTGCCACCATACGCAACAGGGTTGACTTGCCGCAACCGCTGGGCCCGACGATCACGACGAATTCGCCGTCTTTGATGTCAGCATTGACACCATGAATCACCTGGTTGGCACTTGGCCCTTTGCCGTAGCGCTTGACGACGTTTTTAAGTTGTATAGATGCCATCTTGAACCGTTATTTTTCAGTGTCTACCAGGCCTTTGACGAACCACCGTTGCATCAAGATCACGACCAAAGCGGGCGGTGTCATGGCCAATATCGCGGTGGCCATCACCACATTCCATTCGGTATAGGCCTCGCCTGCAATCAGGCGTTTGATGCCCAAAACAATCGGGTACATCGTCTCTTGAGTCGTGACCAGCAGGGGCCAAAGGTACTGGTTCCAGCCATAGATGAACTGAATCACAAACAGCGCGGCGATGCTGGTTTTGGATAGCGGCAGCAGCACGTCCCAAAAGAACCTCATGGGGCCAGCGCCGTCGATTCGGGCGGCTTCCACGAGCTCGTCCGGCACGGTTAAAAAGAACTGGCGAAACAAAAATGTTGCGGTGGCTGATGCAATCAAGGGGATGGTTAAACCCGCGTAGCTGTTGAGCATGCCAAGATCAGACACGACCTTGTACGTGGGGCCAATGCGCACTTCGACGGGCAACATCAGGGTGACAAAAATCATCCAGAAGATCAAGTTGCGAAACGGAAACCTGAAATAAACGATGGCAAACGCTGACAGCAACGAAATTGCAATTTTGCCAATCGCAATGATCAAGGCGCTGGCCAAACTGATGCCCATCATGGGCAAGGCTGGAGGGAATTTGCTGCCCGTGCTGCTTTCGCCACCAAACAGCGCAAGCTTGTAAGTGTTTAAAAAATTTGACCCTGGCCACATTGACAAGGGCGTCGATTGCGCAATTTGCTCGGCAGATTGTGTTGACGCCACCAGTGCCAAATACAAAGGAAACGCGACCAACAACACGCCAATGATCAGCACCGTGTGCGAAATGAAAGTGGCAACGGGGCGGCGCTCAATCATGAGAATTTTGCATAAATAATTGGAATCTGACCCCAATTAGTTCGATTTTTCGACGGGCCGCTCCCGAGAAAAATTCTCCCCCTTGGGGGGCAGCGACCCGTGAAACGGCGGAGCGTGGGGGCCATATCAATAGTTGACTTTTTTCTCGACAAACTTGAACTGAACGACGGTGAGCGCGATGACGATGACCATCAGCACCACCGATTGCGCAGCCGAGCCACCCAAGTCCATGGCCTTGAAGCCATCGTAATAAACCTTGTAGACCAGAATAGCGGTGTCTTTGCCGGGGCCGCCCTGGGTTGCGGCATCCACGATGGCGAAGGTCTCAAAAAAAGCGTAAATGATGTTGATCACCAGCAGAAAGAAAGTCGTTGGCGACAGCAAAGGAAAAACAATCGTCCAAAAGCGCCGCGCGGGCGAGGCGCCGTCAATGGCAGCGGCTTCAAGCAAAGACTTGGGTATCGACTGCAAGCCGGCCAGGAAAAACAGAAAATTGTAGGAAATTTGCTTCCAGACGGCCGCAATCACGATCAGAGTCATGGCGTGGGTGGAATTGAGCAAGTGGTTCCATTCAATGCCGATGCTTCTCAGGTAAAAAGCGATTACTCCCATGGGCGAGACGAACATGAAAACCCACAGCACGCCCGCCACAACCGGGGCCACGGCGTAGGGCCAAATCAACAGGGTTTTGTAAATTGTGCCGCCTTTGAGAACCCGGTCGGCCATGACGGCTAAAAGGAGGGCAATGCAAAGCCCGCTGCCCGCGACCAGAACCGAAAACAAGGCGGTCGTTTTAAAGGATTCCAGGTAGGTGTCGTCGGCAAACAGAGCCCTGAAGTTGTCCAGGCCGACAAATTCGCTGGCGGTGCCAAATGCGTCCTGGTTCAATAGGCTTTGGTAAAGCGCATTGCCAGCCGGCCAAAAAAAGAAGATCAGCACCACGGCCATTTGGGGCGTGATGAGAAGCCAAGGCAACCAGCTGGAGCGAAACAAGACCCGTTTTTCTACAGCCATAGCATCGAAAAGTTAAATTCAACTGCGCCCAAAAAGCCAACTGGCTCGCTCCTGTCCACTGAACAATCAGTGAATTGGAACAAGCCAGTCATTTCCAAGAGCCGCTTTACTTTTTACTATTGGCCTTTTGGAACTTCTCAAGCTGCTCATTGCCGCGTTTCACGGCGTTATCCAACGCTTCCTTAGCTGTCTTTTTGCCAGCCCAGACTTGTTCGAGCTCTTCGTCGTTGATGGTGCGAATCTGCACAAAATTGCCCAGGCGAATACCCCGTGACTTTTCAGTGGTCTTACGGATCATCTGGGTCACTGACACGTCTGTGCCCGGGTTTTGTTTGTAGAAGTTGGATTTTTCGGTCAACTCATACGACGCCTTGGTCAAAGGCAGGTAACCTGTGCGCTGATGGCTTTTGGCGGCTTCTTCAGCCACCGACAAGCGGGCAAAAAACTGCGCAACGCCTTTGTATTCGTCAGGCTTTTTGCCCGACAT
Organism: Rhodoferax sp.; assembly: GCA_031386665.1. Taxonomy (GTDB): domain Bacteria; phylum Pseudomonadota; class Gammaproteobacteria; order Burkholderiales; family Burkholderiaceae_C; genus JANYCG01. Next base: position 30,674 of record JANNCN010000139.1, on the reverse strand, counting down.
CACCCACAGGCTGGCGCCACCAATCACGGTGTTTTGCGGGGCACCTGGCACATCTGGGTAGTAAGGCAGGGCACCAATGCCGCCCACAAACTTGGCGTTGCGTTTGATATTGCCATACAAGGCGGAAGAGCCCGTCACCATGGCGCACTCGCCCGAGACAAAGGTAGCGTCAGCCAAATTGCCACGGCCTTTGTAAACCATCAGTCCTTGCTTGGCCATGTTAGCCAAATTTTCAATGTGGCGCACATGAAGCGGCGTGTTGAAGTTCAGGCGCGCATCAATCCCGCGCATGCCGTTGCCTTTTGTGGCGAATTCGGTGTTGTGCCAAGCCGAAAAACTCTCCAACTGTGTCCAGCTCATCCAGCTGCTGGTGAAAGGGCACTTGTGGCCACTGGTTTTGAGCTTGGCAGCAGCGAGGGCGACCTCAGGCCAGGTGGTGGGTGGCTTTTCGGGGTCCAATCCAGCGGCTTTGAATGCGTCTTTGTTGTAATGGAAGACGGTGGTGGAGCTGTTGAACGGAAAGCTCAACATTTCGCCGTTGGGCGCCGTGTAATAGCCGGCTACGGCAGGCACGTACGCGCTGGTGTCAAACGGTACGCCGGCCTTCTTCATGACTTCGCCCACGGGCACGATGGCCGCTTTGCTGGCCATCATGGTGGCCGTGCCCACTTCAAACACCTGAAGGATGTGCGGGGCGTTGCCAGCCCGAAAGGCGGCAATGGCGGCGGTCATGGACTCGTCATAACTTCCCTTGAAAGTGGGCACAACCTTGTAGTCTTTTTGGCTGGCGTTGTAGTCCTTGGCCAGGTCATTGACCCATTCGCCCAAAGCGCCACCCATCGAGTGCCACCATTGAATCTCGGTTTGCGCATGAGTTGGAAAGGCCAAGGCGGCGAGCAATGCCGCCAACGATGCCGATTTGGCAAGTTTGAGTTTCATAAAAATTCCTGTAACAAAATCAGAAGTCAATGCAAAAGAAGGACATACAAGGCGGTGAGCGTATCCACGCAATGTGTCAAAACCGTGTCAGATTTATTAAACCCTGTTTGAGCCGAATTGGCACTGGGGTTTACGTCATAGGAAGGTGGTTGAGCCCGGCCAGTGGGTTTGAATCTGCCTTCACGCATGAAAAATGCTGCACTGCGATAAAATTATGACAGGGCGTTCTGTCTCGCTTGTGACGCAGACGCCGAAACCCACTTTTTGATGAACGCACCGCTCAACCTTTCTCATTTGGCATCAATCGCAGGCCAGATGCCGCCGAAGCAAGACCGCATCCGCGAAATCCCCTACAACTACACGTCTTTTTCGGACCGTGAAATTGTGATTCGCCTGTTGGGCGAGCCCGTGTGGGACTTGGTTTTGCAACTGCGCGGTGAACGCCGCACCGGGCGCTCGGCCCGCATGCTGTACGAGGTGCTGGGCGACATCTGGGTGGTGCAGCGCAACCCCTACTTGCAAGACGACTTGCTGGACAACCCCAAACGCCGCCGCCTGCTGGTGGACGCCCTGAAGCACCGTCTGGGCGAAGTGCAAAAGCGCCGCTCCCCCTTGCCAGAGCAGCAAGCCGACACGCAGCGCGATGCTTTGGTCGTCGAATTGCTGAAAGCCGCTGACGTGGCGGTACAGCGGTTTGACGAGGCTTTCGACAAAGTGGCTGATTTGCGGCGCAAAACGCAGCGTTTGCTGAACCGTTTGACAGCCAAAGACAACGTCAAATTTGACGCATTGAGCCGTGTTTCGCACGTGACTGATGCCACCGATTGGCGGGTCGAGTACCCGTTTGTAGTGCTAACGCCCGATACCGAGGCCGAGATGGCGGGTTTGGTCAAGGGTTGCATTGAGCTGGGGCTGACGATTGTTCCGCGCGGCGGTGGCACTGGTTACACGGGCGGCGCAGTGCCCCTTACCTGGAAGAGCGCGGTCATCAACACCGAAAAGTTAGAGGCCATGAGTGAGGTCGAAATGATGACCTTGCCCGGTATGGATTACGCCGTGCCCACCATTTTTTCAGAAGCGGGCGTCGTGACGCAGCGCGTGGCAGACGCGGCCGAGCGCGGGGGCTTTGTGTTTGCGGTAGACCCCACATCAGCCGAAGCCTCTTGCATTGGTGGCAACGTGGCCATGAACGCTGGCGGCAAAAAGGCGGTTTTGTGGGGCACCGCGCTGGACAATTTGGCGTCGTGGCGCATGGTGACGCCTGAGGCCAAGTGGTTGGAGGTGACGCGCCTAAACCACAACATGGGCAAGATTCATGACACGCCCATGGCCAGTTTTGAGCTGAATTACTACAAAGCCGACGGCAAAACGCTCGAAAAAACCGAGCGCCTTGACATTCCCGGCCCCAGCTTTCGCAAAGAAGGCTTGGGCAAAGACGTGACCGACAAGTTTTTGAGCGGCTTGCCAGGCATTCAAAAAGAAGGCTGTGACGGGCTGATCACCAGCTGCCGCTGGGTTGTGCACCGCATGCCCACCCACGTGCGCACGGTGTGCCTTGAGTTTTTTGGCGACGCTAAAAATGCAGTGCCTAGCATTGTCGAAATCAAAGATTTCATGTTTGCCGAGCAAAAGCGCTCAGGCATTTTGCTGGCGGGGCTGGAGCACTTGGATGACCGCTATTTGAAAGCCGTGGGCTACGCCACCAAATCGAAGCGCGCTGTCACCAGCAGCTCAGGCCTGCCCAAAATGGTCTTGTTTAGCGACATTGCGGGTGACGATGCCGATGCCGTGGCACGCGCTACGTCTGAAGTTGTGCGCATCGCCAACTCACGCAACGGTGAAGGGTTTATTGCCATTAGCCCCGAGGCACGCAAAAAGTTTTGGCTTGACCGCAAACGCACAGCGGCTATCAGCAAGCACACCAATGCCTTCAAAATCAATGAAGACGTGGTGATTCCGCTGCCACGCATGGCCGAGTACACCGACGGCATTGAGCGCATCAACATCGAGCTGAGCTTGCAAAACAAAATCAAGCTGTGTGATGCGCTGATTGAGTTTTTACGCAAAGGCAATCTGCCCCTGGGCAAGCACGAAGACGTGAACGAAGTGGCGTCACCCGACTTGCTGGCAGAGCGCGTGGCGCAGGCGGTTGCGCTGATTGGCGAAGTGCGCAGCCTTTGGTCAGGCTGGCTGCAGGGGGTTGAAAGCTTGTTCCCTCAGTTGCAAGACCACACCCTGCGTGCCAGCTGGAAAACCCAACTGCGCGCGCCGCTGGCTGGCATTTTCAGCGGGGCTGCGTTCAAGCCGATATTGGACGAGTGCAGCGCCGTGCACAAAAAAGTGCTGAAAGGCCGCGTTTGGGCGGCTTTGCACATGCACGCGGGCGATGGCAACGTGCACACCAACCTGCCGGTGAATAGCGATGACTACGACATGCTGCAGTCGGCCCACGGCGCGGTCAAACGCATCATGGCACTGGCCCGGTCGCTGGACGGCGTGATCTCAGGTGAACATGGCATTGGCATTACCAAGTTAGAGTTTTTGAGCGACGCAGAGATCAAACCCTTCGCCGACTACAAAGCCCGCGTAGACCCAGAAGGGCGCTTTAACAAAGGCAAGTTGCTGCGGGTGGACGCGTCAAAGTCGTACAAACGCCATGCCGATTTAACCAACGCCTACACCCCCAGCTTTGGCCTGATGGGGCACGAGTCGCTGATCATGCAGCAAAGCGACATTGGCGCGATTGCCGACTCGGTCAAAGACTGCCTGCGCTGCGGCAAGTGCAAGCCGGTGTGCGCTACCCACGTGCCGCGCGCCAACTTGCTTTACAGCCCGCGCAACAAAATCCTGGCGACTTCCTTGCTCGTCGAAGCCTTTTTGTACGAAGAGCAAACCCGCCGTGGCATCAGCCTGCGCCACTGGCAAGAGTTTGAAGACGTGGCCGACCATTGCACGGTGTGCCACAAGTGTTTGAGCCCCTGCCCGGTGGACATCGACTTTGGCGAAGTGTCGATGAACATGCGCAATTTGCTGCGCAAAATGGGCCAAAAGTCATTCAGACCCGGCAACGCGCTGGCCATGACGTTTTTGAACGCGACCAGCCCGCAAACCATCAAGCTGATGCGCACAGCCATGGTCGGTGTGGGTTTCAAAGCCCAACGTTTGGCCAACCAAGTGTTGCGCCTGGCCGCCAAAAAGCAAACCACCAAGCCCCCGGCGACGCTGGGCGCGGCGCCAATCAAAGAGCAAATCATCCATTTCATCAATAAAAAGATGCCCGGTGGTTTGCCTAAAAAGACGGCCCGTGCGCTTTTGGATATTGAAGACGGCGACTACGTGCCCATCATTCGCAACCCGCAAACCACCACGGCTGAGACCGAGGCGGTTTTTTACTTCCCTGGCTGCGGGTCTGAGCGATTGTTTAGCCAAGTGGGTCTGGCCACCCAAGCCATGCTTTGGCATGCGGGTGTGCAAACCGTTTTGCCACCCGGTTACCTGTGCTGCGGCTACCCGCAGCGCGGCAGTGGCCAGTTTGACAAGGCTGAAAAGATCATCACCGACAACCGGGTGCTGTTTCACCGCGTCGCCAATACGCTGAATTACCTCGATATCAAGACCGTGGTGGTGAGCTGCGGCACCTGCTACGACCAGTTGCAGGGCTACGAGTTTGACAAAATATTCCCCGGTTGTCGCATCATCGATATTCACGAATATTTGCTGGAGAAAAACATCACTTTGGGCGCGGTAAGCGGCGCAGGCTACCTGTACCACGACCCTTGCCACAGCCCCATGAAGCTGCAAGACCCGATGAAAACGGTCAAGGCGCTGGTGGGCGACAAAGTGCTTAAAAACGAGCGCTGCTGCGGTGAATCAGGCACGCTGGGCGTCACGCGGCCCGACATTTCAACGCAAATCAGGTTTCGCAAAGAAGAAGAGCTGCGCAAAGGCGAAACCGAACTGCGCGCCTTGGTGGCTGGCTCTGCTGACGTCACTGACATACCCAAAGGCAATATCAAGATTCTGACCAGTTGCCCCAGTTGCCTGCAAGGCTTGAGCCGCTACGGCAATGACCTGCAAAACGGCCTGCTGGAAGCCGATTACATCGTGGTGGAAATGGCAAACCAGATTTTGGGCGACGACTGGATGCCCAAGTACGTGGCGGCGGCCAACACGGGCGGCATTGAGCGCGTGCTGGTTTAGGGGCGTCGTGGGTTGAGCTTGTCCGGTTGATGTAGAATGCTATATTAATTATAGCAAACTATCTATATTGTTTGAGAGCTAGAGGCCTATTTCGTTCATAATTTGACGATTTTCGGTGTTTTTTAGCAAAAAAGAACCTGCAGGTTCTTTTTTGCTAAAACCGAGTCAAATTGGCATTGAATTGGCATCAAATCGGCATGAGCACCGATATTCAGTCGTAAATATCGATAAACGTCGATTTTTACCGCCCTACCTAGCCGAAAGTCGTACTTTTGTGTGACGCATTACCTGAGCTTGCGTGATAAAACCAGTCAAACTACTTTCCGAGTTGTTAGATTGTGTTAACGGTCCAGACTGATTAAGCTGACGTTGTTCAGGCTTTAAGTCGAAATGCGGAGATATCACCATGTCAGGTCGCGCGTCTTTGAACCATATTTACCGAACCATTTGGAACCCAGCTTTGGGTGCCATGGTGGCGGTGGCTGAAATCGCTTCATCAGGTGGCAAATCGGGCGGCGCTCGCAGTCGCGCCGCGTTGGCTGGGGTGCTGGCTCGCGATGGTGCGCCAGACAGTCAGCCGCCTTCAGCGCTGCGCGATTTGGCGCTGTCCATCGGTTTGGGATTTTTGACCGTTTTGACTTTTGCCTCGGGCGCAGCCCACGCGCAGACGCTGCCCATAGGCGGCGTGGCCGTGCAAGGCGCTGCCAAATTCGACACCAGCCAAACCAACAAGTTAACGGTCACCACCACCAACGGCGTCAACTCCGGCCACTCAGCTATCAACTGGAACAGTTTTTCCATTGGCGCTGGCAACACGGTCAATTTTGTGCAGCCCAATGCGGCCAGTTTGTCGATCAACCGGGTCGTCACCAACACGCCTTCGCAACTGTTTGGCACCTTGTCCAGCAACGGCCAATTGGTCTTGGTCAACCAGTCTGGCATAGCGGTCGGCGCAGGTGCCGTGGTGGACACAGCGGGGTTTACCGCGTCGGCGGTTGGCATGTCGCAGGCCGATGCGGTGGTCGGAAGGTTGCGTTTTAGCAACGATTCACTCACAAATAGCGGCAACAGCGGCCCAACGGGCGTTTTGACCGTGCAAGGCAACATCATCGCGCGCGGTGGCGACGTGGTGTTGATCGCCCCCAGCGTGGATTTGGCCAAAACCGCCGTGGTCGAGTCCCAAGGCGGCAGCGTGTCGTTGGTGGCCGGGCAAAGCGTGGAACTGACGGGTCGCGGCCTGGAGGGCATCACCCTGCAAATGCAAGCGCCCACTGACCAAGCCATCAACCTGGGCACGCTCAAAGGTGATGCGGTCGGCATTTTTGCGGGCACGCTGCGCCACAGCGGCATGATTCAGGCGGTACAGGCCAATTTGGAAGGCGGCAAGGTTGTTTTGAAGGCCGTGGGCGATGCGTATGTAGAAGGCGCGGGGCGCATTGTGGCAACCGGCGGCGTGGGCACCGTGGGTGGACAAGTCGATGTGCTGGGTGATCGCGTGGCGATTGCGGGGACAAGTTTGATTGACGTGTCGGGCCAAACCGGCGGCGGCTCCATTCGCATTGGTGGCGACTTTCAGGGCAAAAATGCCGCCATTCAAAACGCCAGCAAAACCTATTTGGGGCCAGATGCGACGCTGAAAGCCGACGCGATCGATTCAGGCAACGGCGGGCGCGTGATTGTGTGGGCGGATCAGCAAACCCAGGGCTACGGCAACATCAGCGCGCAAGGCGGTGCGAAGGGGGGCGATGGCGGGTTTGTGGAGGTGTCGGGTAAACACAAGCTGGCGTTTTCGGCGACGGTGAATACGTTGGCATCAAAGGGCAAAGCCGGGACTTTGCTGTTGGATCCGGACTTTATTGATGTGAGCATTGGCGGCACCACAGGATTGACCAATGTTGACCAGTTTGCTGACCCCGGGGCCAATGCCGTCATTTCGCCCGGGACCATCAACGCAGCGGCGACCAATGTTGTGCTCCAAGCGAATGAGGACATTACCTTCAATTCCCCCGTTTCAATGATCAACCCTGGCGTTGGGTTGACGGCGCAGGCGGGTGGATTTTTGAATGTCGCGGTCGGTTCGGGGATCACTACCAAGGGCGGAGCTGTGACGTTGATCGCGGGCGACCCGGGTTCCTTGACGAGCCCTTCAGAGGGTGCTTTGTACGTCCAGGCCCCAATTGACACCACTGGCGGCGGCGCGTTCCCCGCTGGCGCCGCAGTTTCTTTGGTGTCGAACACCTCTGACGTGGGCGGTAACACGCTGCAACTGTTGGCCAATGTCAAAGCGGGCACCAACGGCAATGTGAATCTTCAGGCCAATAGCATTTCGTTGGAGCAGTTTTCAGGGGTGATCACTGGCAGGGACTTGTTTGCCACTGCCAACAACGGTATCGTGTTATCACAATCCAATAATCTGACTGGTACTGTTCATTTGGCAGCTGCCGGTGACACGATTAGCTTCAATAACGTCAGCTCAACCAATTTGATCAACGCGACGGCGGTTGGCAATATTCTCATCACCAGTGGAGGCGTGTTGAACTCCACCGGGCCTATCACTTCCAGCGCAGGCAGTATTTCCTTGTCTGCTCCATCTGGCATCTCTCTGAGTGGCAACGTCCAGGCTGCCACTTCCTTGAACATGACCACGTCTGCAGGTGGTGGCAGCGTCACTCAGAGCGCTGGCGCTATCACGGTAGGCGGTGCTACCGTGGTGAATGCCGGATCTGGCAACATTTCATTGAGCCAAGTTACAAACGACTTCAATACGATCAGTGTCTCGGGCAGCAGTTTGCTGGTGGAAGACGTCAACGCCTTGACGGTTTCGGGCTTTTCCTACAGCCCAACAGGCAACGTCTATTTTCAGGCCCGCACTGGCCTGGTTTTGCCAGCAGGGCCGATAACCACCACGGGCTCTATTTCATTGTCAGACGTGAATGGTCCGGCCCTTACTACGCCGGGCGCCCTCACGGGCAGTTCAATTCAGCTAATTTCAGGCGACGGAATTAACATCGCGCACAACCTGACTTCCACCGGCAATCTTCAATTGATTACCAACGGAACTTCCGGGCAAATCACGCAACTTGGCGGCACAGTCATCAGCGCGCCTGGGCTGACAACCGCGACCGCGAATTCGGGCACAAGTGACATATTTCTTGATCAGCCTGGCAACAATTTTGGCACTGTCGTTCTGACGGGAGGGTCTGCCTTTTTGAGAGACATCAATTCGCTGATTTTGGGGAACGCGAATGTGTCCGGTCTGGGAATTATCAACAGCGGCAACGTGACGCAGCAGTCCGGTACTACCATCGTTGGCAGCCCCAACGTGAACATAGTCAGTGGGTCGGGCAGCGTTACGCTTGCAAATCCAGGCAATGACTTCAGTTCCTTCAGTGGGACAAGTACTGGGGCTGTAAGCCTCGTGAATAGCGCAAGCCCAGGTGTGACAGTCAACCTTTTTGGCATCAACGTCGGCTCGTTCAATCTCACTTCGCCGGGTGCTATACACAGCTGCTGCAGCACCATCGTTACGACATCGGGCGGTTTCAATCTTCAATCGACAGCCGGGCAAATCAGTCTGAATACGGACTCAGCAACCAATGTGAACTCCGCTGCTGGCATCAAAATTGATGCGGCAAGCCATGTGACTTTGACCGGTAGCGCGTTGACGGCAGCATCTGGCTCCAACATTGAAATATCTTCGGCCTCTGGCTCGCTTTTTGCTGGCGGGGCCACAGCCAATGTCAGTGGCGGTGGCCGCTGGTTGACCTATTTGCCATCCGCAGTGGGCAATGTGTATGGCCCGTTCGATCCGCTGACCGCCAATTTCAGGCAAGTCAACGCACCTGTCGGCTCAAGCCCGTTGGGCACTGGCACTGGCAGCCTGTTTGCCGCGCCTACTTTGCTGACCAGCTCGCTCAGTGGCGCGGTGACCAAAGTGTTTGACGGCGGGCTGCCGATTGACCTGGCAGGTGCCGTGCTGGATGCGCCTCCAGCGGCCTTGTTTGGCGAATTGGGCAGCACTCTGACTGGCCCTGGGGGCGTGCTGGATACCCCCAATGCAGGCACTGGCAAAAACGTGTCCATCACCAACTTCCCCATCACATTGTTTGATGCCCTGGCGCGCCCCACGTTTGGCTACACCGTGACTGCCAGCGGCGCGATTGGAACGGTCACCCCAGCCAGCGTGTCCATCATTGGCTTGTCGGGCACCCGGCCTTACGATGGCACCCCGACGATCAATGCCAGTGTTTTGACCGGCTTCAGCGGATTGGTTGGCACAGACACCCTCACGCTATCGGGCGCAGGCTCGGTGGCCAACAAAAATATTGGGGTGAACAAACCCGTCAGTCTGGATACTTTGGCGCTGGGCGACGGCACGGGCCTGGCCATCAACTACACGTTGTTGGGTGGCACGCACGTGGCGACCATTACTCCCGCGACCATCAGCAGCTTCACCGGCATCACGGCGAGCAACAAGGTGTACAACGGCACAACTGGTGCTGCCGTGGTCACCTCGGGTGCGTCGGGGGTAGGCGTTTTCTCGGGTGACGTGGTTGGTGTTGGCTCCGCAACAGGTAGCTTTGGCGACAAGAGCGCGGCGTTTGGCAAGTTCGTCACCATTTCAGGCATCTCGCTGTCTGGCTTGGATGCAGGCAATTACGTTTATTCGGGTACGCCAGTGTCGACCTTGGCTGACATCACGCCCGCCTCAATCACTGCCGTCAGCGGCGTGACGGCAGCCAACAGGGTCTATGACGGCACAACGGCAGCGACAGTGTCAACGGCGGGCGCGGCACTGACAGGTTTGATCGGCGGCGACAGCCTGGCGCTCACGGGGGGTGTTGGTGCATTCAGCGACAAAAACGTGGGGCCTGGCAAATCTGTCTTGATTGTTGGCTTGGGATTGGGAGGCACGGATGCAGGCAATTACACCTTGGCCAGCCCAACAGCCTTCGCAACGGCTTCCATTTCACAGGCCACGATCGGCGGCGTGACCGGCATCACTGCCAGCAACAAGGTGTATGACGGCAACACCAGCGCCACGCTGTCAACGGCTTCTGCGGTGTTGTCTGGCCTGGTTGGCGGCGACAGTGTGTCGGTCTTGGGTGCCACTGGCACATTCAGCGACAAAAATGCGGGGTCGGCCAAAACCGTCTCGGTGGCGGGCCTGAGCTTGGGCGGCACCGATGGTGGCAATTACGTTTTGGGCAGCGCCACGGCGACAACGGTGGCCGACATCACCAAGGCCACCATCTCAAGCGTGAGTGGCATTGGTGCCAACAACAAGGTATATGACGCAACCACAGCGGCAACGCTCAACACGGCCTCGGCAAGCCTGGTCGGCGCGGTCAGTGGCGACGCAGTGGGGGTCACGGGCACTGGCGCGTTCACAGACAAAAACGCAGGGTTCGGCAAAACGGTGAATGTGACCGGAATTAATCTCGCCGGGCCAAGTGCGGGCAATTACATTTATTCGGGCCCTACAACGGCGACTGCCTCTGCTGATATTTCCAAGGCGAATTTGGGAGCGCTCACGGGGGTTACCGCGTCTAACAAGGTGTACGACGGCACCACAGCCGCCACCCTGACAGGCGCGACCACTGTACCTGCAGGTGTGTTTGCAGGCGACGCCGTCACGGTCGTCGGTATCACAGGGTCTTTTGCAGACCGAAACGTGGGTGTTGGGAAAACGGTTGCCATCACGGGTGGTACTTTAAGTGGCGCAGACGCTGGCAACTACACCCTGGCGGGCAGCACGGCGTCGGGCAGTGCCAACATCATCGCGCGGCCTTTGGCAGTGTGGACTGGGCTGGGTAGCGGCTTGTGGAGCGACGCGGCCAATTGGGACGCGCTGCCAGACGGCAGCAACGTGCTGGCGGTGTCAATTCCGTCCGGCGCTGGCAGCGTGACGTTTGATGCGGCAGTGGGCAGCTTAACTTTGCCTGCCTTCACGTCGCTGCGCCCTGTGATCGTGAGCGGTGGTGACTTGTCATTTGGTGGCAACTTGAACCTGGCCAATTTTTCGCAAACAGGCGGCACGGTCATTGGCGCAGGTAGATTGAATGTGACCGACAGCTTCAATCAATCGGGTGGCAGCATGGTGTTTGGTGGGGCTGTCACGGCCAACCAGACTGTTGGCAATCTGGTGGTGGGCAATTTGAATGCGCCCAGCGTCAGCTTGAGAGCCTTGTCAGGGTCCATCACCCAAACGGGCGCGCTGACCACGCCTGCATTGATCACTGAGTCGGCAAATGGAACGTCGTTGACCCGCAGCGAGAACGCCATCGGCTCCTTCAAAGCCACCAACACAGGAACGGGTGGCATCACTCTGGCCAACAACCGGCCGCTTGATGTGGTCGCTACGCGCTCCGTAGACGGCAACATCATCATCACCAATGTGGGCAAAGTTGACCTCGTTGGTTTGGTGAACGCACCCAACGGCTCGGTGTCGGTCACGGCCAACAGCCCGCTGCGGGTCGGCCCCGAAGGCATCTCGGCAGGGGGCGATGTCACTTTGGTGGCGACCAACCTGACCAGTGCGGGCGACATTGTGATTGACGGCCCGATTGTCTCGGGCGGCGGCGTCACCATGCTGGCGGCCAACACTCTGACGCAAAACAGCGTGATTTTTGGTGCCAACGGGGTGCGCGCCTCGGCGGCAGGTGGGTTCACTTACGGCCCGCTGGCGGTGTCGGGTCGGTCGCCCGTGGTTTACAGCTCGGGTGGGGTGGCGGTCAGAGCGCCCTTGTCAGGCGCAGAGGCCAAGGCTGAGGGCGTGCTGACGCAAGATTCTATCGTCACATTTTTGGATTTGCTGGGCCGCGCCCAACGCCGTCAGCTTGACGACTCCATCAGCACCAATTCTGATGGTACGTTGAACCGCAAAAAAGACCGTGAAGGCATCGTCGCCGAGGGGGAAATATGCCGTCCTTGATTCGCAGACAACCCCCGATAAAACCACAAGCTGCCATGCGCTCATTTTTGAAAATCGGTTTGACTGTCGCCTTGACACTTGGCGGACTGCCCGCAGCCTTGGCCCAAACCGTGGGCGAGGTTGAATTTGCCAGGGGTGCTGGTTTTGCCCAAACGTCCAACCAGTCGCCGCGAACCTTGGGCAAAGGCCTGCCCCTGCGCGAGGGCGACCGCTTGACCACCTCCGAAGGAGCGTCAGCCATTGTAAAACTCAACGACGGCACCCGCATGACCGTGCGGCCCAATTCTGAAATTGTCATTCAGCAATTTCAGTTCAAAGAAAACGCGCCCGACAACAGCATGGTGATGCAGTTGCTGCGCGGTGGCCTTCGCGCCATCACGGGGCTGATTTCAAAGAACGCGCCTGACGCCGCCCGCTTGCGCACGGCAACTGCCACCATTGGCATTCGCGGTACTGATTTTGACGCCCGCTTGTGTGCCAAAGACTGCGGTGTCGAGTCAGGCCGGGTCACAGAGCGGCCACGCGCCAACGCCGTGCAGGCCAGCGCCAAGCTGATGGGCGTGGCGGGTGAAATTAACGCGGTGGATGCCGCCGGTGCCAGGCGCCGCTTGGTGGATGGCGGTAGCGTCTACCCCGGCGAAGTGGTCGAAACCGCCAACGCAGCCCGTGGCGTGCTGGCTTTTCGGGATGACAGTCGCCTGACCTTGGGCGCGGCAACGCGGTTCAGGGTTGACAGTTTTGTGTATGACGAAAAGAACCCCACCGAAGGGCGGTTTTTAATGTCCCTCTTGCGCGGCTCCGTGCGGGCGCTGACGGGTTTGATTGGCAAGGCCAACACCCGCAACGTGAGTTTCAACACGCCCACAGCCACCATCGGAATTCGCGGCACTGGGTTGGACATGGATTGTTCGGCTGAAGGCAGTTGCAGCTTTTTCACGTGGCTGGGCACGGTGGAAGTCACGCCGAACGGCCAAACCGCCTTGCAATTGCTCGAGTCTGGGCAGGGGCTTTTTGTCAGCCCCACTGGCATTCGCCCACTGACCGCACCGACTCTGCAAGACTTGCCCAGGCCAGACGGTTTGGCGGTCGATTCAAAGCAACTGTTTCAATCAGCCTCGGTCGGCGAAGACGAGCCGGGCCTTTTTGTCCTGGTTCGCGATGGCCACATTGAAGTCACCACCAGCCGCGAAACCATTCACTTAGGCCGGGGTGAGGCGGGCTTTGCGGGCGACAATGGCCTGACTGTGCGTCCCATCACCACGCCGCTTTTCCTCGAATTTGACCGCATTCCCTTGCCCAGTAGTCGCAACCCATTGCTGGTCAGCGTGCTGGGCGACGTCGGCATTCGCCCCAGCAACCAGTGCAGATAAGGGGTCAATCACTATGTTGAAGCTCAACCACTACCCCAGCCCCAAGCTCAGCCTCAAGCCTCGCTCTCAGCGTTTCAACACCGCCATGGTGTTGTTGGCCGCCAGTCTGGTGGCACCCCTGAACAGTGGCGCTCAGACCCCAACAGCAGCGCCGCTTGCCACGCAGGCCGCTCCCGTGTTTGTCATCAAAGGCTTCAACATCACCGGTGAAAACCCGCTGGCTGATGGCGAAACCTCGCGCGTTTTGGCCCCTTTTCTGCGTTCAGATGCCACGTTGGACACCTTGCAAAAAGCCACGGCAGCCCTTGAGTCAGCGCTGCGCGACCAAGGGTTCTCCTTGCACCGGGTCGTGCTGCCACCGCAGGAAATTGGTGCCACAGTGACTTTGAACATCGTGAAATTCGTGATCGGCAAGGTCGAGATTGAAGGCAACTCCATTTATTCAGAAGCCAACATTCGGGTCAGCCTGCCTGAACTTGCCACCGGCAAGTCGCCCAATTTCAAAACCTTGGCGGTGCAAACGGCTTTGGCCAACGAAAGCCAGGGCAAACAAGTGCAAATTGCCCTGAAGGAAGCGCCCGAAGCCGACCGCATTGACGCCAAGATCACCGTCAAAGAATCGAAACCCTGGAGTTTGGTCGCCAGTTTGTCCAACACCGGTTCTGCGGCCACGGGCAACGACCGATTCACGCTGTCTGGCAACCATGCCAATGTGTGGGGCCTGGACCACCAGTTCACCGGGGCCTACACCACATCGCTTGAAAAGCCCGCCGACGTGCGTCAAATTGGCCTGAATTACCGCATTCCGTTTTACCGGCGCGGTGGGGCGCTAGGCCTCAGCTTGACCCGGTCTGACGTGGTGGGCAACTTTGGCACGTTCTCCAGCACGGGCGCGGGGCAAACCGTGGGCCTGTCTTACAACCATTACCTGCCGCCCAATGGCGGGAGGCGCAGCTACCTGGCGTTGAGCCTGGAAGACAAGCTCTTCAAGGCCACCGAAATCAATGGTGCCGCTGTGCAATCGCCCCGGCGCAGCCGCCCCTTGAGTTTGGGTTACAACGCTCGGGTTGAATCTGACCGGGCGATTTGGGGTTACAACGCCGACTTGGCCTTTAACCTGGGCGGCGGTGACGACAACACCCTCACGTCCTACCTGACCGAAGACGCACGCATTGCCTCAAGCAGCTGGCGGGCTTTTCGCGCAGCAGGCAATTACCTGACCACCTTTGGCGGCGGCTGGTTGTGGAGCGTGCGCGGCCAGTTGCAGGTCAGCCCGGATGCGCTGATTTCGGGCGAGCAGTTTGGCCTGGGTGGGGCCAGTTCCGTGCGCGGCACGGGCGAGCGCCCAATTTCTGCCGACAGCGGTTTGTTCGCCTCCACTGAAGTCAGCACCAAAGAGCTGGTTCCGGGCCTGCGCCTGCTGGGTTTTGTGGATGCGGGCTGGCTGGCCAACAACAACCCCAACGGCAACCCCAAACCTGCCAATGACTCGTTGAGCAGTGTCGGCCTGGGGCTGCGTTTTGCGTCCAGCGCAGGTTTTGTGATCTCAGCCGACTATGGCCGCATCATTGGTGGCACACAGTTGCCTTTCACCCCCAACGCGGGTTTGCCGCAAGCGGGCGATCAGAAATTGCATTTCAACTTTTCAGCGCGTTTCTGAATCGTCGCTAGCGCCCGCTGTCCAGCCGGGGTGAAGGCGCGTTGCACTTTGGGTGGCGTGTGCCCAAGCCTGCACGGCCCGCTTGGGTTATTCTTGGCGCAGTTTCATTCACATTTTTTGAGCAGGTGGCTTTCATGGCAGGTTTGCAAACTGGCGCACCCACGCCGCAAGACATCACCGTTCACAGCCAATCGCGGGTCTTGCAGGTTAGTTTTTCTGACGGCTCAGACTTTCGCATTCCGTTCGAGTTGATGCGGGTTTATTCGCCATCGGCCGAGGTCCAGGGCCACGGGCCAGGGCAAGAAGTGCTGCAAACGGGCAAGCGGGAGGTGGACTTGGCCTCACTCGTGCCCGTGGGCAACTACGCCGTGCAACCCACGTTCTCAGATGGCCACGAGTCGGGTATCTTTTCTTGGGATTACCTGTATTTTTTGGGTTCGCAACAGGACAAGCTGTGGGCTGATTACACCGCCCGCCTGTCCGCTGCCGGGGCAAACCGGGACGCGCCCATGCTGGACAAAGCCGGGCACGCTTGTTCGAGCCATTGAGTGAACGCGCGGATTCGTTTCAAAAAGTTCCAGGCAGTGGGGTCCGAGAAATTAGGTTCACGCAATAAGTGTCACGCACTAAGCTTCTTGAAGTGATTTGCTGCTAAATACATAGCAAACTATTGAATTAATTTGAGAGCTAGAGGCCTATTTAATTCAATAAACGGCGATTTTCATGATTTGAAACCAAAAAAGAACCTGCAGGTTCTTTTTTTATTTTTCACCTGGTTTTGCCCCTTTTTCAGGGCTTCATTCATTGAATACGCGACAAATTCCTCAAAGCTAACAGGGTTGTGGGCCGAATCGCCTTCTTTCCCGACTAGCATTGAAGGGTATGAGTTCCACCCATTTCGGCTACGAATCTGTTGACGCCCAAGCCAAAGCGGGCCGCGTGCGTGGCGTGTTTGATTCAGTTGCCGGCAAATACGACATCATGAACGACCTGATGTCGGCCGGGCTGCACCGCGCCTGGAAGGCCTACGCCGTCATGGTTGCCAACGTGCGCGAAGGCGATCAAGTGCTGGACATTGCGGGCGGCACGGGGGACTTGGCTTTGGCTTTTTCCAAGAAAGTCGGCAAAACCGGTCGCGTCGTGCACACCGACATCAACCAGGCCATGCTCAGCACGGGCCGTGATCGCTTGCTGGACGAAGGCGTCGCGCTGCCAACTTTGGTGTGCGACGCCGAGCATTTGCCCTTTTCTGACAACCATTTCGATGTGGTGACGGTTGCCTTTGGCTTGCGCAACATGACCGACAAAAACGCGGCGTTGGCAGAAATGAGGCGAGTTCTCAAACCCAGCGGCAAATTGCTGGTGCTTGAATTCTCCAAAGTGGCCAAAGTACTGGAAAAACCCTACGACTGGTATTCATTCAAAGTGCTACCGTTCATAGGGAAATGGGTGGCTGGAGACGACGCAAGTTACCGTTACTTGGCAGAATCTATTCGCATGCATCCAGGGCAAGATGAATTGAAGGCCATGATGCAGCAAAGCGGCTTTGGCCATGTGGATTACCACAATTTGACGGGCGGCTTGGTCGCCTTGCATGTCGGCATCAAGTGTTGAATGCCAAGGTTTTCTTCAGCGCTTGCCAGCAGACTTGAGTTTTGGACAATTGGACTGATTTGTAACAACAGTGAACATTCAATAGCAGGAGGCAATATGAAAATTTTGAATTTGGTTCTTTCGGCAGCTTTGGCGGTAACGCTGGCGCTGAGCGGCTTCAACGCTGAGGCTGCAAAACGCCTCGGTGGCGGCAAGTCGGTTGGGCAGCAGTCCAGCAACGTGACAAAACGTGACGCAGCCCCTGGCGCGCCTGCCAACGCCACGCAAAGCGCGGCTCCGGCAGCAGGTGCAGCGGCCGCCGCCGCCACCAAGAAGCCTTGGGGTGCCATGTTGGGTGGCCTCGCAGCAGGTTTGGGCTTGGCCTGGCTTGCCAGCAGCTTGGGGCTGGGTGAAGCCTTTGGCAACATTTTGATGTTTGGTTTGATGGCCTTGGCTATCATGATGGCGGTGGGCTGGTTCATGCGCCGTCGCGCTCAGTCGGCCAATGCGTCGCGCGGTGCGGTGTCTTCTTCGCCCTTCGCTTTTGAAGGCGCGGGTGCCGGAGTCGGTTCGGGTGCCGGTGGCGCAGCCGCCCCAGCGCCAGCGTCGTATCGCCCTGAAAATGTGGGCAATGACGCGTCGGCTCGCCCTTGGGAGCGCAGTGCAACGGCTCCCTTGGATGGTGGTCATCAAGCGGGCGGCTCCATGATTGGCGCAGGCTTGGCAGGTTCGCAAAATTGGGGTGTCCCAGCCGATTTCGATTCGACCGGCTTTTTGAATGCTGCCAAAGCCAACTTTGTCACCTTGCAAGCGGCATGGGACAAGTCGGACATCAGCGCTCTGCGCGTCATGATGACAGACAGCATGCTTAAAGAAATCCAGACGCAGCTTAGCGAGCGCGAAGTTCACACCGGTGGCCCGGTCAACCACACCGACGTGGTGATGATTGACGCCA
The DNA here is from genome assembly GCA_031386665.1 of Rhodoferax sp. Classification (GTDB taxonomy): domain Bacteria; phylum Pseudomonadota; class Gammaproteobacteria; order Burkholderiales; family Burkholderiaceae_C; genus JANYCG01. The sequence goes on along the minus strand of JANNCN010000139.1, from coordinate 13,023 downwards.
AGCTGCTGGGCATCGAAGACTTGGGCAATGACTACATGGCCAGTGTCGAGTTCTCCGGCATGATCAAAGAAGACCCATCGGCTGGTCCAAGCCCATTCCGTGAAGTTTGGAACATGACCAAACCCAAGAGTGGCAGCAGTGGCTGGTTGGTGGCTGGAGTGCAAGCGCTGCAGTAAAAGCCAAGCCTGCGGGATTCCACTGAACCTCGCGGTTCTTTGCAGCCGCTCTAGAATTGGGGACTATGGCAACACAGTCCCCTTTTTCGTTTCTGGAAAGCTTTTTAAAGCAACTCCAGCCCGGCCACTCCTCCAGTTCATCGAACTCGCGACCTGGTTTGACCGCCCCCGACTTTTTGACGCCGCCCGCCTGGCTCAGAGACGAAGCCCTGCACCGCCTGGTCTTGTTGCTCAACCACGTCTTGATGCAAGAGCCTGAAGCCACCGCCCGCCTGACCCGTCAAAAAGGCCGTGTGGTGCTGGTCAACTGGCGTCAGTTTGAGTTGAGACTGCTCATCACCCCCGCCGGGCTGCTTGACTTGGCCCCCGCCGAAACCACCCCCGACTTGACGCTGGCGCTGACCCAAACGTCGCCCGTCGATATCGCCATGGCAGTGTTGCGCGGCGACAAGCCCGCGGTTCGAATAGAAGGCGACGTGCAGCTGGCGGCTGAAATCAATTGGCTCACTGACAATGTGCGCTGGGACATTGAAGACGACCTGTCTCGGGTTGTTGGCGACGTGCCCGCCCGCAGCATGACCCAGGCGACGGGCTGGCTGGTGGATGCGGTTCGCAAGTTTGCGGCAGTACGTCCGCAAGGCGCCAATGCTTCTGCCGATCCGAACGCCAGCGCGTCACCATGACGCGCATTGGCCGTGGTGCGTTCATCCTCTGGATCGTCTTTCGATATGGGCTTGATGAACTGGTTCTGACCAGTTTTCAAAAGCCATGGCTGCGGGTTGTGGCCCGCATCGTGTCGGTCGGGCGACGCCTGAATGCCCCGCGCGGGCAGCGCCTTCGCGAAGCTTTGGAACGTCTGGGGCCGATATTCGTCAAATTTGGGCAGGTGCTGTCCACCCGGCGCGACCTGATGCCGCTGGACATTGCCGACGAGTTGGCCCGCCTGCAAGATCGGGTGCCTCCATTCAGCTCTGAATTGGCAGTCTCCATCATTGAGCGGGCTTTGGGCAAATCGGTGGATCAAATTTTCTCCAGCTTTGACCGCGAGCCCATCGCCAGCGCCTCCATCGCGCAGGTTCATTTTGCCAAGCTGGTTGACCGGGACGGGGTAGAGCGCGAAGTTGCCGTCAAAGTGTTGCGCCCTGGCATGCTGTCGGCTATCGAGCAAGACCTGAACCTCATGCGCATGATGGCGGGCTGGGTCGATGGTTTGTCTGCCGACGGCAAACGCCTGAAGCCCAAAGAGGTGGTCGCCGAATTCGACAAGTACCTGCATGACGAGCTGGACTTGGTGCGTGAAGCCTCTAGCGCCGCTCAACTGCGGCGCAACATGGAGGGGCTCGACTTGGTGCTTATTCCTGAAATGTACTGGGACTATTGCACCACCAATGTCATTGTGATGGAACGCATGAAAGGCGTGCCCATCAGCCAAGTGGCGCGCCTGCGTGAAGCGGGAGTGGATATTCCGAAGCTCGCGCGCGACGGCGTCACGCTGTTTTTCACCCAGGTCTTTCGCGACGGATTCTTTCACGCGGACATGCACCCTGGCAACATTCAGGTGAGCATTGAACCCGCCACTTTTGGGCGCTACATCTCGCTGGACTTTGGCATTGTCGGCACCTTGACCGAGGTGGACAAAGAGTACCTGGCGCAAAACTTCACGGCTTTTTTCCGCCGAGACTACAAACGCGTGGCAGAGCTGCACATCGAGTCGGGCTGGGTGCCAACGGGCACAAGGGTCGATGAGCTGGAAAGCGCTATCCGCTCCGTGTGCGAGCCGTTTTTTGACCGCCCACTGAAAGAAATTTCACTCGGACTGGTGCTAATGCGGCTGTTTCAAACCTCCAGGCGGTTTCAGGTCGAAATTCAGCCTCAATTGGTGTTGTTGCAAAAGACTTTGTTGAACATCGAAGGCTTGGGCCGAGACCTGGACCCCGAATTGGACTTGTGGAACAGTGCCAAACCATTTCTTGAAAAATGGATGCTGGAACAGGTAGGGCCGCAAAAGCTGATCAATCAGCTCAAAGACCAGGCACCGCGCTACGCCAGCCTGTTGCCAGAGCTGCCGCGCTTGCTGCACGACTTTTTGAAGCAAAAGCCGAACGGTCATCAGCGCCAACTCGAAGAGCTGCTGGCCGAACAAAAACGCACCAACAAGCTCCTGCAAGCCCTGCTTTACGGTGCAATTGGTTTCGCGCTGGGCCTGCTGGCCATGCAATTGATCGTTCGGGTTCGCCTTTTTTAGCCCGACCTTATAATTGAAGGCTTTGCAATTTGCAAAGATTCAATTCAAGTAGCCCCGAGCGCCATGCCAATTTACGCGTACAAATGTGATTCCTGTGGACATGCCAAAGACGTTTTGCAAAAAATGTCGGACGCGGTGTTGACCGACTGCCCGGCTTGCGGTGCCTCTGCATTTAAAAAGCAGCTGACTGCAGCGGGTTTTCAACTGAAAGGCTCTGGCTGGTACGTGACCGACTTCAAGGGCGGGGCGGGTGGGGCTGGCGTGGCAGGCGGCGTGGGCGCATCAGGCGACAGTGCCGACGGTAGCGCCAGCAAAACCGATTCCAAATCAGACGCGGGGGGTGCATCGGCTGCGACAGATTCGAAATCGGGTGCTTCCGCAGACACCAAAGCAGCCCCTAAAGCTGACACCAAACAAGCGCCCAGTGCAGGCAGCGCAAGCGGAACCAGCGGTGTCAGCAAATCCGACAGCAAGGCCAGTCCCAGCACCGGGTCCAGCTCGGCAAGTTCGACAAGTTCGGGTTAAGGGTCGGCGTGATGGTTTCCCTTCGCAAATGGCTGCTGGCTGGCCTTCTGGTGATCGTGCCGATCGCCATCACAGTGTGGGTGCTGGAATGGATCATCAGCACGCTGGACAAGACGCTTTTGATTCTGCCTGCCAGTTGGCACCCTGACAAGCTGCTGGGCATTCACATTCCAGGCTTTGGCGTCCTGTTGGCCTTGGCTATTTTGCTCGTTCTGGGCGCAACCGCAAGCAATTTTTTTGGCAACAAGCTGGTCAATTGGTGGCACTCCCTGCTGAATCGCATTCCCATCGTGCGGTCTATTTATTCGGGTGTCAAACAGGTGTCGGACACGCTGTTTTCAGAAAACGGCAACGCCTTTCGCAAAGCCGTTTTGGTGCAATGGCCGCGTGAAGGTGTGTGGACAATTGGTTTTGTCACAGGTGTCCCAGGCGGCGATACCGCCAATTACCTGCAGGGCGACTACCTCAGCGTCTATGTGCCAACCACTCCCAACCCGACGGGTGGCTACTTTGTCATGCTGAAAACCAGCGACTGCATTGAACTCAAAATGAGTGTCGATGAGGCGCTCAAATACATCGTCTCAATGGGAGTGGTGGTGCCTGAAACGCAACTTGCCGCTTTGGGTAAACAATCAAATTTGCAAGCAAAAGAGTAATTTATGGCCATGCGTTCACATTATTGCGGTCTGGTGACCGAAGCCCTTTTGGGTCAAACCGTCAGTCTGTGCGGTTGGGTTAACCGCAGGCGTGACCACGGTGGCGTCATTTTTGTCGATCTGCGAGATCGCGAAGGCTATGTCCAGATCGTCTGCGACCCGGACCGTGCCGACATGTTCAAAGCGGCCGAAGGCTTGCGCAACGAATTTTGCGTTCAAATCAAAGGGCTGGTGCGGGCACGCCCTGACGGCACAGTGAATGACAACCTCAAAAGCGGCAAGATTGAAGTCTTGTGCCATGAACTTAATGTGCTGAACCCGTCAGTCACCCCACCCTTCCAGTTGGATGACGAAAACCTGTCCGAGACCACGCGCTTGACGCACCGTGTGCTCGATTTGCGCCGCCCCTATATGCAAAACAACTTGATGCTGCGTTACCGCGTGTCCATGGAAGTGCGCAAGTTTCTGGACGCCAATGGGTTTGTGGACATCGAAACCCCCATGCTGACCAAGTCCACGCCCGAAGGCGCGCGCGACTACCTGGTGCCCAGCCGGGTGCATGACGGCATGTTTTTCGCGCTGCCACAAAGCCCGCAGCTGTTCAAGCAGTTGCTCATGGTGGCAGGCTTTGACCGCTACTACCAAATCACCAAATGCTTCCGCGACGAAGACCTGCGTGCTGACCGTCAGCCAGAATTCACCCAGATCGATATTGAAACTTCCTTTCTGGAAGAAGAAGAAATTCGGGCCATGTTCCAGGGCATGATCACCACCGTCTTTAAAAACGCGATCAACGTCGACTTGGGCGATTTCCCCGTCATGACTTACCAGCAGGCCATGCACCTTTACGGGTCAGACAAGCCGGATCTGCGCGTCAAACTTGAATTCACTGAAGTCACCGATGTGATGAAAGACGTGGACTTCAAGGTTTTTTCGGGGGCTGCCAACATGAAGGGCGGGCGCGTCGTGGCGCTTCGCGTGCCGGGTGGTGCCAAAGAAGCAGGCGGTTTGAGCCGGGGCGATATCGACGCCTACGCCGAGTTCGTCAAAATTTACGGGGCCAAGGGCCTGGCTTACATCAAGGTCAATGAACTGTCCGCTGGGCGCGAGGGCATGCAAAGCCCGATAGTGAAAAACATTCACGACGCCGCGCTCACGGCCGTGCTGGAGCGTACAGGTGCGCAAGATGGCGACTTGGTGTTCTTCGGTGCAGACAAGGCCAAAATTGTCAACGATGCCATGGGGGCTTTGCGCGTCAAAATCGGCCACAGCGAGTTTGGTAAAAAGAACGCGCTGTTTGAAACCGGCTGGCGCCCGATGTGGGTGGTGGACTTTCCGATGTTCGATTACGACGAAGATGCCCAGCGCTACACCGCGACGCACCACCCCTTCACAGCGCCCAAAGATGGGCACGAGGACTGGATGGTCACAGCCCCTGAGAAATGCATCTCCAAGGGCTACGACATGGTGTTGAATGGCTGGGAGATGGGTGGCGGCTCGGTGCGTATTCACCGTGCCGACGTGCAGCAAAAAGTGTTTGATGCACTCAAAATTTCACCTGAAGAAGCCCAGGAAAAGTTTGGCTTCTTGCTGGATGCGCTTCAATACGGCGCGCCACCTCACGGTGGTTTGGCCTTCGGGCTAGATCGCATTGTGACCATGATGACGGGTGCCGAATCGATTCGCGACGTGATCGCTTTCCCCAAAACCCAGCGCGCGCAGTGCCTGTTGACCCAAGCGCCGAGCCCCGTAGACGAAAAACAGCTCAAAGAGCTGCACATCAAGTTACGGGGAGCAGAGCCAGCCAAGGCGATTTGACGGCTCACCCATCATCCAGGAGAGGGCGTTCATTGAGCGCCCTTTTTGATTGTGCAGATGGAGCCTGGTGAGTGAAGAATGGGTTGGAATGAGCAGCCTGGCAAGGTCACTTGCCCTAACTTCTTTGCGGGTGTGTGAACAGTAGCTAAAATGGCTAATCAACCGCCAGAGTTCACCATGCAAATCACCGCGACCGAAGCCAAAAATCGCTTTGGCTATGTTTGTGCACAAGCCAAAACGGCCCCCGTGATTGTTGAAAAAGATGGTCGGCCGGATTCGGTCATCGTGTCGTATGCCGATTTTGAGGCGCTGACACTCGCTGCAAAGGCAAGGTCGATTGCGCAGCAAAAAAAAGTATTCAATCAAGATTACAAAGACTGGATAGCGCTTCAGAACCAAGACTTTGAAGAGAATGGGCTTTGGTGCGATGGCCTGGTGACCTGGGCGGAGAAGGCTTGATGCCTCAGTTTGACGTGTATGTGAATCCTCAGCCTGCATCTCGCCCTAACGTGCCTTACGTGCTGGACATTCAGAACGCCTTGATCGATCAATTGCCGTCCCGTCTGGTCATGCCGTTGTCTCGGCTGGGCGTTGGGCAGGTGAAGCTGCCCAAGAACCTGTGCCCAGAGGTCGAAATTGGGGGCGAAATGCTAATGCTCATGCCCCATTTGTCTGCACCTGTTCCGTCGCGTCTGTTAAAGCAGCCTGTGGCGTCTCTGGGGTACCGATCACATGAAGTCATGGCCGCACTCGATGCCGTTACCTCAAGGTTCTGACATCCGGCGCTTCAAAGTTCCCGAGTCCGTTCTGGTGGTGATTCACACGCCCTCCCTAGACGTGCTGTTGATCAAACGCGCTGACACGCAGGTGAATAGCCCGGATTTCTGGCAATCTGTCACTGGTAGCAAAGACACGCTACTTGAGAGCTTTCGCGTCACTGCCACGAGGGAAGTTCAAGAAGAAACGGGTATCGATTGCGGTTTGGGCTCGGGGCTTGAAAATGCCCTTCTGGACTGGAATTTGGAAAATGTCTATGACATTTATCCACGATGGCGCGCCCGTTACGCACCCGGGGTAGTGCGCAACACCGAGCACTTGTTCAGTTTGCAAGTCCCCGCAGGCACGTCCATCAATTTGAGCCCGCGCGAGCACACCGAATTTCAATGGTTGCCGATGGCGCAGGCAGCGTTGCAGTGTTTTTCGCCGTCAAATTCAGAGGCGATACTGTTGTTGCCCCGTTTTGCACGCCCTTGAACGGCCACTGACCCAACCCGCCATCAACTCCCTCCGCACATGACCCCGCCCGCCAATTCGCACACCGACCAAAGCGCCACCGACAGCGCCCACGTCCTGCGCGTGGCCACTTACAACATCCACAAGGGGGTGCAAGGCATCGTTTTGCGCAAGCGCCTTGAAATTCACAACCTGGGTCATGCGGTGGAACAGCTCGACGCCGACATTGTGTGTTTGCAGGAAGTGCACAAGTTGCACCGCAGACAGGCCCAGCGATTTAGCCATTGGCCCGACATGGCGCAGGCAGACTATTTGGCCCCTGAAGGCTACGAAGCCGTTTACCGCACCAACGCCGTCACCCGCCACGGTGAACATGGCAACGCTATGCTTTCACGCTGGCCGGTGGTGGCGCACCAGCATGAAGACATGTCAGACCATCGCTTCGAGCAGCGTGGATTGCTGCATTCTGAAGTGCTGTTTCATGGTGTCCCGGTGCATGTCGTGGTGCTGCATTTGGGTTTGATTCGGGCCAGCCGATTGCGCCAGATCGCCCAGGTCATGAGCTTCATTGAACGCGAGGTCCCTGCCCATTCGCCTTTGATAGTGGCCGGCGACTTCAACGATTGGGGCACCCGGGCGCAGCGCACTTTGGCGCTGGTGGGTCTTTATGCCTTCCAGGAAGCCCACTACCCCACTTACCCCTCGCGTCTGCCCTTGGTTCAGCTGGATTATGTCTACGCGCGGGGGCTTCAACCCATTGGCGTGCAGGTTCCCAGCGGGCCAATTTGGGGGCGCATGTCGGATCATTTGCCCTTGATTGCCGAGTTTTCGCTGAATAACTGATGGCGACCCGGTTGAATTCCATGCACCAACTTCAAGACGGCCACAATTTGCAATTGCTGCAAGGTGGCCAGGATTTCTTTCCAGCGATTGTTCAGGCCATCGACGGCGCGCTGCATGAAGTCCGCCTGGAAACCTATATTTTCAACCTCGATGCCTCAGGCAGCTTGGTGGCCGACGCCCTGGTGCGGGCCGCCGGGCGTGGCGTGAATGTGTTTTTGGTGGTCGATGGCGCGGGCACGCCCGAGCTGCCCAAGGCGCTGGCCGCACGGTTTGATGCAGCGGGCGTGCAGTGGCATGTGTATGCGAGATTGGGTGGCCTCGGGTGGTTTGTGCCCAGCCGTTGGCGGCGAATGCACCGCAAACTTTGTGCGATTGACGGGCGGGTGGCGTTTTGCGGCGGTATCAACGTGCTGGATGACTTTTTTGACCCCAACCACGGGGTGTTGGACGCACCGCGTTTTGACTTCGCCATGAAAATCACTGGCCCGCTGGTGCGCGACGTGACCGAGGCCATGAGCCAATTTTGGTGGCGACTGAAGGCCGCCAAAAACACCCGGGCGCTGGATTTTCCATCGGCTTGGGCTGCCTTGCAGTCGGCGGTTCGGGTTCAGCGCTGGCGAGATGCACCGGTTGACGAGCCCGCAGAGTCGCCCCTGGATGCTTCAGTGGGTGGCCAGGGCGGAGCCGCCTCCAAAAGCGATCATTCGGCCAGAGCGGCACTGGTCCTGCGCGACAACTTTCGCAAGCGCACCCACATCGAGCAGGCTTACCGCAAAGCCATTGGCGAGGCTAAGTCTGAAATCATCATTGCCAACGCCTATTTCGTGCCCGGTGCGCGTTTGCGCCGTGCGCTGATTCACGCGGCAAAGCGGGGCGTTCGGGTTCGTCTGCTGCTGCAAGGGCGCTATGAATACTTCATGCAGTACCACGCCGCACGCCCGGTTTTTGGCGCACTTCTGGCGGCAGGGGTTGAGATTCACGAGTACGCGGCCAGCTTTTTGCATGCCAAAGTGGCGGTCATCGACAGCCGCTGGGTGACGGTGGGTTCCAGCAACCTGGACCCCTTGAGCATGCTGTTGGCCCGCGAGGCGAATGTCGTTTTGCTGGACGTTCCCTTGGCACAAGACCTGCGCCAACGGCTGGACACTGCCATGCGAGACGGTGGCCAGCTGCTGGATGCCACTGCCTATGCCAACCGCCCCATGCGCCAGCGGGCGTTGGACTGGGTGGCCTTTGGGTTGATGCGTCTGATTCTGTTTTTGAATGGAAGTCGCTACTAATAAGGTAGCTGTAAAGTCATATCCATTAACACTTTGAATTGAATAACCCTAAAAATCAAAGACTGTTAACATGCCCGTATGCTGATGAAAGTTGACACCCCCATGACCCCAGTTGATTCTGACTCTGGAACCCCCGTGTCGGTCAAGATACGCGAGCGGCTGCTGGCTGCACGCAAACGTTTCAATGCCAACGACAACATTGCCGAATTCGTCAAACCGGGCGAATTGGAGGCCTTGCTGGATGAAGTTGAAACCAAAATGCAAGGCGTTCTGGACAGCTTGGTGATCGACACCCAGCGCGACCACAACACGGGCAACACGGCACGCCGAGTTGCCAAAATGTACGTCAACGAGGTCTTTCGCGGCCGTTACGTGGTCGCGCCTTCGATCACCGAGTTCCCCAACGCCGAACACCTGAATGAGCTGATGATCGTCGGCCCCATCACCGTGCGCAGCGCCTGTTCGCACCACTTTTGCCCGGTGATTGGCAAAGTCTGGATCGGCGTTTTGCCCAACGAACACACCAATGTGATTGGTTTGAGCAAGTACGCACGGCTAGCCGAATGGGTCATGGGTCGCCCGCAAATTCAAGAAGAGGCCGTAGTGCAACTGGCCGACCTGATCATGGAGAAAACCCAGCCCGATGGCCTGGCCATCGTGATGGAGGCCAGCCACTACTGCATGGCCTGGCGCGGTGTGAAAGACATGGACAGCAAAATGATCAATTCGGTCATGCGCGGTGTGTTTTTGAAAGACCCCAACCTGCGCCGCGAATTTTTGTCACTCATTCCGAACAAAGGTTAAAGCCATGCTTGTCCGATTGCTCTACGCCAGCCGCGCGGTAGACCCCAGCGCCGACGCCATTGAGGCCATTTTGCTGCGCTCGCGCCAGTCCAACCCGACCTCGGGCATCACCGGCATACTTTGCTACAGCGGGGCTATTTTCTTGCAAGCCATTGAGGGCGGGCGCATGGCGGTGAGCGAGCTGTATGGCCACATTCAAAAAGATATGCGCCATAAAGATGTGGTGCTGCTGCACTATGAAGAAATCACCGAGCGACGCTTTGGCGGCTGGACTATGGGGCAGGTCAACATGTCCAAGCTCAACCATTCGATTTTGCTGAAATACGCCGAAAAGCCTGAGCTGGACCCCTACGCCGTGTCTGGCAAAGTGTCGCTGGCCCTGTTGGAAGAACTGATGGCCACTGCGTCCATCATCGGGCGGGCTTGAGGGGATTGGGACTTTGAGGGCTTTGAAGGATTTAAGGTCTTTTTCTGGCTCTGTTTCGTTCTTGTCGCATTCCTTCGCCGCCACGGGCAAATCGGCATTGACCTGAGCAATGTGGGGCACTGAGCTAGCCTAGCCCCCACTTTGACATGCCGCCATCAGCCCTAGCGCTCGTCATCCTGGCGGGCCTGATTCACGCCAGCTGGAACATCGCCGCTAAAAAGGCCAGGGGCGACGCCCGTTTTGCAGGCTTCACCGGCGGGGTGATGATGCTGTTTTGGGCACCATTGGGCATTTGGCTCGGCATCGATGAAATTCCGCTTTGGGGCCGCACCGAATGGCTGCTGGTGGCTGCCAGCGCCTTGTTGCACACCCTGTACTACATCACCTTGCTGCGCGGCTACCGCAAGGCCGATCTGACCGTGGTCTACCCGCTGGCCCGGGGCTCAGGGCCTTTGCTGTCATCATTGGTTGCTATCACTTTGCTTGGCGAGCAGCTCTCAGCGCTGGGTGGTTTGGGCATTTTGGGCGTGGTGGGCGGTGTGTTTCTGATAGCGGGCGGCCCCAGTCTGTGGCGGGCCAGACAAGACGCCACGCAGCGCCAGCGTTTGCACAAAGGCATGCTGTACGGCCTGCTGACGGGCGTGTTCATTGCCAGCTACACGGTGGTGGATGGCTATGCCGTCAAATTCGTGCTGATGTCGCCGATTTTGCTGGACTACATTGGCAATTTGATGCGCTTGGTTCTGCTGGCCCCCGCCGTTTTGCGCGATCGAGCCGAGTCTGTGCGGCTGTGGCGCTTGCAGTGGAAATACGCCGTGTTCGTGGGCATCATCAGCCCCGTGTCTTACGTGTTAGTGTTGTACGCCATGAAGGTCGCGCCCCTGTCGCACGTGGCCCCCGCGCGCGAGGTGTCCATGCTGTTTGCCGCGCTGTTGGGCGGCCAGTTGCTGGGCGAAGGCGACCGCCTGCCGCGTTTGCTGGGTGCCGCGCTGATCGCCGTTGGCGTGATGGCGCTGGCGCTGGGGTAGGCGCGGATGACCAAAAACCCTCGAATCAAACCGGTGGCCAGTCGCCAAAGCGAGCACCAGGCTGGGCCTACAGCTCAACCGTCAATTCATCCCTCAGGGCAGCCGCCAGCTCAACCGCCAATCCAACCTCTGATGCCGCCCCTGCCGCCCTTCTCGCCCCTCTTGATCGGCTGCGACTTCAGCAGCAGCCCCACCCGGCGCAAACCCATCGTCGTCGCGGTCGGCCAAGCCGTTCGTGGCCGCGTTCAGTTGACTCGGCTGGAGCGATTTGAATCGCTTGACGCATGGGAGGCCTGGCTTGCACAGCCCCAAGCCTGGATCGGCGCGTTTGACCTGCCGTTTGGCTTGCCGCGAGAGCTGGTCACCCAACTGGGCTGGCCGCTGGACTGGCGCGACTGCATGGCGCACTACGCCAGTTTGAGCCGAGCCGACATTCGCAGCGCGTTTGCCGCCTTTTGCGATGCCCGCCCAGTCGGTGGCAAATTCGCCCACCGCGCCACGGATTTGCCTGCCGGGTCCAGCCCATCCATGAAGTGGGTGAACCCGCCCGTCGCGTACATGATGCATGCTGGCGTGCCCCGGCTGTTGCGTGCGGGCGCACACCTGCCAGGGCTGATGCCGCCGCAGGTGACGCTGAAGAATGCGCTGAAGGTGCCGCCGCCTGCCCAGGTAACGCAAGCCCCGGCCAAGCCAGTTCGCATTGCGCTGGAAGCCTACCCCGGCCTCCTGGCCCGCGAGGTGCTGGGCAACACCTCTTACAAAAGCGACGACAAAGCCAAGCAAACGGTTGAGCGCCTAATTGCCCGCAAAGACCTGATCACCGCGCTGGAACATGGCCAAACCCGCTTGAAATTGCGCCTCAAACTGACCCATGCGCAGCGCGACGCCCTGGTGGACGACGCCAGCGGCGATGCCTTGGACGCCGTGCTGTGCCTGATGCAAGCCGCCTGGGCACAGGCTCGTCACGAGGAAGGTGCGCCGCTGTACGGCCTGCAGCCGAAGCTGGACTCGCTTGAAGGCTGGATCGTCACGGCTTGACGTGAATTTCAAATTGATATTAAATATATAGCAAACTATTGAGCATACGCGAGATCTAGAGCCATATTTTATTCATATTTTGCGCGATTTTGGTAAAAAAGAACCTGCAGGTTCTTTTTTACCAAAAGTCGACAAAATACGGCCCCAAGCCCCATTCACCCCGCCAAAACCTCATCCACCTTCACCGCGACCAGCAGCAGCGCCAAACTGGCTGGGCAGGCGGGCGTGGTGTGCAGCAGCAATTGGCGGCGCATGACGGCTTGGCGCACTTGGGGGTCGGCGGGAATGTCGCCCAAATGCAGCAAGCGAATGGCCTGGCCGGGGTCGGTGGCGACAAAGCGGTCCAGCACCTGCTGCAACTGCGTGGTGATGGCACGGCCATCGCCCAGGCGGGCAGTTTGGTTCACCACCAGTCGCACCTGGCGGCGATGTTGCTCGGTGACCAGCACTTTGACGGTGGCGTAAGCGTCGGTCAGCGACGTGGGTTCCGGCGTGGCCACCACAATCACCTCGGCCGCGAGGGAGACGATGAACAGCACCGTGTCTGAAATGCCCGCGCCGGTGTCCAGCAAGATGATGTCAAACGGCTCGGGCAGGGCGGCAAGTTCTGCCAAAAGCTGCACAAAACCGCTGCGCACGCTGTCGGTCAGCTGGGCAAAATGAGCTTTGCCGGAGCCCGCCAATATCACCGAAAATCCGCCTGTCGCCGCAACTATCGCGTCCGTCGCCCGCGCAGTGCCTGCCAGCACGTCGTTCAGCGTGACTTTGGCGTGCAGGTTCAGCACCACGTCCAGGTTGGCAAGGCCCAGGTCGGCGTCGATCAGCAGCACTTTTTTGCCGCGTTTGGCCAGACCGCAGGCCAGGTTGGCCGCAAAAAAAGTTTTGCCCACGCCGCCTTTGCCGCTGGTCACCGCCATGACCACAGTTTTGCGCCGCGCAGGCAAGCGCCC
>JANNCN010000138.1:0-2111 GCA_031386665.1 Rhodoferax sp. | reverse complement strand
TGTTTTGCCTGTGGCTTCGGCTGCTTTGCCAGGGGCCGCGCCACCCGCACCATGCGCTTCGTAGTAGGCAGCGACATCGGCCATGTCTTGGTCGCTCAAGCCCTCGGCAATGGCGCGCATGGAGGGGTGCTTGCGGTCGCCCGTTTTGTAGGCGTTCAGGGCAGAAACAATGTACTTGGCACCCTGTCCCGAAATTTTGGGCACTTTGTAGACTTCAGGAAAAGTGGCCTGGTAACCCGTAATGCCGTGGCAGCCGATACAGGCCGCAATTTTGCGTTCGCCGGCTTTGGCATCACCTTTGATGTCTTGCGCCTGCGCAAGCAAGGGGGCCGATAACGCGACCAGCGCGGTGAACAGAAAAGTGAATATTGGCGACAGCGGTTTCTTCATTTTGCGCAGACAATTCAAAGGAATTCGGAGGAATTTAAGCGTCTGATTATATCGGGCGGCATCCGCTGAATCGCCCCAGAATTGCCCTATTGCATGATCACCTCCTAAATCCCATGAAATTCCAAGGCTCCCAAACCTACATTGCCACCCAAGATTTGATGCTGTCGGTCAACGCCGCCATCACGCTCAAGCGCCCGCTGCTCGTCAAGGGTGAGCCCGGCACCGGCAAAACCATGCTGGCCGAAGAAGTGGCGGCCGCGCTCAAAATGCCACTGTTGCAGTGGCACATCAAATCGACCACCAAGGCGCAACAGGGCCTGTATGAATACGACGCGGTGAGCCGCCTGCGCGACTCGCAGCTGTCAGACATCGACGGTGGCGAACGCGTCAAAAACATCCACAACTACATCCTGCGGGGCGTGTTGTGGCAGGCCTTCACGGCCGACGAGCCGGTGGCGCTGCTGATCGACGAAATCGACAAAGCCGACATTGAGTTCCCCAACGACCTGCTGCGCGAAATCGACCGCATGGAGTTTTATTGCTACGAAACCCGTGAACTCATCAAGGCCAAGCACCGCCCCCTGGTGTTCATCACCTCCAACAACGAAAAAGAGCTGCCCGACGCCTTTTTACGCCGCTGCTTCTTCCACTACATCAAGTTTCCTGATGCAGAGACGATGAAGCAGATCATCGACGTGCACTTCCCCGGCCTCAAAAAAGAGCTGCTCACCTCGGCCATGAAGACCTTTTTCGACGTGCGCAACCTGCCCGGCCTGAAAAAGAAACCCTCCACCAGCGAACTGCTGGATTGGCTCAAACTGCTGGTGGCCGAAGACATTACGCTTGAAGCCCTGCAAAGCAAAGACGACAAAGTGGCAGTGCCGCCGCTGGTCGGTGCCCTGCTCAAGAACGAGCAAGACGTGACCTTGTTTGAAAAGCTGGTGTTCATGCAGCGGCATAACCGCTGAAGTTGAGTGGCGCTCACCATGGCCTTTGTAGAACCGGTTGAGCTCGAAGCCCGTGGCATCCGCCTGGTGCCCCTGGCTCTGGCGCATGAGGCGGGCTTGCGGGCAGCGGCGGCTGATGGCGAGTTGTGGAACATCCGCGTCACCTCGGTGCCTGAGCCCGAGCACACCCGCCAATACATCTCAGATGCCCTGGCCATGCGCGAAGCGGGCAACCGTTTTGCCTTCGCCGTTACAGATGCCGCCAGCGGCGAGGTGCTGGGCAGCACCAGCTTTCATGACATCCTGCCCGTCGTCAAACGCGTCGAGATTGGTTACACCTGGTACGCCACACGCTGCCAGCGCAGCCACGTCAACACCACCTGCAAGCTGCTGATGATGGGCCATGCGTTTGACACCCTGGGCTGCCATGTGGTGGGCTGGCGCACCGACAACTTCAACTTTGCCTCCCAAGCCGCCATCGAGCGCTTGGGTGCCCGCAAAGACGGTGTGATACGCGGCCACGCCCTGCGCCGCGACGGCAGCATCCGCGACACCGTGATGTACAGCCTGCGCAGCGGCGAATGGCCCGAGGTGAAGGCGCAGTTGATTCATTCATTGGACAGGCCGCGCGGCTAACCGAACTGCGAAAGGAGAGGCAACACATGCTAATTGATTTTTTCTACACGCTTCGCTCCGCCAAGCTGCCTGTGTCAGTCAAAGAATACTTGACCCTGCTGGAAGCGCTGCAAAAAGGCGTGGTTGGCCCCAACCTTC
>JANNCN010000122.1:0-23252 GCA_031386665.1 Rhodoferax sp. | reverse complement strand
GATTTGTCAAACACCCGGTTCGCACCCAGCGCCAGGGACTTGGCCCGAATGTCCACCGTGGCGTAATTGGTCAACACGATCATTTTGGCCCTTGGGTGCAACGCCCGGGCTTCGGCCAAAACACCCATGCCCGAACCTTGTTTGAGGAAAATGTCGATGATCACCAAATCGACCTCTCGTTTGGGGTCAGCCAGCCACAGGGTGGCCGTTTTTTCATCTTCCGCCGTGCCCACAATGGTGATTTGAGCCAGCTCCTCGAGCGCAGAAGTCAGGCTTTGGCGAATGACCTGGCTGTCTTCGACCAGGTAGGTTTTAAGTAGGGGCATGCAAGGATACAGTTGTAACCCAATGCATCAAAAGCACGCTGGGTTGACCTGAGTATGCATTCGATTGCACTTATGAAGCGTGGCCCTTTGTCCTATTCGGGTGTCAGACAACGCCTACATCAATTTGTAACAACCGCGCGCTTGAGGGCTGACCAAGGTAGGCGCAGCGCCACAAGCGGCAGTCAAAAATGACGGTCAGCCGGCCACCGCTGCTGGCAAAATGGCTGACTCAAACCTGCACAGAGCGTCAATTGAATGAATCGAGTTGGTCGAGCTTCGCCCTCTAAGTCAATTGCGCCCCATCACCATGTACATGCCTCCCCAATTCAACTCGCCCAACCGCGCCCACGCTTGCGAGTTGATGCAGAGCCACCCGTTTGCGTCGCTCATCAGCGTGGGGCCAGACGGTGCGCCTTTCATCACGCACCTGCCATTGCAGCTTGAAATTGACCCCAACGGACAAGACCTGCGACTGCTCGGCCACCTTGCCAGGGCCAACCCGCACCGCGCGCTGTTGCAAACGCAGCCAGTGAATGACGCTGCGAGCAAAGCTTTGAACGAGCAAGGGCACGAAGCAGGCGAGGGCGGTGTGACGGGTGAAACCAAGGCCAAAGCGCTGGTCACCTTCATGGGCCCGCAGGCCTACATGACCCCGCGCGTGTACCCCGATCTGGTGCGCGTGCCCACCTGGAACTACCTGGCCGTGCATTGCCAGGTTGACGTGACGCTAATTGAAGATGCCGATGGCAAAGACCGCCTGCTGAAAAAGCTGATTGGCGTGCACGACCCCGCTTACGTGCAGCAGTGGATTGATTTGGGGCACGACTATCAGCGCAAAATGCTGGCCGGCATTGTGGCGTTTGAGCTGAAAGTGACCGATTTGCAATGCAAACTCAAACTCAACCAGCACCGCCCCGAATCCCACGCCAAAATGCGCGCCGCCTATGCAGCCGGAGGCGAAAACGAACAAGCGCTGGGACAGTGGATGGACAAGCTCGGGCTGAACCCGCGTGAAAGCCTTGGCCAATCGTCTGGATTGACCTGATTCAATCGAGTCATTCAACTCACCCAACCCGCCCAATTCAAGAAAGGGGTCTGCCATGCGCGCTGTTTTTGGAGTTCTAAGCCTGCTGTTCGTTGTAGCCGTGGTGGGGTTTTTGGCCAAAAAGCAGCTCAGCCCGTCTCAGGCGGTGAAGCTGCCAGCCGTTATGGCCCCAGCCGACAAAGCCGCCACCGAGCCCGGTTCAGCGCCCAACGCCGCAGCCGCCAACGTGAAAGAGCAATCGCAACAAACCCAAGCCCAGTTCAAAGCCGCCCTGGAATCCGCCATGCAACCCGCGCGGGCTGTGCCGGATGAGAAGCCTTGAAACTGGAACTTCGAACGTTGCACGGCTTTGAACGTTGCATGGCTTTGAATGTTGTGCCGGTTTGAAAATTGCCAAAGCTGGTCTGTTCTAGCCGGATTTTGCTGGCCGATGCCGCCGGGGTGAATAGCTACGCGAATGTCACCCGGCCTACGGCCTCCTTCTTGATTTCGCTGCGCCATTCCCCCCACCGACATCGTCCAGCAAAATAGGGTTTGGTTTGTAGCGATGCGTCAAAAACCCGCGACGTTCAGGATCGGGCCGATGGCGCATTCAGCGCAGCGGCATCAAGGAGGAGGCCGCAGGCCGGGGGACAGCCGCGGAGCTGAGTGCGCCATCGGCCTGATCCGGATCAGAATAACCACCTGACCTACAGACCCAACCAGACCACTCTGCCAAACCCAGTTTGCCACTGCCTGCCGAATCCCACCCCTTCAAAACGACCGCTTTTGGCCCAAAATGACAAAAAAGAACCTGCAGGTTCTTTTTTGTCAAATTTAGGCTAAAATCGACAAATTTCCAATAAAATAATGCTCTAGCTCTCGCAGAATATACAAAGTTTGCTATACTAATAATAGTAACTCAAAGCCCACAACCACAACTTCAATCGAAACCCTCCAGTGACCGATATCGACTTCATGACCGCCGCCCTCGCGCAAGCGAACCAAGCTGCTGCTTCGGGCGAAGTGCCTGTGGGTGCCGTGGTCGTCAAAAACGGGCAAATCATCGCGACGGGCCACAACCAACCGATTGGCTCACACGACCCCACGGCGCACGCTGAAATTGCGGCCTTGCGGGCGGCCGCGCAAGTTTTGGGCAACTACCGACTGGACGGCTGCGAGCTGTTTGTCACGCTGGAACCCTGCGTCATGTGCAGCGGGGCCATGCTCCACGCCCGCCTGAAACGGGTGGTTTTTGGCGCGGCTGACACCAAAACCGGGGCGGCGGGCTCGGTCATTAACCTGTTTGACAACGGCACCCTGAACCACCAAACTGAACTGCAAGGCGGTCTGATGGCGGCTGACTGTGCGCGACTTTTGCAACAATTTTTTCAAACCCGCCGAGAGCAAAAACGACTGGAGCCTGCCGTGACCCAACCCCTTCGCGATGACGCCTTGCGCACCTCAGACAGCCAGTTTGCCAACTTGCCCGGCTACCCGTGGGGGCCGCACTATGTGGCGGACTTAAGCGCCCTTGCCGGGCTGCGCATGCATTACCTGGATGAAGGCCAAAGTGAAAGCCAAACCACCTACCTTTGCCTGCACGGCAACCCAGCCTGGAGCTACCTGTTTCGCAAAATGATTCCGGTTTTTTTGGCAGCAGGGCATCGCGTGGTGGCCCCTGATTTGATTGGTTTTGGCAAAAGCGACAAACTCAAAAAAACTGAAGCGCACAGCTTCACCTGGCATCGCCAAACCTTGCTTGAACTGGTTGAGCGGCTCGATTTGCGCAACATCGTTTTGGTGGTGCAAGACTGGGGCGGTTTGCTCGGCCTCACGCTGCCTGTGGCTGCGCCATCACGCTACCAAGGCCTGTTGGTCATGAACACGATGTTGGCCACCGGGCAAGAACCTTTGTCACCCGGCTTTGTGGCTTGGCGCGACATGTGCGCCAAAAACCCGGGGTTTGACATTGGCAAGCTCTTCGCGCGTGGCAACCCGCATTTATCTGCCGCCGAATGCGCCGCCTACATGGCCCCGTTCCCGGATGTTGGGCACCGTGCGGGCACCCGCGCGTTCCCCGCCATGGTGCCCGAATTTGCAGATTCTGACGGCGCTGCCGTGTCGCGCCTGGCCCAAACTTTTTGGGCCGAAGACTGGGCTGGCAAAACCTTCATGGCGGTGGGTGCGCAAGACCCGGTGCTAGGCCCCGCCGTCATGAAGCGCCTGCAAAGCCAAATTCGCGATTGCCCGGAACCCATGGTGGTTGAGCAAGCGGGTCATTTTGTGCAAGAGCATGGCGAGGCCATTGCCCAGGCGGCGGTGGCGTACTTTTAAAATTTTCCTTTTGATTCATGATGAAAAAGCACATTTATATTTACTCGCCGTCCGGGGCGGTGCGCGACAAAGCGGCTTTCAAACGTGGCGTGGCGCGGCTCCAAAGTTTGGGGCATGAGGTTGAAATTGACGAATCCGCGCGGGCCAGCTACCAGCGCTTTGCTGGCGACGATGCCACCCGCCTGTCTGCAATTCACCGCGCGGCAGCCAGCGGCGCCGATGTGGCACTGATCAGCCGCGGCGGCTACGGCATCACCAGGCTTTTGGGTGGCATCAACTACCAGCTGCTGGCCAAATCCATCGACAAAGGCACGCAATTTGTCGGCCTGAGCGACTTCACCGCGCTGTCTTTGGCGCTGCTTGCCAAAACCGGCCGCGTGACCTGGGCGGGCCCGGCCTTGTGCGAAGGTTTTGGCGCGGCCACCTTGCCAGACGGTTCGGGTGGGCCAGACGACATCATGGAAGATTGCTTAAACGACATGGTGACAGGGCAGGGGGAGGGCGCGGGTTGGCGGCAGGGCAAAACCACACCTGACAAACTTCCAAAAACCAACTTCCACATCAAAGACGCCGTGCTGTGGGGCGGCAACTTGTCATTGGTTTGCAGTCTGGTGGGCACACCCTATTTGCCTGAAGTGAAAGGTGGCATTTTGTTTTTGGAAGATGTGGCAGAGCACCCTTACCGCATTGAACGCATGCTGACACAACTGCTGAACAGCGGCATTTTGGCGCGGCAAAAAGCGGTCGTGCTGGGCCAGTTCACTGAATTCAAACTGCTGCCCCATGACAAAGGCTTCAAACTACAAAGCGTGGTCGATGCCTTGCGCAGCCAGCTCAAAATACCGGTGCTGACCAATTTGCCGTTTGGCCATGTGGCCACCAAAGTGCTGTTGCCAGTTGGCGCAAAAGTTGATCTGGTGGTGGAAGACCGCGACGCCTTGCTGGTTTGGGGGCATGTGCTTTGATTCCTTGCTGTGATCAGCGCGAGACCGCTTGTTTGGCGTGCGGGCAGGGTGTTGGCAGGGTGTTGGGTTATGCCCACCACCAAACCGCAGCCTTTGCCCTAAACTAGGATGCTTCTGTTAACAAAATCACCGCAGACAAGAATGGAAGACTAGTGGGAATGGGCTCTCAGACAACAGTTCAAACGACCGTCGTTTTTGCGGACCTCATGGGCAGCACCAGCCTGTTCGAGGCCACTGGAAATGCCCGTGCCACACTGGCGGTCACCCGCCTGACCCAATGGATTTGTGAAGTTTTTGTAGACCACGGCGGCCACATCGTCAAAACACTGGGTGATGGCGTGCTGGCAACGTTCACCCGCGAAGCCGACGCCATTGAAGCCGTGGTGAGCTTGCAGCGGCGCCACCAAAAAGAACTCGGCAGCCCGTCCAAAGCCATGAGCATGCCCATTCGCGTGGGCGTCGCCAGTGGCGAGGTGGAGCTGGTGGCAGGCGATTGCTATGGCGACGCCGTCAATGTGGCGGCCCGCTTGAGCGACTTGTCGGGGGCCAACCAAATTTGGGCCACCAACTCCACCCTGACCAACACCGAAGAACTGGCCGGTGTGCGCTTTCGGCCGCTCGGGCCTATCGCGATTCGCGGGCGGGCAGAACCCTGCGTGGTGTCACAAATCGAGTGGAAAGTTGAGGAAGCCACCGACTTTTTGACTATGCAAGGCGACATCGACACGATGATGCCCAAGTCCGCCGCCGATGCCTTGGGCGGGGAAATTCAACTGACTTGGCTTGACACCAAAGCCACTTTTCGCGCGTTTGACCTGCCCATTCACATCGGCCGGGTGCGTAATGTGGAGTTCACCGTCAATGACCCTCGCGTTTCGCGCGAACATGCCCGCATCGCCTGGCGCAATGGCAGCGTGGTGTTGACGGACGTCAGCACCTACGGCTGCTGGGTGCGGTTCAACGGCGCTGGTGCCGACCTGACCCTGCGCCGCGATGAATGCGTGCTGCATGGTCGCGGTGAAATCGCACTGGGCGCACCGTTTTCAGACATCAGCGTGCCGACGGTGGCGTTCACGGTGTTTTGAGCGGTTGGCCAGTTTGGGCTGGCTTAGGCTGACCAACTCCCGTTCATTGCAGATTCAATCCTGTTGATTCAACACCACAGACTAAACATTTGAATTCGATATCTATATCTTTGACTTAACATAATATACATCGTATTAATCAATACGTTATAGAGGTCAAGTCAAATATGGCCTGCAAGTCACTCTAGCCACATACAAATGCGTACCAGTCAGCGCTTGTCACCATTTTCCCTTAGGCTGACGCCCACGAATGAACGCAGCGATCAAATCTGCCGATTCTGTGCGTTTGTCGCGGTAAGCAAACTCAATCGCCGTCAGGCCAAGGCTGTTTTTGAGTTCGGGGTCGGCACCAGCTTCCAGCAGCACTTTGACGGCGGATGGTGTGCCGTAAAGAGCCGCCATCATCAAAGGCGTGCTGCCGTTGGGCGATGGCGCGTCAATATAGGCATGGTGTTCGAGCAACAGATTGATCAACGCGACATGCCCCTGGGTTGCGGCATAGTGCAGCGGAGCCCAGCCTGGCTTGTTCACGTCGCCGCCACGGGCAATCAGCTTGGTGGCAACGTCCAATTGACCTTTGAGCGACGCCATCATGAGAGGGCTTTCATCGGCTGCGTTGCGGGTTTCGACAGTGGTTTTTTCCCAGTCCAGCAACACTGCGGTGACTTTGGGCGAGGGCTCCCGAATCGCTAAAAACAGGCCATGCAGGCCTTTTTCATCACGCGAATTGGCATCGAACCCCCGGGTCAGCAAGGCGGCAACGGCTGCTGCGTCGTCTTTTTTGATGGCGGTAAAAAAGTCATCGTACGAACCTGCGTTGACAGATGAAAACCCAATTAGAACAACACAGTAAATTGCTTTTTTAAAGTAAGTTCTAAATACTTTTGGCACCCTGATTTTCATGCTTTAACCCCTTTGAAGAGTTGCTCAAAATTGCGACTGGTGGCGTTAGCAATAGCCTCAACGCTGGTGCCCTTGATTCGCGCCAATTCCGCCGCAACAAAGGGCACATAAGACGGATTGTTGGTTTTGCCGCGCATAGGAACCGGGGCCAAATAAGGGCTGTCGGTCTCAATCAGCACCCGATCCAAGGGCACAAAAGCCGCGACATCGCGAATGTCTTGCGCCGTTTTGAAAGTCAGTATGCCCGAAAAGGAGATGTAAAACCCCAAGTCCAGCGCCGCCCGAGCGACCTCGGCGGTTTCGGTAAAACAATGAAAAACACCGCCTGCGCACCCCGCAGAGCCGTCTTCGCCCTCCTCCACCAAAATGCCCAATGTGTCCGCCGATGCGCTGCGTGTGTGAATGACCAAGGGCTTGCCCAAGGCCCTGCCCGCCCGAATGTGGGTGCGAAAACGATCTCGCTGCCATTGCATGTCGCCCACGCTTCGGGCACCCAGCCTGAAATAGTCCAGCCCGGTTTCACCAATGGCCACCACACGAGGCAGTTGCCCGCGCTGCACCAGGTCAGCCAGGCTCGGTTCGATCACGCCTTCGTTGTCTGGATGCACACCGACCGTAGACCAAAAGTTGTCGTAACTGGTTGCCAAGGCATGAACGTCGGCAAATTCCTCCAGGGTGGTGCAAATGCACAAGGCCCGGTCGACCTGGGCCACCTGCATCGCCGCGCGAATGGTCGGAAGCTGACTTTTCAGATCAGGAAAGCTCAAATGGCAGTGCGAATCGGTAAACACGGTGTTAGGGGTGAATAGTTGATGCGGCTTGGGGCGAAGCGGCGAGTGACCCTCAGGCGGGCGAAATTCGAGTCAGGCAGGACGATGATGGGGACTTGTCAAAACGACGATTGCGACAAAAACAAAGAAAGTGGCGAGCAAACCAGACAAGCCCACCCAAGTGGCCTAGATCGTCTGTGTCGGGCGGTCAGTGGCCAAATGGCTGCCCAAAATTTCTTCAATCCGAAGCTTCAAAGCTTTGGATTTTTCGTCTTTGGGAAACAAAATGCCCACGCCCTGGGTTCGGTTGGTCGATGCTTTGGCGGGTGTGACCCAAGCTACTTTGCCTGCTACCGGGTAGCGCTGCGCGTCGTCGGGCAAGGACAGCAATACGTAAATGTCATCGCCCAATTTGTACTCACGAGCGGTCGGAATAAAAATACCGCCTTCGGTGAAGGCCGGAATGTAGGCGGCGTACAGCGCGCCTTTTTCCTTGATGGCCAACTGAATGACACTGGGGCGGGACGCAGGCGTAGTACTCATAGGCGCGAGTTTAGGGTGTTTTTGGCTTGATCGACAAGGGCCTGCGTCATCAAACCCGGATTAAAAGGATGTTCCATGGTTCGCGTGGCCGCCGTGAGTGCTTTGGCCCAGCGGGACAGTGCTGCCATCGAAGCGGGCGGTGGCAAATCGGGCACGTCAAAAAATCGCGGTTGCGCACCCACTTTCACGGCCATCAGGTCATGACACAGTTTGTGCAAACCGTCCATCATTTGCGACGGCGTCCAGTCTTTAAGCGCCTCAGCCTGGCCTTTTTGCATGGCTTTGGGCAGGGCGGCCCAGCTTTGCGGATCGCGCCCCGACGCCCTAAAAAGCAAAGCATCGTCCGGGCGTCCACCGGCTGCCCGCAGTAAAACCGGCGCTTGGGCGCGGCTGACGCCTTGGGTTTCAAGCCAAGCCAAAGATGCATTGTGGTCAGGCCACACCATGCTATGGCCCAGGCAGCGGCTGCGAATGGTCGGCAGCAACTGGTGGGCAGACTCAGAGGCCAAGATGAACTTCACCTCGCCAGGGGGTTCTTCGAGTGTTTTGAGCAAAGCGTTGGCTGTGATGTTGTTCATTCGCTCAGCCGGGAACACCAGCACCGCCTTGCCCCGACCGCGAGCGCTGGTGCGCTGCGAAAACTCCACTGCGTCGCGCATGGCCTCAACCCGAATCTCTTTGCTGGCTTTGCGTTTTTTGTCGTCAATGTCGCTTTGGGCCTTTTCGCTCAAGGGCCAACCCAGTTCAATCATCACGGTTTCGGGCATCAACACGCACAGGTCGGCGTGGGTGCGCACGTCAATCGCATGGCAACTGCCGCACTGGCCGCACGCGGCACCGGTTGGGGCAACCGGGCTGTCGCACAACCAGGCCCGAACGACGGCGTAGGCCAGGCGGTATTGGCCCAAACCAGATGGCCCATTGAGCAAAAACGCGTGCCCGCGCTGAGCCAGCAAACTCTTCAACTGTTGGTCAATCCAGACGGGTTCAGCGCTGCTCATGCTGGGCCACCGTTGGCGGCCACCATGATGGCAAGCCAACCCCGGCGTACCATCACCAAAGTAAGCTGTTGCCACACCTGGTGGCGGGGCAAGGCCGCGTCAAGACGCACAAAGCGCTGCGGAAACTGCTTGGCGCGGGCGGCGTAAGCGGCAGACACCTTTTGAAAAAACGCCAAAGGCTGGGCTTCAAATTTGTCGGGAATGCGCGCGCCCGCCAAGCGCTGGGCCGCAACTTCAGGGGCCAGGTCGAACCACACCGTCATATTGGGTTGGCGGATGGTTAAGTGACTCGCCAATTTGTCCGTCAATTCGCCCGCCAAACTATCCGTGCTTTGAACCCATTGTTCCAAGGCACCCAACACCTCCAAATCAAACCCACGCCCGCCACCTTGGTAGGCAAACGTGGCATCGGTGAAGCGGTCGCACAGCACCACTTCGCCGCGCGCCAACGCGGGCTCAATGCACTGCTGCAAGTGATCGCGCCGGGCGGCAAAAACCAAAAGTGCCTCGGTCATGGCGTCCATGGCGTCGTTCAGCACCAAAGCGCGCAGCTTTTCAGCCAGTGGCGTGCCACCGGGCTCGCGCGTGACGGTGACCACCCTGCCCTGCGCCTGAAATGCTTTGGCCAAGGATTCAATGTGGGTTGACTTGCCTGCGCCGTCAATGCCTTCAAAGCTGATGAAAATGCCGCTCATGGTGGGATGTTTTTGGCGTGTTGGCCGCCCTGTTGGCCGCCGCGCTGGTATTTGTTAACCGCCCGATTGTGTTCTTCCAGGGTGGCACTGAACTGGCTGGTGCCGTCGCCCCGCGCCACAAAGTAAAACGCTTTGGAGGGGCTGGGTTGCACGGCTGCAATCAAGGCTGCCTTGCCAGGCGCAGCGATGGGTGTGGGTGGCAAACCTGGGCGGGTGTAGGTGTTCCAGGGGGTGTCGGTTTGCAAGTCACGTTTGCGCAAATTGCCATCAAACTTGTCTCCCATGCCGTAAATGACCGTGGGGTCGGTTTGCAGCAGCATGCCTTTTTTGAGCCGATTGGTGAAGACGCTGCCAATTTGCGCCCGGTCCTTGCCCTGCCCGGTCTCTTTTTCAATGATGCTGGCCAAAATCAAGGCTTGTTCGGGCGACTTCAGGGGCGTATCGGGCAAACGCATGCCCCAAGCGGCGTCCAGGTTGTTGTCCATGGCCATCAAGGCGCGTTTCAGGACCGCGAGGTCGCTGGAGCCTTTGGCAAAGTTGTACGTGTCTGGGAAAAACCGCCCCTCAGGGTGAACGCCCGGTTTGCCCAGTTTTTGCATGATGGCCTCAACCGCGAGGATGGCAGAGTCTTGTTTCAACAAAGGCTCTTTGGCCAAGGCCTGGCGCATCTGGTTGAAAGTCCAGCCCTCAACCAGCGTGATGCTTCGCAGGGCAACTTCACCACGCACCAGTTTTTGCAAGATAGATCGAGGCGTTTGCCCCGGCTCCAGCTCAAAACTGCCGGCCTTGATGGCACGCGATTGCCCAGACAGCCGAAACCACCAAAACAGCAGCGTCGCATTCACCTGCACGCCCGAGTCGGCCACGGACTGCGCCACCACCTGAGCGGGCGCACCGGGCTCGACCGCAAAGCCAACAATGTCGCCCCCTTGCTTCAGGGGTTTGTGCAGCCACCAGGCACCCGCCCCAGCGAAGGCACCCAAAGCGACTAAAACAACGATGAAAAACGCAAGCAAACGACGCACAACCCTAAACCCTGCAAGTGATAAACATTGATGATAATTCACGCCATGACCACAGAACTCTTGCAAACCATTCCACCCGGTAACAAAGATGGTTACAAATCGGGTGCTGACCCCGATGGCAAGCCAAGTCATGCGTTGACGAGTGCGCCACAGGGTCGCCTGGACGGTACGGTCAACTTGCAACATTGGGGCGTGATCAGGCTTGAAGGTGCTGACAGCGCGTCTTTTTTGCAAGGCCAGTTGACTCAGGATTTTGTGCTTTTGAAGCCCAACCAAGCTCGTTTGGCGGCGTTTTGCTCAGCCAAAGGCCGCATGCAAGCGAGTTTTATCGGCTTTCAGCGAAGTGATACCGAGATATTGTTGCTGTGCAGCCGCGACATTTTGCCCGCCACGCTCAAACGGCTCTCCATGTTTGTGATGCGGGCCAAAACCAAGTTGACCGATGCCAGCGCCGAGTTTTCAGTCACTGGGCTGGCAGGCAGCGCGGTTGAGAATCTGAAAAATTCCGCGTCGAACGAGTCGCCAGATGACCTGCCCGAGAGCCTCATTGCAGGCGCCTGCTGGCACTCGGGCGACCAAAGTTTCATTGGTCTGTACCCCGCAGATGGCGTGCTCCGCGCCCTGAAGGTGGCCCCAGTCAACCCCAATTTGGGTGACAACAAAGACGTGGCTGTGGCGCTGGCTTCCCCCGATCACCTGACCCACGCGCTTTGGCTTTGGGGCGAAGTTCGCAGCGGTATTGCCACCATCACGGCACCCATCGTCGATGCGTTTGTGCCGCAAATGCTCAATTACGAGTCGGTAGGCGGCGTGAATTTTAAAAAAGGCTGCTACCCGGGCCAAGAAGTGGTGGCGCGAAGCCAGTTCAGGGGCACGCTCAAACGCCGGGCCTACTTGGTGCATTGCTCGGCTGCCATGGCGGCAGGCGACGAGGTGTTTGGCATGGCTGATGCCGACCAGGCCTGCGGCACCGTCGCGCAAGCGGCGGCAGCACCTAGCGGTGGCTTTGATGCCATTGTCTCCATGCAGGTGGCTGCCGCCGCAGCGGGCGGTTTGACTCATGCATCAGCCGCTGGTGCCAAAATCGAGTTGCTGCCGCTGCCTTACGCCCTGCTGGAGGACATCTAGGCGGGCTTTGCCGCAAAGCTAGCCTTTTTTAGGTTCCGGCGGTTCGTGACAGCGGCTTGAACATCTCTTGGTGCGCAATGCCCGCTTCTTCAAACACCTCGCCGCGCGGCGCAAAACCCAAGCGCTGGTAAAACCCGACAGCGCTGCTTTGCGCATGCAAGCGCACCTCATGGTCGCCACGCCCGCGCGATTGCTCGACCAGCGAATTCAAAATGGCTTTGCCAAAATTGGCACCCCGCAAAACCCGATGCACCGCCATGCGGCCAATTTTGCTGACGCCTGGGGCCAGCGTCACCAAACGCCCCGTGGCCACCGCCAGCCCAAGGTGATTAACCGACACCGCGTGCAGGGCGGTTTGGTCGGCTGCGTCCCACACCAAGTCAGCGGGAATGCGCTGCTCTTGCACAAACACGTCGCTGCGAAGCTGTTGGGCCAGGGCGCCTAGGTCATTCCAATTGCCAATTTGAACCGGGGCCATGTCAGCCCCGGCTTCAAAATTCTCAAACATGGCGCGCAAGGCGGGCGGCAAGGCTTGGGACTTTTGAGTCGCCGGATCTGCGTAAACATAAAGCAATTCGCCTGTGATCAGCAAATCATCGCCTCTGAAAATACCGCCAACAAAGACAATGGAGGAGTTGCCAATGCGCTGGCATTTCATCCCCACGTCCAATTGATCGTCCCACCGAGCCGAGGTGTGGTACTCGAGCGCCGCTTTTTTGACATACATGTCGCCGCCCAGGGTGTGCACGGATGCTTCATACGGAAACGCCAATTCGCGCCAATAGTCACCCATGGCGGTGTCCAAGTACATCAAATAATGGCCGTTGAAGACGATCTTTTGCATGTCCACCTCGACCCAGCGCACTCGAAGGCGGTGGAAAAGTCGAAAGTCTTGGCGGGTTAAGGGCTTGGTGGCGGCAGAAGACTGGGCGGGTTTTGCAATGGCAGTTGGCTGAAGCTGGGTTGTCATGAAGCTTGTGGGTTCGTGAAGTTAGGTCGCTGATGCTAACGGGTCAGCAACCCAGGGTTTGGCCGTCAAGTCCGGATCACGCTGATGTGCTCGGTACCGCTTTCAGGCAGCCACACTTCGCCTGGGCGACCCAGTATTTGCCGAATGGTGGCGCCGGGGCGCGGCATGGGCAGGCGGTCAAACTTTTCGGTGGCGGGGTCAAACCGCAGCATGCTGTTGGTGGCCCAGTCGGTGCACCAAACGATGTCTTTCGCGTCCACATACACGGCGTACATGCGAGGGTTGTCGCCTGGCGGCTTCCAGGCACGCCAGCGAGCGGCGTCAGTGGCAGGCAGCGCCGGGTCGTGCATCGACAAATTGCCGCTGTTCCATTCGCTGACCCATATGCGCCCCCGACTGTCAGACCAAACCCGGCGCGCGCCCTGCCCTGGCGTGGGCGGCTCGACCACGCGCGATTCACCTGTGGCCAGGTCAATTTGCGCAATGAACGAGCCCGCCAGCGAGCAGTACCAAACATCGCCTTTGGGAGTGGCGCAAATGCCATACGGCCCGCGCCCCTTGGGCGATTCCTTCACGCTGACCTGGCCCGTTTTGACCGCCACGCGGCCCACATAACCGCTTTGCCCAGTGAACCAAACGTCCCCCGTTTTGTCGATCGCGCAAGTGTTCAGATTGGTGTAGGGCGTGCCCGTGGGCAGTGCAAAGACCTTGACCACCCTGCTCGGCCAAGCCACTTGCACCATCGCGTTTTGCCCGCTGTCGGTGATCCAAGCGGAGCCGTCTGGCCCGGCAATGACGCCATGGGGTGACGAGCCGATGCCCAATGCAATCAGCTCAGACTCGCCGGTTTTGGGATCAAACCAACCCAAATGACCACTGCGTTGCGCAGTGAACCAAACGCCACCGTCGGGCGCGGGAGCCAGGTCATGAATACCCGTGACGCGCGGGGTTCTGAGCGGCCATGATTGCAAGCGGCTTGCGGCCAAAGTTCCAGCCACTGGGCCCGCACCTGAGCTTTGCGCCCCCGCTGAACCCGGCGTTAAGCCGAACAGGCCCAGGAAGGCGGGGACAACCGCCACGCCAGCAAGCACCTTGCGCCGCTGGACAGTCGACCCAATTTGAGTGGCATTTGAAGCATCGAATTTCATGAAGGGCCTTCCATTCAGAGTGCCGTTGTAAACCTCAATGCTCAATATAACGCTAACCAGCCTCGCTTGCCGGCCCGTCCGCCACCCACCAATGCGCCAGCGCACGAGACTGCCACACCATCTTGGCGTTCAGGCGGTCATTGCCCGCAAGCCTAGCCTGAGCGAGTTCAAGAGTTTGGTGGTTGGACGCCATGTGGCGCTTCACCAACCGCTCCATGGCGACTTCCATCGGCACATCCAAAAACCAGCATTCATCAAAATAGTGAGCATGCTTCCAGCCATGGCCTTGGTGCAGCAGGTAAAGGCCCTCGACCATAACGATTCGGGTGGCGGGGTGAACCACAACGGCATTGGCCACCGGGTCGCCCACGCCGTGCTCAAAACCGGGCCAAGTGACGGGTGCGCTGCCATTTGCATCGGGCCTACGCAAGGTTTGCAGGCGCTCGGCGAAGGCGGCAGCATCAAAAGTCCACGGAGCGCCGCGCCGTTTGAAGGCCTCTGCCGGATGGGCAAAACGGGCCAATTCAGCTTTGGTGAGGTGAAAACCGTCCATGCTCAGCGCCACCATGGCGGGAGCGGACGGATGCGCGGACGCCGCCGAGTTGCCAGCGATTGCCACGTTTGAAGCGACGTCAGCGTTTGCCGAGGTGGCCGCTCGGTGGGCCTCATTGACCCGATCTGTCCAGCGTCGTGAGACCGTGCTTTTGCCAGACCCGGGCAACCCGGCCAAGGCGATCAAGCGCCTGGGCGCAGCTCGATCTGCCAGGAGAGTCAGCAGGCGCGCCAGGGGCGCTGCCAAAGGTTGCGGTTCAGTCGAAGTCACGGCTTTCCTATTTGAGGCCATTCGAACCAAGCAAAACATTTGCTATATTAATAATAGCAAACTAATGAGATTTTTCGAGAGCTAGAGGTCTAAAACATTCATAAAATCGGTAAATCTTGGTTCTCTAAAAAATAATGAACCTGTAGGTTCTTTTTATCTTTTTTATTATGTGGGCAACCGCACAGTCGAAACGCCGTCGAGTTATGTACAAGTGGGAACAGCGTCCAACGACGCCCCTCCATTTGAAAGATCCAAATGCCCGACGCATTGTCACCAGACCAGTTAAAAAAAATACATAACTATTGGCGCGCGGCGAATTATCTGTCAGTGGGGCAAATCTACCTGCAAGACAATCCCTTGCTTGAAGTACCGCTGCAACTAACCCACGTCAAGCCCCGCCTGCTGGGCCATTGGGGCACCGCGCCGGGCTTGAACCTCATTTATGTTCACCTGAACCGGCTCATCAAGCAGCACAGCCTGAACATGATCTACATCATGGGCCCGGGGCACGGCGGGCCAGGCATCGTGGCGAACGCCTTTCTGGAAGGCTCCTACACCGAGCGCTATCCGGCCATTGAGCAAAACCGCGCCGGGTTGAAACAGCTGTTTCGCCAATTCTCCTGGCCCGGTGGCATCTCCAGCCACGTTTCGCCCGAAATCCCCGGATCGATTCACGAAGGCGGCGAGTTGGGCTACTCCCTGGCGCACGCGTATGGCGCTGCGTTTGACAATCCGAATTTGATCGTGACTTGCGTGATTGGTGACGGCGAGGCGGAGACAGGTGCCTTAGCGGCCAGTTGGCATTCCAACAAGTTTTTGAACCCGGCGGGCGATGGTGCGGTGCTGCCGATTCTTCACCTGAACGGCTTCAAAATCGCCAACCCCACGGTACTGGCGCGCATCAGCCGCGAGGAATTGACCGATTTAATGCGCGGCTATGGCCATGAACCCTTTTTTGTAGAGGGTGACGACCCGATGCAGGTACACCAAAGCCTGGTGGGTACGCTCGATCAAGTTTTGGCGCAGATTCAACAGATTCAGAAGGAAGCGCGGTCTGCTGGAGTCCAGGGGAATGTCAAGCGTCCACGCTGGCCGATGATCGTGTTGCGCACGCCCAAGGGTTGGACCGGCCCGAAGTTTGTCGATGGCAAACCGGTCGAAGGCACCTGGCGTGCCCACCAAGTACCGATTGGGGACTTCAAAACACCCGAACACTTGCAGCAGCTCGAAGACTGGCTTGAAAGCTACCGTCCGCAAGAGCTGTTTGATGAGGCGGGCAAAGTTCGCGTTGAGCTTGCCCAGCTGGCACCTGAGGGAGACCTTCGCATGGGCTGCAACCCGCATGCCAACGGCGGACTCTTGTTGCAGGATTTGGTCATGCCCAATTTTCGCGACTACGCGGTAGCCGTGCCTCAACCAGGCAGCTCAGATGCAGAGGCGACGCGTGTCATGGGCGGGTTTCTGCGCGATGTGATGAAGTTGAACCTCGTCAACAGGAATTTCAGGATCTTCGGCCCGGACGAGACCGCATCCAACCGCCTGGATGCCGTTTATGCCGTCAGTGGAAAAACCTGGATGGCTGACATGGAGGATGGTGACACCAACCTCAGCACAGAAGGCCGGGTGATGGAGGTCTTGAGTGAGCACCTGTGTGAAGGGTGGCTTGAAGGCTACCTGCTGACCGGGCGGCACGGCCTGTTCTCCTGTTACGAGGCCTTCATCCACATCATCGACTCGATGCTCAACCAGCATGCCAAATGGCTCAAGGTGAGCAAGCAGATTCCCTGGCGTGAGCCGATTGCTTCGCTCAACTATTTGCTGACATCCCACGTCTGGCGGCAGGATCACAACGGCTTTTCGCACCAGGATCCTGGCTTCATCGACCATGTAGCGAACAAAAAATCTGACATCGTGCGCATTTACCTACCTCCCGATGCCAATTGCCTGTTGTCCGTCACCGACCACTGCCTCAAGAGCCGCAACTATGTCAATGTGATCATCGCTGGCAAACAACCCCAAGCGCAATGGCTGGACATGGATGCTGCGGTGCGCCACTGCACGGCAGGTGCCAGTGTCTGGGAGTGGGCCAGCACAGACGGTGCAGACCCGGATGTGGTGATCGCCTGCGCGGGTGACGTGCCCACGCTCGAAGCGCTCGCTGCCGTCACGCTGTTGCGCGCGTATGCGCCTCAAATCCGCATCCGCTTTGTCAACGTGGTGGACTTGATGGTGCTCCAGCCTGCGTCAGAACATCCACACGGCCTGAACGATGAAGCTTTTGATGGGCTGTTCACCCAGAACAAACCCGTGATCTTCGCCTTTCATGGCTACCCGTCACTGGTTCACAAACTGACCTACCGCCGCCGCAACCACAGCAACATTCATGTGCGCGGCTACAACGAGGAAGGCACCACCACCACCGCCTTTGACATGGTGGTTTTAAACCAGCTTGACCGCTATCAACTGGCGCTTGACGCCATCACCAGAATCCC
The DNA here is from genome assembly GCA_031386665.1 of Rhodoferax sp. Taxonomy (GTDB): domain Bacteria; phylum Pseudomonadota; class Gammaproteobacteria; order Burkholderiales; family Burkholderiaceae_C; genus JANYCG01. Next base: position 6,017 of record JANNCN010000122.1, on the reverse strand, counting down.
CCGTTTTGCATACTTGGTCGATGCGGAAACCTCACGTTACCAGGCAACTATCGAGCGTCACAAGCGCTACATCACCCAGCATGGCGACGACATGCCTGAAGTCAGGGATTGGCGTTGGAGCCCGTCAGATCAATCATAGTGACACCAAATCCATGATTGTGTTAGCGCTCAACAGCGGCTCCTCGTCCTTCAAATTTGGCCTGTTTCGCGTGCGGGTAACAGACGCTGACGAGTTGGCCTCGATCACTGTTCCCAATGCCACCACCGCAGAGGCCGTGGCGAGTGTCAAGGAGTTTCTGGCCAAGGGCGACCGGCCCGCACCCGAGGCCATCGGGCATCGCATCGTGCATGGTGGCCCGGCTTTGCGGCGGCATTGTTTGCTGGATACCTCGGTGGTGCAGCAACTCGAAGCGGCGGTCGCGTTCGCGCCGCTGCACATGCCCGCAGCGCTGTCTTTGATTCGTTTTGCCCAGGCGCAATTTCCCGGCCTTCCCCAGGCGGCTTGTTTCGACACCACCTTTCACGCCAACTTGCCCGACGTCGCCCGCGTGCTGCCGATCCCCCAAGCATTGCGATCAGCAGGCATCCAGCGCTATGGCTTCCACGGCCTGTCGTATGAATCCATCGTGCACGAGTTGGAGGGCGATTTGCCCGATCGCATAGTGATCGCTCACCTGGGCAATGGCGCGAGTGTGACCGCCGTCAAAAACGGAAAGTCAATTGACACCAGCATGGGTTTGACACCTACTGGCGGCGTGATCATGGGCACCCGCAGTGGCGACTTGGACCCCGGTGTGCTGCTTTACCTCATGCGCGAACTGAACTTTGATGCTGCAAAGCTCGCTGATCTTGTCGATCACAACTCGGGCTTGTTGGCGATTTCGGGCATTTCCAGCGACATGCGGCATCTGCATCGGGCCGCCGCGAACCATGCCGATGCACGGCTTGCCATCCAGACCTTTTGCTACTCAGTGGGAAAGCAGATCGCCGCGATGATCGCCGCGCTGGATGGCATTGATCTGCTCGTCTTCACCGGGGGCATTGGTGAAAACGATGCGCGGGTGCGCGCTGGAATCTGCGGCTATTTGTCCTGGATCGGCGTCAACCTTGACGAAGACCGCAATCAGTTAGCAAAGAACCCCATCAACACTGCTGCGTCACGCTGCCTGGTACGGGCGATCGCGTCACAGGAGGACGAACAAATCGCCCGTCACACCTTCGCCCTGGCCTCGAAAAGCAGAAGTGTGACAGCAGAGATACAGGTGAAAGAGGAGAAATAGCATGCAAATTGGGATGATCGGATTGGGGCGAATGGGTGGCAACATGGTGCGGCGCTTGCTTGCCACAGGCCACGAGTGCATCGTCCATGCGAGGAAGCCGGCGGCAATGGCTGGTTTGCAAAAAGACGGGGCCATTGGCAGCGCAACCTTGAAGGCAATGGTGTTGCGTCTGGACCAGCCGCGCCTGATCTGGCTGATGGTGCCAGCCGCAGCCGTCGATCAGGTTTTGGGTGATCTGGTGCCTATGCTGGACCCAGGTGACATCGTCGTCGATGGCGGCAATTCGTACTACCGCGACGACTTGCGCCGAAGCACGCAACTGCGGGCCGCTGGCATTCACTACCTTGACGTTGGGACCAGCGGAGGGGTGAAAGGGCTTGAACGCGGGTACTGCCTGATGATTGGTGGAGAGTCCAACATCGTCACGCACCTGCGCCCGATCTTTGCTTCCCTGGCCCCCGGAGTCGCGGCAGCCGCTCTCACGCCAGGCCGTACCGTTGACAGCGGCAGTGCACAGGAGGGGTTTCTGCACTGCGGCCCGTCTGGCGCGGGTCACTTTGTCAAGATGGTTCACAACGGCATCGAATATGGCGTGATGGCCGCTTATGCTGAAGGCTTCAACATTCTTCGGCATGCCAACGTGGGCAAGCAAAAGATTGTGCAGGATGCCGAAACCACGCCGCTCGCCCATCCCGAGTTTTACCAGTTCAATATGGACTTGCCCGAGATTGCGGAGGTCTGGCGGCGCGGCAGTGTCATTGGCTCCTGGTTGCTTGATTTGAGCGCTCAAGCTTTGCAAAAAGACCCCGAACTCGCAGCCTATGGCGGGCGTGTGTCAGATTCGGGAGAAGGCCGCTGGACCATTCAGGCCGCCATTGACGAAGGCGTGCCAGTACATGTGCTCAGCGCAGCCCTGTTTGATCGCTTCTCCTCGCGCGGCAACGCAGACTTTGCCAATCGGGTGCAGTCGGCAATGCGCCACGAGTTCGGTGGTCACATCGAGAAGCCCGTTTCATGACCGCCCTGCCGGACACCGTTTTTCTGCTCGACGTGGACAACACGCTGCTCGATAACGACCGTATCATTTCTGACCTGCGCGCCCATCTTGATCGCGAGTTCGGCGCGGCCAGTGCAGGCCACTACTGGAAGCACTTTGAGGCCCTGCGCACCGAGCTTGGCTATGCCGATTACCTTGGTGCGCTGCAACGCTACCGCCTGGATAGCGAACACGGCGTCGGGAAGGGCGACGACCCGCGCTTGCTGCACATGTCAAGCTACTTGATCGACTACCCCTTCGCTGATCGTCTTTATCCGCGCGCGCTGGAAGTCATTGCGCGCCTGAACACCTTGGGCAGCACAGTCATCCTGTCGGATGGGGATGTGGTGTTTCAGCCGCGCAAGGTGCAGCGCAGCGGCTTATGGGATGCTTTTGACGGGCGGGTGTTGATCTACGTCCATAAGGAACAGATGCTCGACGCAGTGCAGAAGCGCTACCCGGCACGGCATTACGTAATGGTGGACGACAAGTTGCGCATTCTTTCGGCGATGAAAATGATCATGCAGTACCGCTTAACCACCGTCTTTCCGCGCCAGGGTCATTACGCGCACGACCCGGCCATCATTGCCGCCTGCCCGCCAGCTGATCTCAGCCTGGAGCGCATTGGTGACCTGCTTGATGACGATATTCGCACGGTCCTTGCCTTGAAGGAGAAATGATGAACCCCTACACCCGAAAACTCAACGATCTTGGGCAGCGCCTCTGGCTGGACAACATCACGCGGGAACTGATGACCAGTGGAACGCTTGCGCGCTACATATCCGAGCTGTCGGTGACCGGGCTGACCTCAAATCCGACTATTTTTGAACAGGCGATCAGTAAAAGCAGCGTCTATGACCAGGCTATCCAGAAGTTGGCCGGTCAAGGCTTGACAGAAGAGGGAGTCTTCTTCGCAGTGGCACTGCAAGACTTGACGCGGGCCGCCGATCTGTTCAAGCCCATCTTTGACAAAAGTGCAGGCGCTGACGGTTGGGTCTCGCTCGAAGTCTCGCCACTGCTCGCTAGAGACACTGCAGGCACCGTCAAAGCCGCCCTGCAACTGCATGCGCAGGCGGCGCGCCCCAACCTTTTCATCAAGATTCCTGGCACGCCCGAAGGCATTGCGGCCATCGAGCAGTCGATCTACAAGGGCGTGCCCATCAATGTGACTTTGCTGTTTTCGAGGGAACACTACTTGGCTGCAGCCGAAGCGTATCTGCGTGGCATCGAGCGCCGGGTCGAGGATGGGCTTGATCCCAGGGTTGAATCTGTCGCTTCAATCTTCGTCAGCCGATGGGATGCCACGGTGAAGGATGAAGTCTCGCCGCCATTTCACAACCGGCTCGGCATTGCCATCGCGATGCGAGCCTACCGAGCCTACCGTAACTTGCTTGCGTCCGAGCGCTGGAATAAGCTTGCTCAGGCAGGCGCGAGGCCGCAGCGGTTGCTTTGGGCCAGCACGGGCACCAAAGACGCCACTGCGCCCGACACGCTCTATGTGCAGGCCCTTCTCGCACCGGACACCATCAATACCATTCCGGAGAAGACGCTTTTGGCGTTTGCTGACCACGGCAAGGTGGGTACAGCCTTGCCCGCTGACGGCGGCTACAGTGAAGCCGTGCTGGAAGAATTCAGGCGTGAGGCTGTTGACGACGAAGCGCTGGCCGCACGACTTCAACTCGAAGGGGTGCAGGCGTTCGCCAAGTCATGGAGCGCCCTGTTGGCACGGATCAGGGAAAAGAGTTCTCCCGCAGCAGTGGTGGGGTTGGTATGAGTCTGGGCTACAACAAAGCGCTGTATCTGCTGCCATTCGACCATCGGCATTCCTATGTTGACGGCCTTTTCGGCTTCAAGCCGCCTTTGTCCGTATCGCAACGCGAGGCGGTCATTGACAGCAAGCAACTCATTTTTGAGGGCTTCAGGCAAGCGCTGAACGAGGGTGTGCCGGTTGAGGCGGTAGGCATCCTGGTCGACGAGGAATACGGTGCCCGCATCCTGATCGACGCGCACCGCAGAGGCTTCGTTACCGCACTGTCTGTCGAGCGAAGCGGCGGTGACGAATTCCAATTTGAATATGGTGACGATTTTGCAAGCCAAGTTGAGGCCTTTGATCCCAGCTTCGTCAAAGTTTTGGTACGGTACAACCCTGAAGCGGACAAAGCGCTAAACCTGCGGCAGGCCAGTAGGCTAAAGCAGTTGTCTGACTACTGCCAGCGCAGTGGTCGCCGCTTCATGTTTGAACTTCTGGTGCCGGCTACCGCCGATCAACTGGCCCGCACAGATGGTGACAAGGACGCGTTTGATCAGCAAATGCGCCCGACGTTTATGCAGCAGGCGATTCAAGCCTTGCAGGCTGCAGGTGTTGAGCCTGATGTCTGGAAAATTGAAGGTCTGGATGATCGGGACGATTGTGAGCGTATCGTCACAATGGCGCGCCGCGAGGGGCGCCAGGGGGTCGGCTGCATCGTACTCGGCCGAGGTGCCGATGAAACCAGGGTGCGAAGCTGGCTTGCCACAGCAGCAAGCGTCGAAGGCTTCATCGGTTTTGCCGTTGGTCGCACCACATTCTGGGATGCGGTGGCTGGTTATCGCGCGAGCACGATCACGCGCAGTGAGGCCGCCACGCAGATCGCGCGGCGATTCCGCGATTGGGTTGACGTTTTTGAGCAAGGGCGGAATTCCAACGCACGCAGAACTGTCCGCGCAACAAGTTTGTTGCAGCTCACCGAAAACGTCAGTGATCAACTTTAGGGAGCTGTTATGCCTTTGCCGGCACCACAGCCGGTTTAGCTGCCTCCGGCGCTGCACGCGCGCCAGAAGTGTCGGGCGCTACTGCCTTGCCCGGCTGGCGGATGCCTGCCAGCTTGGTACGCTTCAACATCAACGCATTGATCGCCACGATCAGGGTGCTGCCTGACATGGAAATCGCTGCGACCTCCGGGCTCAGCACGAACGGGTACAGCACGCCTGCCGCAAGCGGAAACGCGATGGTGTTGTAGCCCACTGCCCACCACAGGTTCTGGTGCATCTTGCGTACTGTTGCGCGCGAGAGTTCAATGGCGCCGACGATGTCATACGGGTCGCTCTTCATCAGCACCACATCAGCGCTTTCCATCGCCACGTCGGTGCCCGCGCCGATGGCAAACCCGACGTTGGCCTGGGTGAGCGCTGGTGCGTCGTTGACGCCGTCGCCCACCATACCGACCTTTTTGCCGGTGGCCTGCAAGTCTTTCACCTTCTGGGCTTTCTGGGCCGGCAATACGTCGGCCAGCACTTTGTCGATTCCCAGATCGGCAGCGATGCGTGTCGCCGTGGCCAGGTTGTCACCCGTCAGCATCACTACTTCGATCTTGCGTTCGCGCAGCTTGGCGATTGCGGCCTTTGATGTGGGCCGGATTGCATCAGCAATGGCAATGAGCCCAATGACCCGACCGGCTTGGGATACATGCACCACCGTGCGGCCATCACCCTGCAAACGCTTGGCCGGAGCCTCCAGCGCGCCGAGCGCGAGCTTTTGCGTGTCCATCAACAGGCGGTTGCCCAGGTAAACCGTGCCCCCTGCGGTTTCAGCGCGCGCGCCCATGCCGTCAAGGCTCTCGAAGCCGGTCGGTGCCACGATGGTGAGCTTGGACGCGCGGCGCACGATGGCCTGCGCCAGCGGGTGGTCCGAGCCCTGCTCGACAGCGGCGGCGGCGGCCAGC